>NZ_JBWKOU010000002.1:189963-543948 GCF_059416245.1 Curvibacter sp. GW821-FHT09D12 | reverse complement strand
GCTACGAGGTGTTCTGCGAGCCCAAAAACGTCGCCGTTTCGCTGGGTAGCCACCACATCCCCCACTGGGGAGTTTGAAATGGACCGTCGTCTTGTTCTGCAAGCCCTGGGCGCCACGTTGCTGCCCGGCCTGGCTCAGGCCCAGTCACCGGCCTGGCCCGCACGCCCGCTGAAGCTGATCGTGCCGTTTCCGCCCGGGGGCACCACCGATCTGGTGGCGCGCCTGGTGGCCACGCAGATGGCCGTCACGCTGGGCCAGCCGGTGGTGGTGGACAACAAGCCCGGGGCGGGCACGGTGATCGGCGTGGACGCCGGGGCCAAGGCGGCGCCCGACGGGCTGACCCTGACCTGCGTGGCCAACAGCTTCTGCGTCAACCAGACCCTGGTGAAGAACCTGCCCTACGACGGCCTGCGCGACCTGCGCCCGGTGGGCTTGATGGGCCTGTCGGAGCATGTGCTGGCCTGCCACCCGGACAGCGGCATCCGCTCCATCGCCGACCTGCGTGCCGCCGCGCGCAAGCCGGGCGCACGGCTCAGCTACGCCTCGTTCGGCAGCGGTACCTCGGCCCATCTGGCCGGCGAGATGCTGCGTGAACAGATGGGCATCGAGCTGACCCACATCCCCTACAAGGGTCAGGCCCCGGCCCTGAACGATTTGTTGGGCGGCCAGGTGACGCTGATGTTCGGCAACTGGCCCGAGTTCAGGGCCCATGTGCAGACCGGCAAACTGGTGGCCGTGGGCATGGCCACGGCACAGCGCTCAACCTATGCGCCCGACATCCCCACCCTGGCCGAGCAAGGCGTGGCAGTCGAATCCAACTCGTGGAACGGCCTGCTGGTGCCCACGACCACGCCCGATGCGGTGGTGGCCCGGCTCAATGCCGCGCTGCGCCAGGCCCTGGAGACGGCGGCCGTGCGCGAGGCCTTTGCCAAGGGCAGCATCCGCTCGCTGGCGGGCACGCCCGAGCAGTTTGGCCAATTCATCCGCAGCGAAGTGGCCCGCTATGCGCAGGTGATCCGCAGCGCCCACATCAGCGCCGAGAGCTGACCCCACCCACCGACCGCACACTCAGGAGACCGCCATGGGCAAACTCGCACTGGCCGCCAAGATCACCCACGTGCCCTCGCTGTACCTGAGCGAGCTGCCGGGCCCGCGCCACGGCACGCGGCAAGACGCCATCGACGGCCACCATGAGATCGGCCGACGTTGCCGTGAACTGGGCGTGGACACCCTGGTGGTGTTCGACACCCACTGGCTGGTCAACGCCAACTACCACATCAACTGTGGCCCGCATTTCAAGGGCGTCTATACCAGCAACGAGCTGCCGCATTTCATCAGCAACCTGCCGTTTGAATGCCCGGGCAACCCCGAGCTGGGCCGGCTGATGGCGCGCACCTGCAATGAGCTGGGCGTGGAAACCCTGGCCCACGACGCCACCACGCTGAACCCCGAGTACGGCACCCTGGTGCCGCTGCGCTACATGAACCCCGACCAACACTTCAAGGTGGTGTCGGTGTCGGCGCTGTGCACGGGCCACTACCTGAACGACAGCGCCCGCCTGGGCTGGGCCCTGCGCCGTGCGGTGGAGGCGCACTACGACGGCACGGTGGCCTTTCTGGCCAGCGGCTCGCTGAGCCACCGCTTTGCCCAGAACGGCCTGGCGCCCCAGTTCGCCTTCAAGGTCTGGAGCCCCTTCCTGGAGATGATGGACCACGAGGTGATCGCGCTGTGGCAGCGCGGCGACTGGCCCGCCTTCTGCGAGATGCTGCCCGAGTACGCCACCAAGGGCCATGGCGAAGGCTTCATGCACGACACCGCCATGCTGCTGGGCGCGCTGGGCTGGTCGGCCTATGAGGGCCAGGCCGAGGTCATCACCCCCTACTTCGGTGCCTCGGGCACGGGCCAGATCAATGCCGTGTTCCCCATCACGCCGCAGGACGGCCATGCCATTCCCGCGGCCCAGGCCTCGGCCGCCAGCGGCTACCAGGCCTTTCCGCGCCTGTGACCCCTTTCTGACATTTTTCATTGCATTGACATGCCCCACCTCGTCATCCTCTACACCCCCAACATCGAGCCCGAGACCGACCTCAGCGCCCTGTGCCGCAGCCTGGCCGACACCATGCTGGCCCACCGCGACGAGGCCGGCAAAGCCGTGTTCCCGCCGGGTGGCACCCGGGTGCTGGCCTTCCCGGCCGCGCACCATGCGGTGTCCGATGGCGGGGCGGCCGGCCGGGCCGCCGGTGGCAGCGGCGACTACGCCTTTGTCTACCTGAACCTGCGCATGGGCGCGGGCCGCGCACCCGCCGTGGTCCAGGCCGTGGGCGAGACCCTGCTGGGCGTGGTCAAACAGCACTTTGGCCCTCTGCTGGCGCAGCGCCACATCGGCATCACCCTGCAGGTGGACGAGGGTGCGCCCTCGTTTGATGGCAAGTACAGCAACCTGCACCACTTGTTCAACAAGGCAGTCTGACCCCACCCTCCCCCTGAAAGCGAGACCCCGCATGTTCACCCCCGAGCAGATCGCCACCCTGGCCACCGAGCTGGACCAGGCCGAGAAAAGCCGCCAGCAGGTCGAGCATTTCTCCAAGCGCTACCCCGACATGCGCATCGAAGACGGCTATGCCATCTCGCGCGAATGGGTGCGCCAGAAGATCGCCGCAGGCCGCACCGTGTGTGGCCACAAGATCGGCCTGACCTCGCGCGCCATGCAGCTCTCGAGCCAGATCACCGAACCCGACTACGGCACCCTGCTGGACGACATGTTCTTTGCCGAGGGCAGCGACATCCCCTTCGAGCGCTTCATTGCCCCCCGGGTGGAGGTGGAACTGGCCTTCATCCTCGGCAAGCCGCTGCGCGGCCCCGGCGTCACCCTGTACGACGTGCTCGCCGCCACCGACTGGGTGGTGCCCGCCATCGAGATCATCGACGCCCGCATCGAGCAGTTCGACCGCCACACCAAGGCACCGCGCAAGGTGTTTGACACCATTGCCGACAACGCGGCCAATGCCGGCATCGTGCTGGGGGGGCGCCCGGTGCGCCCCGACGCGGTGGACCTGCGCTGGGTGAGCGCCCTGCTGTTCAAGAACGGCGTGATTGAGGAATCGGGCGTGGCCGCCGCGGTGCTGAACCACCCGGCCCAGGGTGTCGCCTGGCTGGCCAACAAGCTGGCCCCCTGGGGCGAAAGCCTGCAGGCCGGCGAGGTGGTGCTGGGCGGCTCGTTCACCCGGCCCACGCCGGCCCTGCCGGGCGACACCTTCCATGCCGATTACGGCCCCCTGGGTTCCATCGCTTTCAGATTCGTCTGATGCAGGTCGCCATGGACACCGCCCCCCGCCCCGTCTGCCTGATCACCGGCGCCGCCACCGGCATCGGCGCGGCCTGTGCACGCGAGTTCTCGCGCCAGGGCTGGGATGTGGGCCTGGCCTACTTCGAGCCCACGGCCGCCGAGGCGCGGGCCGTGGCCCGCGAGTGCGAGGCCCTGGGCGCACGGGTGCTGGCCCTGGCGCTGGATGTGCGCGACGACGCACAGTGCCGGGCCGTGGCGGCGCAGATGCAGTTGCATTTCGGCGGCCTGCAAGCACTGGTCAATTCCGCCGGTGTCACCCGCTTCGTGCCCCATGCCGATCTTGAGTCGCTGGATGGCCCTGATTTTCAGCGGCTCAACGAGGTGAACCTGATCGGCCCCTGGCAGATGACTCGCGCCTGCCGCAATGCGCTGGCTGCTTCGGGCCAGGGGGCCGTGGTCAACATCTCGTCGGTGGGCGGCGTGCTGGGGCGGGGCTCTTCACTGGCCTATGCTGCGACCAAAGGGGCACTCAACACCCTCACGCTGGGCCTGGCCCGGGCATTGGCCCCGGCGATCCGCGTCAATGCGATCGCCCCGGGCTTTGTGGCTGGCGGCCTGCCCAGCCGGGTGCTGGGCGAGGCCGAGCACGCCGATGTGCTGCAGCGCCAGCGCCAGGCCTCGGTGCTGCAACGCGTGTCGCAGCCCGAGGAGGTGGCAGCCCTGGCCTGGTTCGTGGCCGCGCGGGCGCCGGGCATGACGGGCGAGGTGCTGCTGATGGACAACGGTTTGCACCTGAATGCCGGGTGATTCAAATCAAAAAGGTTATGAAGCAGAACCAAACACTGCAGGTAAACACGGGTGGCGATACCGCTCAACGGCTGGAAAAATCCGCTCTCAGACATTGACGCCAATGGGGCGTCCGTGCTGAGCCAGACATTCCGGAGACTGACATGAGCCACTTCGACACCCTGCACCCGAACCGCCGCCAATGGCTGCAAAGCACCGGCGCCGGCGCCTTGCTGGCCGCCCTGGGCCAGTCTGCGCTGGCCCAGACCAACGCCTTCGAATCAATGAAGATCATCACCGGCTTTGCGGCGGGTGGCACCTCGGACACCCTGTGCCGGCGGGTGGCCGACAAGCTGCCCGGCACGGGCTACACCAAGACGGCCTATGTCGAGAACAAGACGGGCGCGGGCGGGCAGATCGCGATCCAGTTCGTCAAGTCGCAAAACCCCGACGGCCAGACCCTGCTGCAGACCCCGATGTCGATGCTGGGCATCTACCCGCACATCTACAAGAAGCTGGCCTACGACCCGGTGGCCGACCTGAGCCCGGTGTCGCTGGCCTGCGTGTTTGACTTTGGCTTTGCCGTGGGCCCCTCGGTGCCGGCCAGCGTGAAGACCGTGCCCGAGTTCCTGGCCTGGTGCAAGGCCAACCCCAAAGAGGCCAACTTCGGTTCACCGGCCGCCGGCTCGGTGCCGCACTTCGTGGGTTCGCTGCTGGGCCACCACGCAGGCATCGACCTCAAGCACATCGCCTTCCGCGGCACCCAGCCCGCCATTCTCGACATGATCGGCGGCCAGTTGCCCGCGGTGTCGGGCCCGCTGGGCGAGTTCTCGCAGCACGTGGCAGCGGGCAAGTGCCGCCTGCTGGCCTCCACCGGCGCACAGCGCAGCAAGTTCACGCCCAACACCCAGACCATGGCCGAACAAGGCCTGAAGGACATGGTGTTTGGCGAGTGGTTCGGCTTCTACCTGCCAGCCAAGGCCCCGCGTGAACTGGTGCAGCGCCTGAACACCGCACTGCGCGCCGCCCTGGCCACGCCCGAGGTGGTGGACGGCCTGGGCGCCATGGGACTGGAGGCCAAGTCCTCCACCCCCGCCGAGCTGGCCGCCCTGTTGAAAACCGACTTCGAACGCTGGGGTCCGCTGGTGAAAACCATCGGCTTCAGTGCCGACGCCTAGAGCGTCCCACCGCGCCCCCGACTGGGGGCCCCTTGAGGAAACTGACCATGACCCTGCCCCTCCAGCCCCAACGACTGCCGCCGCCAGCCCCACCCGCGGGCATGCACCCGGATGAGTGGGCCCAACGCCAACAGTTGGCGGCCTGCTACCGGGTATTCGCGCTGCTGGGCTGGACGGAGATGATCTACAACCACATCACGCTGCGCCTGCCCGACAGCGTGAGCGGGGGCGAGAAGCAGTTCCTGATCAACCCTTTCGGCCTGCACTACAGCGAGGTCACGGCCAGCAACCTGGTCAAGATCGACCTGCAGGGCCGGGTGCTCGACGGCTCAACCTACCCCGTCAACCCGGCGGGCTTCGTGGTGCACGGCGCCATCCACGAAGGGCTGGCCGAGGCCCACTGCGTGATGCACACCCACACCACCGCCGGCGTGGCCGTGGCCTGCCTGCAAGGCGGGCTGCAGCAGACCAACTTCTACACTGCGCAGCTGCACCACATGGTCGGCTACCACGACTTCGAGGGCATCACCGTGCATGCCGAAGAAGGCCCGCGCCTGGTCAACAACATCCGCGGCAAGCCCGCGGTGATTTTGCGCAACCACGGGCTGCTGGCCTATGGCCAGACCCTGCCCCAGACCTTTGCCATCCTGTGGACGCTGCAGCGCGCCTGCGAGATCCAGCTGGCCACCCTGTCCATGGGGCCGGCCATCCCGGTGACCGAAGAGGCCGCCATCAAGAGCAGCCGCGATGCCCTGCAGTTCAGCCCCAGCCACGGCGCCGGCCAGGACGTGTTCGACGCCCTGGTGCGCCAGGTGGAACGCCTGGACCGCAGCTACCAGCACTGAAGCCGGCCGCGCGCCACAATCACAGCCTCGCTCATCTTTTGCCCCCTCGGGGGCCCTGGACATCTCATGAAAGCATGCATTTACGGTGCCGGTGCCATCGGCGGCTGGATCGGTGCCGGCCTGGCCGACGCAGGGGCCACCCTCAGCGTGGTGGCCCGTGGTGCCACCTTGCAGGCCCTGCAAACGCATGGCCTGCGCCTTGAACAAGGCGGCCAGCAACGGCACTGGCCGGTGCAAGCCAGTGCCAACCCGGCCGAACTGGGCGTGCAGGATCTGGTGGTGATCGCGGTGAAGGCTCCGGCCCTGGTCGAGGTGGCGCGCCAGATCGCCCCCCTGATTGGCCCCGACACGGTGGTGCTGACGGCCATGAACGGGGTGCCCTGGTGGTTTCTGCAGGGCTTTGGCGGTGGGCTGGCCGGCACGCGGCTGCAGTCGGTCGACCCCACGGGCGAGATCACGGCCGCGATCCCGGGCACTCAGGTGATCGGCTGCGTGGTGCACGCCAGTTGCTCGCTGAATGGCCCAGGCCAGGTGAAGCACCATTTCGGCAACGGCCTGATCATCGGCGAGCCTGCCGGCGGCAGCAGCCCGCGGCTGGAAGCCCTGCTGGCCCTGCTGCTGAAGGCCGGCTTCCAGGCCAGCGCCTCGGCCCAGATCCAGCGTGACGTCTGGTACAAGCTCTGGGGCAACATGACGGTCAACCCGGTGAGTGCGCTGACCGGCGCCACCACCGACTTGATCCTGGGTGACCCGCAGGTGCGTGACTTCATCTCTGCCGTGATGCGCGAGGCCAAGGCCATCGGCGAGCACATCGGCATCCCGATCGACCAGCAGCCTGAAGACCGGCACCAGGTCACGCTCAAGCTCGGCGCCTTCAAGACCTCGATGCTGCAGGATGTGGAGGCGCGGCGCAGCGTTGAGCTCGACGCCCTGGTGGGCGCGGTGCGCGAACTGGGCCAGTTGGCCGGCGTGGCCACCCCCTTCACCGACGCCCTGCTGGGCCTGGCCCGGCTGCAGGCGCAAACCCTGGGGCTGTACCCGCGATGAGCCGCCGCCCCGTTTTCACGCCCGTCCTGTACGGCCTGTACGGCCTGTACGGCCTGCTGGCCGCGGGCCTGCTGAGCGCCCTGCCCGCCCAGGCGGTGGACGAGAACGCCGGCAACAAAGCCCCGGTCAAGGTGGTGGCGCCCGACACCTTGAGCGTGAGCGGCCAAGCCGGCCAGGGCGCGCTGCGCCTGTACGCGTCGCGTGATCTGCAGGACATGGCCGCGCTGGCCGATGTCGAACGCGCGGTGCTGGTGTTCCATGGCCGGCTGCGCGATGCCAACGTTTACTGGGCCTCGGCACGCAAGGCCGCCCAGGCTGCCGGCCCCGCCGCGGCCCACAGCCTGCTGCTGGTGCCGCAGTTTCTGGCCGATCGCGACGTGGCAGCCCATGCCCTGCCGAGCGACACCTTGCGCTGGAGCCTGGAAGGCTGGATGGGGGGCGAAACCGCCACCGCGCCCGCCGCCCTCAGTTCCTTCGAAGCCATCGACGCCCTGCTGGCCCTGCTGGCCGACCGGAAGCGCTTTCCCAAACTCAGCCAGGTGGTGGTGGCCGGGCATTCAGGCGGCGCCCAGGTGGTGCAGCGCTACGCGGTGGTGGGCCAGGGCGAAGGCCGCCTGCCTGGCGTGGCCGTGCGCTATGTGGTGGCCAACCCCTCGTCCTACCTGTACTTTCACCCCGAACGACCGGTGCCGGCCGTGGCCGCGGCCTGCCCCGGGGTGAACCAATGGAAATACGGCTGGGCTGAGGCGCCAGGCTACGCCAGCCAGCTCAGCCCCGGCGCCTACGAGGCCCGCTACCTGCAACGCGACGTGATCTACCTGCTGGGCAGCGCCGACACCAACCCACAGCACCCGGCCCTGGACAAGAGCTGTGCCGCCGAGGCCCAGGGCCCCTACCGCTACGCCCGCGGCCATGCCTATGTGGACGACCTGCGCCAGCGCCACCCCGGGCTGGCCCAGCGCCAGTTTGACGTGCCCGGCGTGGGACACGACGGCGACGCCATGCTGGGCTCGGCCTGCGGCCAGGCCGCGCTGTTTGATGCGCCCGAGGCCTGGGCACGCTGCAAGGCGCCCTGAGTCCGATCAAGCCTGGCCAACTCCCGGCTTGAAACCGGGACGCTTCTGTGCTTCACTTCCTGAGGACGTGCGCCTCGGCTGGCGCACGCCCCAGCCATGGCCTCGATCGGATCGTCCACCTCTGCTGCTGCCGTCCCCCCACTGCCGGCCGCCACCAGCCGCGGCAAGGCAGCGGCGCGCACCGAGCTGAGCCCCGAGCAGCAGCGCCAAGTGGCCGCCCTGAAGGCCACCGACCTGCGCGTGCGCAACCATGAACAAGCCCACATCTCGGCCGGGCAGGGGGTGGTCACCAGCGGCGCCCAGTACACCTACACCACCGGCCCCGACGGCGTGCGCTACGCGGTGGCGGGCGAGGTGGGCATCGACACCTCGCGCGAGCAGAAGCCCGAGGCCAACATCGACAAAGGCCAGCGCATCCAGTCAGCCGCCCTGGCCCCGGCCGACCCCAGCCCGCAGGACCGCCGCGTGGCCGCCGTGGGCGCCGAATTGGTGGCCGACGGCCAGAGCGAGCTCAATGCTCAGCGCCACCAGCAGGCCACAGAACGCACCAGCCCACAGGCCCGGCAAGGCACGGCCGCCTACCGCTCGGTAAACTCCGGTTCGGACACCGACACCCGCCTCAGCCTGTTCGCCTGAACCGCCCATCGGCCGGCCGACGTGCCCAACCCCTGCATCCTTCACCGGAGTTTTCATGTCCCGTCTGCAGCTTTATTTCGCCCCAGGCACCTGCGCCCTGGCCGTCCACATCGCCCTGACCGAAGCCCAGGCCGGTCACGAGCTGGTTCGCGTCAACTTTGCCGAAGCCCAGCAACGCACGCCCGAGTACCTGGCCGTCAACCCCAAGGGGCGCGTGCCCGCCCTGGTCACCGAACAGGGCGTGCTGACCGAAACCCCCGCTTTGCTGCTGTACGTGGCCCAGCGCTTTCCCGAGGCCGGCCTGGCCCCGCTGGACAACCCCTTCCTGCTGGCCCGCATGCAGGAGGTGAACAGCTACCTGTGCTCGACCGTGCACATCAACCACGCCCACCGGCCGCGCGCCTCGCGTTGGGCCGACGAGCCCGAAGCCATTGCGGCCATGCAGCGCAAGGTGGCGGCCAACATGACCGAGAACTTCCAGCTGATCGAAAAGCACTACCTGCAAGGCCCCTGGGTGCTGGGCGACACCTACTCGGTGGCCGATGCCTACCTGTACACCATCTCCACCTGGCTGGCCAGCGACGGTGTTGACGTGGCGCAGTTCCCCCAGGTGGTGGCCCACCGCGAACGCCTGCTGCAGCGCCCGGGCGTGCAACAGGCCCTGGCCTCGGGCGCTTGATGGGCCCCAAGCAGCGGGGTCCTCTGCAGGCGGCCCACACGATGCAACCCGGGCGCTGCGAGGTGGCTGGCCATGCTTGAGGTCCCTGAGCCGGCCTCGGTCAACCGCTGGCTGCTGCTGGGCACGGCCATCGTGGCCGAGGTGATCGGCACCAGCTTCATGAAGTCGTCCGAGGGCTTCACCCGCCTGGGGCCTTCGCTGGCCGTGGTGCTGGGCTACGGCCTGGCCTTCTACCTGCTCTCGCTCACGCTCAAGGTGATGCCGGTGGGTGTGGCCTATGCAGTGTGGTCAGGCGTGGGCATCGCACTCATCACCGTGATCGCCTGGGCCGTACATGGCCAGCAGTTGAACGGCCCCAGCCTGCTCGGCCTGGGCCTGATCATGGCCGGTGTGGTCGTGCTGCAGCTTTACGCAGACTGAATCCGGTCGTCCACCGCAAAACTGACCCGGGGCGCTACTGCGCACATCAGTTCGTAACCCACGGTGCCGGCGGCGTGGGCCACCTCGTCGATGGGCAGCACGGCGCCCTTGGACGAACGGCCCCACAGCGTGACCTCGCTGCCGAAGCCGAAGGGCACGCCGGCCTGTTCCAGCGGCGTGAGGTCGAGCATCAGCATGTCCATGCTGACACGGCCCACCAGGCGGGTGCGCACGCCATTCACCAGAATGGGGGTGCCGGTGTCGGCATGGCGTGGGTAGCCGTCGGCGTAACCGCAGGCGGCGATGCCCACGCGCATGGGCACCTCGGCCTGGAAGCGCGAGCCATAGCCCACGGTGGCGCCCGGCGCCAGCGTCTGCACGGCCAGCAGGCGGGTGTTCAGGCTCATGGTGGGCTGCAAGCCCCAGTGGGCGGCGCTGTGCTCCGGAAAATCAGGCGCGCTGCCATACAGCACGATGCCGGGGCGCGCCCAGTCACTTTTGACGCGGGGCTGCACACTGTGGCGCAACGTGGCCGCACTGTTGGCCAGGCTGCGTTCACCGGGCAGGTCGGCGGTGGCCGCCAGGAAGGCCTCTTCCTGGTGGGCGATGCCGCGCGGGCCATCGGCGTCACTGAAGTGGGTCATCAGCGAAATCTCGTCCACCTGGGGCAAGGCATTGAGCCGGGTCCAGGCCGAACGGTAGCGCTCGGGGGTAAAGCCCAGGCGGTTCATGCCGGAGTTCATCTTCAGGAACACCCGGTGCGGCACCTGGGTCTTGTGAGCGGCCAGCATGTCGATCTGCTCGTCGCAGTGCACCGCATGCCACAGATCCAGGCGCGAGCACAGCTCCAGGTCGCGCGATTCAAACACCCCTTCCAGCAACAGAATGGGGCCACGCCAGCCCAGCCGGCGCACGCGCTCGGCTTCGGCGAGGTCCAGCAGGGCAAAGCCGTCGGCACCCCGCAGACCTTCGAAGGCCCGCTCGATGCCATGGCCGTAGGCATTGGCCTTGACCACCGCCCAGACCCGTGCGTCGGGCACGGAACGACGCACCTGCGCCAGATTTTGCTGCAGCGCAGCAGTATGAACGGTGGCCTGGATGGGACGCGGCATGACGGGAAGCTGAAGTCGAAGTAAGGGGATTTTGGCATTTCAGCCCGGGGGGCGCGTGATATAACCGTTTGCCTTTTTGAGGCCTCGTTCAACATTACAAAAGTATCAGTTTTGCTGATGCACGAATCAGCCACTCCATGAAGCGCGGTTTCTACACCATCATGTCGGCGCAGTTTTTCAGCTCGCTGGCCGACAACGCCATATTCGTGGCCGCGGTTGAACTGCTCAAAAGCGAAGGCGCCCCCGAGTGGCAGCGCGCGGCCCTGGTGCCCATGTTCGCCCTGTTCTACGTGATCCTGGCGCCCTTTGTGGGGGCCTTTGCCGACGCCCAGCCCAAGGGCAAGGTGATGTTCATCAGCAATGCGATCAAGGTGCTGGGCTGTCTGCTGATGCTGTTCGGCACCCACCCCCTGATGGCCTACGCCGTGATCGGCCTGGGCGCGGCGGCCTACTCGCCGGCCAAGTACGGGATCCTCACCGAACTGCTGCCGGCCTCGCAACTGGTCAAGGCCAATGGCTGGATCGAGGGGCTGACCATCGCCTCCATCATCCTGGGCGTGCTGGTGGGGGGGCAACTGGTGGGGCATTCGGTGTCGGGCCTGTTGCTGTCGTTTGACTTCCCGGTGTTCGATACCGGGGTCGATACCCCGCCCGAGGCCGCCATCTTCGTGCTGATCTTTGTCTACGCACTGGCCGCCTGGTTCAACACCCGCATCCCGCACACCGGCGTCACCATGCGCTCCTTGCGCCAGAACCCCGAGCAGAGCGTGCTGCGCAATGCCCTGAACCTGGTGCCCGATTTCTGGACCTGCAACTCGCGCCTGTGGCACGACCGGTTGGGCCAGATCTCGCTCTCCACCACCACCTTGTTCTGGGGCGTCAGTGGCAACCTGCGCTACATCGTGCTGGCCTGGAGTGCGGCCGCACTGGGCTACAGCACCACCCAGGCCTCGTCCCTGGTCGGGGTGGTGGCCATCGGCACGGCCGTGGGTGCCGTGGTGGCCTCGATGCGCATGCGCCTGGAGCACGCCACCCGCGTCATGCCCCTGGGGATTGCCATGGGCGTGCTGGTGGTGCTGATGAATTACATCGACAACGTCTGGCTGGCCGCGCCCTTCCTGATCCTGCTGGGGGGCCTGGGTGGCTTCCTGGTGGTGCCAATGAACGCGCTGCTGCAACACCGTGGGCACAACCTGATGGGCGCAGGCCGCTCGATTGCGGTGCAGAACTTCAACGAACAGGCCTGCATCCTGGCCCTGGGCGCTTTCTACAGCCTGTCCACCAAGTTCGGCCTGTCGGCTTTCGGCGCGATCACGGCCTTCGGCCTGGTGGTGGCGGTGGCCATGTGGCTGATCAAGCGCTGGCACCAGCACAACTGCGTGCAGCACGCCGACGAGCTCAAGGCGCTGATCACGCTGGCGCGCAACGACCAAGGGCATTGAGGTTTCGATCCAGGAGGGCGCTCACCTGGGTGCTCACCTGAGTGGTCACCTGAGTGGTCACCTGGCCGGTGTATAACCCGCCTCAGCGCCTCAACAGCGGGAGCCCCCCCATGCCCAAGAACGCCGCCTTCACCCTGAAGCTGGAGCCCGCACTGCGTGACGCCTTCCTGGCGGCAGCCCAGGCGCACGGTCAGCCGGCCGAGCAGATCCTGCAAGACCTGGTCCGCGGTTTTGTGCAGCGCCAGCATCAGGCACACGACTACGCCACGTTTCTGCACGACAAGGTTGCCACTGCGCGTGAGCAGGTGCGCGCGGGCCGGTACCACGCGGCGGGCGAGGTAGACGCCCGGTTTGCAGCCCGGCACCCGGCCTTGCTGGCCCAGGCGGGGCGGGCTGTCACATGAGGGTCTTCTGGGCCTCGGCCGCCGAGCAGGACCGCAGCGACATCTTCGACTACACCCGCCAGGGCAACCCGCTGGCCGCCATCCAGATGGACCACCTCTTCGCCGAATGGGCGGCTCGCCTGGCCGGGCACCCCTTGCTGGGCCAGGCCGGCCTGATCCCGGGTACGCGTGAACTGATTCCCCACGAAAACTACCGCCTCGTCTACGAGGTACAGAGTGACACGGTGTGGATTCTGGCCCTGGTGCAAACGGCCCGCACCTGGCCATGACCCAGCCCACCTCATGAACCGACCTGCCCTGCACAGCCCCCCGAATCACGCCTCACTGCAAGCCTTGCCCTGTGTGCTGGCCCTGATGTTCAACGCCTTCGTCTGGGGCGTGTCATGGTGGCCACTGCGCCAACTGGAGCAGGCCGGCCTGCACCCGCTGTGGGCCACCGCGCTGATCTACCTGCTGTCGCTGAGCGTCACCCTGCTGCTGCGCCCCGGGGCGCTGGGTGGCCTGCTGCGGCACCGCGGGCTGTGGCTGTTGTCGCTGGGCGCGGGCATGACCAATGTGTGCTTCAACTGGGCCGTGACGGTGGGCGATGTGGTGCGCGTGGTGCTGCTGTTCTACCTGATGCCCGTGTGGTCCACCCTGCTGGCGTGGTGGCTGCTGGGTGAGCGGCCGCGCCTGGTCTCGCTGCTGCGCATGGCCCTGGCCCTGGCCGGGGTGGCGGTGGTGCTGAAAGCGCCGGGCGTGGATTGGCCGGTGCCCGAGTCCATGGCCGATTGGCTGGCCCTGGGCGGCGGTGCCAGCTTCGCCTTGACCAATGTGTTGCTCAAGCGTTTCAGCAACGCCCCGGCCGAGTCCCGGGTGCTGGCCATGTTCGGCGGTGGCTCGGTGTTGTCGTGCGCCACGGCGGCGCTGGGGGTGGTCCAGGGCCACATCAGCCCCCTGCCTGCGGCCGCACCCGGCTGGCTGCTGCTGGCCGCCGGGCTGAGCCTGGCCTACCTGCTGGGCAATGTGGCTTTGCAATACGGCGCCTCGCGCCTGGCCGCCAGCACCACCTCGCTGGTGATGCTGTCGGAGGTGCTGTTTGCCAGCGCCTCCTCGGTGCTGCTGGGGGCGGCCGAGCTGCCGCTGCGGGTGTGGCTGGGGGGTGCACTGATCGTGGCCGCTGCCGCCTGGCAGGCGCTGGCACCCAGCACCCCCGGCGAAGGCGCCGCGCATTGATGGCGATACGGAATGTCGCACTTCTGACGGTGCGGCTGTTGGGCCCCCGCTAGCATGGCCCACCCCACCACCATCGATTGGATCCTTGCATGCCCAGCGTCTACGATTTCGAAGCCCAGCAGATCGACGGCCAGACCGTGCCCCTGAAGCAATTCGAGGGGCAGGTGCTGCTGATCGTGAACACCGCCAGCGCCTGTGGTTTCACGCCGCAGTTTGCGGGGCTGGAGGCGCTGAATCAGCGCTATGGCGGGCGCGGTCTGGTGGTGCTGGGCTTTCCATGCAACCAGTTCGGCCACCAGGACCCGGGCAGCGATGAGCAGATCGCCAGCTTCTGCCAGGTCAACTACGGCGTGAGCTTTCCGATGATGAGCAAGATCGAGGTGAACGGCCCCCACGCCCACGCCCTGTACCGCTGGCTCAGCGCCGAAGCCCCGGGTCTGCTGGGCAGCAAGATGATCAAGTGGAATTTCACCAAGTTCCTGGTGGGCCGGGATGGCCGGGTGATCCGTCGCTATGCGCCGCAGGATGCCCCGGCCAGGCTGGCCGGCGACATTGAGCAGGCGCTGGCCAGCTGATCTGGGGCCAGGTTCAGTGCCCCACAGGGCGCTGGAAGGCCCGCACGCCCATCATCACCCCGCCCATCAACAAGCCGATGCCGGTCCCGGTGAGCCAGCCAGGCCACTGGCCGCGGTGCAGGAAGCCGTAGGCCAGGGCGGACAGGGTTTCGAACACGATCAGTTGGCCCGTCAATGAGGTGGGCAGCAGCTTGCTGGCCCGGCTCCAGGCCAGGGTGCCAGCCCAGGAGGCGAACAGGCCCATGGCCAGCATCAGCCCCACAAAGAGGCCCGGCTGGGGCCCCAGGCCCATCCACCAGGTCTGCCCGGGCAGTCGGCCCTGCCACAGGCCCCAGGCCAGCCAGCCCAATGCCGCCAGTGGCAGCGTGGCCAGGCCTTGTGCGGTGGTCCAGGTGGTGGCCGACAGGCCCGGGTGCGCCTTGAGCCAGCGGGCATTGCGGATGGGGTACCAGGTCCAGGCGGCCACGGCCACCACAGTGAGGCCAGCGCCCAGCCCGTAGGCATGGCCTTCGCTACCGCCCAGGCGCGCCATCTCCGACTGGTTGACGCAGGCGATGCCCCCCACGATCAGGCCCAACGAGGGCATCAGCCGGGCCCAAGGCAAGGAGCGGTCATGCCAGTTGGCACACACCGCGATCACCACCGGCAGGGTACCGATCAGCACGCTGGCCAGGGGCACGCCGGCCGCCTGGATGCCCGCCGAAAGAAACAGGTAGTACAGGATGTTTCCCACCCACGCGAGCTTGAATGCCTCCACCCAGTCGGCGCGGCGCAGGGCCGCCAGGCGACTGCGGTCAGGCCAGGCCAGCAGCAAGGCCACCACGCCGAAGGCGATGTAGCGCCCAAAGGCCAGCGCCGCCGGCGGGTAATCGGGCAACAGGGCGGGGGCCACAAAGACCAGGCCCCACATGAGGCCGGCGGCCAGGGCATAGGCCACGCCTCGGATCAGATCGGCAGTTGCCATGGGGAAATCGGCTGTCTCAGCAAAAGGTCGAAGCGGCGCAGTGTGCCCCAGGCACGGGCGCCGGTCTTGTACCGGATTGCGCTGCGGCCTCTCAGGAACGCAAATCCAGCTGGCGTTGGTAGGCGCCCGGGGTGATGCCGTAAAGGCGACGCATCAGCCGGTTCAGGTGGGGCTGATCCACCAGCCCGACGCTGGCGGCCACCTCGGCCGGCGCCACGCCCTGGGCCAGCAAGGCCTTGGCCCGGGCCCCACGGCGCGCCTGCAGGTAGACCTGCGGGGTATGGCGGGTGCTCTGCTGGAAGCGGCGCAGAAAATGAAAGGGTGACAGCCCCGCCACCCCGGCGAGCTCGTCCAGGCGCAAGGTCTGGTGCAGGTGGGCTTCCAGGTAGTCCTGCACGCGGGCCAGCGTGAGCGCCGACAACCCGGCCTGGCGAGGCGGCATGCCGGCAGCGCGGCCATGGCGACGCACCAGCTCATCGACCAGCACGGCCAGCTGACTGTCAAACGCCAGCGGCTGCCCGACACAGGCCCACAGGACATCCAGGGCCTGGGTCACCCGCTGCCCCAGCACCGGGTCATCCACCGCGGCTTGGGCAAAACGCTGCACCGGCTGGCCGCTGAGCTCGGCCAGCACGGCCGGCTCCAGGTAGACCATGCGATAGCGCCAGCCCTGGGCGGTATCGGCGCGCCCGGTGTGCAGCTCGTCGTCATCCATCAGCACCAGGGAGCCTGGGCCGGCCACGTGCTCACTGCCGCGGTAGCGAAAGCGCTCCACACCCCACTCGACCGCCCCGATGCCAAAAGCGTCGTGGGCATGAGGCGCAAAGGCGTGGTCGACGATTTCGGCCCGGTACAGCTCCACCCCGGCCCGGTGCGGCACCCGCCGGTACAGGGCGCGATCGCGCGGCGAGTCAAAGGCCTGTGGCACGCCGCTGGGGCGCAACGGGGGCTCGGCGTCGGGCACAGGTGCGTTCAACAAGGCTCAGGACCGGCTGGGCTGGCGCCAGGCATGCCGCTGCAGCGATTCGAGGGTCACGAACTGCAGCGCGCTTTCATGGGTGGCCTCCAGCACCACAGGTGGGGCCACGCCAGCCTCCAGCGCCTCGCGCCAGCGCAGCGCACACAGGCACCAGCGGTCGCCCGGTTGCAACCCGGCAAAGCGGTATTCAGGTCTCGGGGTGCTGAGGTCATTGCCCACACTGAGCGAAAAGGCCAGGAAGTCGGCCGTCACACGGGCACAGACCAGGTGGCTGCCGGCGTCGTCGGCGTCGGTCTGGCAACAGCCGTCTCGGAAGTAGCCGGTCAGGGGGTCGTAAGAGCAGGCCATCAGCTCGGTGCCCAGCACGTTTTTCGCAGGAGACAAGGTGGTCATGGGGAAACTGCGCCAAGGCGCCGGATTGTTGGGGGCGTGTTCAAGGTCTCAGCCCCCAGTGTGCGACAAGCTGGTTTGCACTTTGTGAAATGTGAACAAAAACCCCGCCTGGTCCACGTGCATCAGGCGCGCTCGCGGCGCCCCTGGCCCACCTCGCGCAACAGGTCGGCCAGGGTCTTGCCGGCCTCATCGCGAAAACGATCCTCCAGGCACTCCAGCTGGGTCATGCGGTCCAGCCGAAAGCTGCGGAAGGCCTGCCGGCTTTCGCACCAGGCGGCCAGCGTCCAGACCTGTCCCCAGAAAAAACAGCCCAGCGGCCGCAGCGTGCGTTCGCTGTGCTCGCCCGACAGCGCGTGATAGCACAGCCGCACCTTGTGGCGCGACTGGGCCGCCTCGCGCAGGCGCTGCAGGTGCTGCTGAACCTGCGGGTCCTGCCCCAGGGTGGGGGCATAAACGGCCTGCGACTCGGCCGCCGCCCGCGCCCCTGCGGGCAGCACCGACAGGATCTTGCCCAGGGCCTGTTCGGCCTCGCGCGCCAGGGCCGGGTCGAACCAGGCCTGGGCCAGGCGCACGGCCGCCAGCAGAGCGCCGGCCTCGGCCTGGGTGAACATCAGGGGCGGCAGCTCGAAGCCAGCCCCCATGCGGTAGCCCACGCCAGCCTCGCCCTCGATGGGCACGCCCTGGTGCTGCAGGTCGGCCACATCGCGGTAGATGGTGCGCTCGGACACCTCCAGCCGCTCGGCCAGAAAGGCGGCCGTGCTGAGGCGACGACCGCGAATCAGCTGGACGATGTGAAACAAACGGTCGGCGCGGCGCATGGGCATTGGAACGGTTGGGTGGGGTCAGGTGGGCCGGCCCCGGATCGACGATGATGCCAGTTCATTCTTTGCCCGGAAGCCCGACGCCATGAAAACCGCCCTGATCGTGATTGATGTGCAACAAGCCCTGTGTGAGGGCGAAGGCGCCGTCTGGCAGGCCCCCGCGCTGATCGAACGCCTCAATGGCTTGACGACGCGGGCCCGGCAGGCCGGCGTGCCGGTGGTGTTTGTGCAGCATGAAAGCCCGGGCAGCCCCTTGGCGCACGGCTCGCGGGGCTGGCAGTTGGCCGACGGGCTGCAAGCCAGCACCCTGGACCTGCGGGTGCGCAAGACCACCCCGGACTCGTTCCTGAACACCGGGCTGAAGCTGCGCCTGGAGGCGCTGGGCATCCAGGCCCTGGTGCTGTGTGGCATGCACACCGAGTTCTGCGTGGACACCACGGCCCGGCGTGCGCTGGCCCTGGGCTACCCGGTGACGCTGCCGGCCGATGGCCATGGCTCGGCCGGCAATGCGGCCCTGAGCGCAGAGCAGGTGGTGGCGCACCACAACATCACCTTGAGCAACATCAGCAGTTTCGGGCCTCGGGTACAGATCGTGCCCTGTGCCGAGCTGAGTTTCGGGGCATGAGCCCCATCTCACGCCCGGCGACCCGCCTCAGGCCGGGCCAGCCACGCCCATGGCGTGGGCGATCAGCCCCATGTCGTGGGCACTGAGCTCGAACAGACCGAAGCGGAAGCGGGCGCCCCAGCGCTGGCGGTCTTCGACAAAGTCGAACCGGTCCAGCAGGGGGTGGATCGGTACCTCTCGGGCCACTGGCAGGTAATGCACGTCGCGCCGGAACGGCACGAAGCCACCGCCCATGTCGAAGGCATAGGGCTGGCCCGGCGCCACCCGGCCGATCGAGACCAGGCTTTGCAGCCGGTCGCTACCGCCCATGCGGGTGCTGGGCGAGTAATAGGCCACCCAGTCGCCGGGCTGCAGACGCGCCAGCGGGCCTCGCTTGCCGTGGCAGACCTGCATGAAGCCCTGCGGGGCGTGGTCGCGGCCGCGGCGGGCGTGCTCGGCGCAGGCCACGGCCATCCAGTGGCGCGGCGCACGGTCGGGCAACAAGGGGGCATCCGGGAACAGGGGCATGGCGTGCATGGCGTGCCCCGGCTCAGCGCTGAGTGCTGTGCAGGCCCACCAGGTTGCCCTCGGTATCGTGCACATGGGCAATGAAGCCGATGCCGTGGGGCAGTTCGATGCAGGTGTCCAACACCTGACCACCCGCCGCGCCAACGCGGGCCACGGCCGCCGCCAGCGAGGGGGTGCAGTCCAGGTAAGGGCGCACGCCCGCATCGGGGGCCACGCGGCGCCCGGGGCCGGCCACCAGGCAACCGCCCGGGGCCGGCTTGTCGTGGCAGAACACGGCCATGGGGCCGCCGCCAAAATCTTCGCGGTGCATGGGGCGGGCCAGCACGGCCTCATAAAAGACCTGGGCACGGTCCAGGTCGGCGCAGGGGATCTCGAACCAGGTGATCGCGTGGCGGGTGGAGGTGGCAGAAGAGGTGTTCATGGTCTTTTCCTTCAAGCAGGGTTGTGAAGGACGCCATGTTGCGGGGGGGCTGCTGACAACGGGGTGTCAGCAGCCTGCGGCGCGCAAGGCGCCGGATGCAGGCTCAGGCTGCGGGGGTCGCGGGCACTGCAGGGGCTTCGGACTCGTCCGCAGCGTCTTCAGCCACCTCGGGCGGGGTGGCCTCGGCCGCCATGGCTGCCGCCATCTGCCGACGGCGCTGGGCACGCTCCAGGGTGCGGGCCGCGTCGCGCGGGTCGAACCCGTACATGTCGGCAAAGGCCTGCACGGTCTGGCCGCTGGCTTCGAAGGCGCGCAGGCGGGCTTCGTCGCGGGCGGCGGCTTCGGCGGCCTCAGCCAGGGCTTCGTCAAGCACGGCATTGGCGGCTTCGTCACGGCCGATCACGCGGGCCGCATAGGCCTCTGAGCTCAGGCCCGAGGCCTCGAAGGCCTGCACGATGCGCCGGCGCAGCTTGGGACGCAGGTCTTCAGCGCCCGGGCGCTGCTGGCGACGGCGGAATACCTCCAGCAAGGCATGGTGCACGTGCTCGGGGGCCATGGCTTCGACCGGCTGGCCATGCAGGTCATGGCGCTGCTGGCCTGCGGCCACCGCCGTCAGATAGCGGCTGGAGCGGGTGTGCAAAGCCAGGGCGGCCTTCAAAGCTTCGCGCTCGAACACCTCGGGATGGGCGTCCTGCAGGTCCTGGAAGATGCCTCGCTTGAGCGGCAAGGGCTGCTCGCCAAACAGGGCCGGGTACAGGCCGGCGAGTTGATCGAGCACGGGGTGGCTGCGCGCCGGACGGGCAGGCTTGAGCGACTGAGGGGCTGCCGCACCATGCTCAGCACGCTCGGCGCCGGGCTGGCGTTGCGGGCGGCGGCCACCTTCACGGCCTGGGTTGCGACCACCGTCACGTCCACCGTCACGACCCCGGTCACGGGCCGCTTGGGCGGCCGCTGGCTGGGCGGCAGCACCCTCACCGCCCTCGGGGCGCGAGCGCCCACGGCCACCGCGGCGGCCACGCCGCGCGCCGCGCTCAGGGGGGGCGCCGGCCTCGCCAGCGGGTTCCTGCGCGGTGACGGCACCGGTCGGAACTTCGGATGCGGCGGCCTGCGGCAACGCCGACGCGGCATCGGCCAGAGGAGGTACGCCAGCGGTTTCGGACACGGATTCAGTCATGGCAGAACGGATTTCGCAAAGGGACAAACCCGCCATCATGCCAGCACTCAGGCTTGCAGGGCCTCATCGAGCACCTCGACCCAGTGCTTGACCGGTGTTGCGGTACCGCTTTGCAGGTGGGTGATGCAACCGATGTTGGCGCTGACGATGACCTCTGGTTGCAGCGCTTCGAGATGCCCCACCTTGCGGTCGCGCAGCTCGTAGGCAATGTCGGGGTTGAGCACCGAGTAGGTGCCGGCCGAGCCGCAGCACAGGTGGGCCTCGTTGCGCGCCACCTGCACGGTGAAGCCCAGCTCGCCCAGATGGGTCTCCACGCCGCCACGCAGTTTCTGGCCGTGTTGCAGCGTGCAGGGCGGGTGGAAGGCCACCACCCCCTGCGGGGCGCTCTTCAGGCGCGATTTGAGCAAGGGCACCAAGTCGGGCAGCAGTTCGGTGAGGTCACGCGTCATCGAACTGACCAGGGCGGCCTTTTCGGCGTAGGCCGGGTCATCGCGCAGCAGGTGGCCGTAATCCTTGATGGTGGCACCGCATCCCGAGGCATTGATGACCAGGGCCTCGACCTGGCCACTGCTGAGCAGGGGCCACCAGGCGTCGATGTTGGCGCGCATCTGGCCCAGGCCACCGCTCTGGTCGTTGAGGTGAAACTTGACCGCCCCACAGCAGCCGGCCTGGGGTGCGGTGACGCACTCGATGCCCGCGGCATCCAGCACCCGGGCGGTGGCGCTGTTGATGTTGGGCGACAGGGCCGGTTGCACGCAGCCGGCCAGGGTGAGCACCTTGCGGGCATGGCTGGCGCTGGGCCAACGCCCCGCCGACTGGGGCAGCGGCACCTTGGCGCGCAGCGTGGGTGGCAGAGCGCCGCGCACCATCTGGCCCAGTTTGAGGGCGGGGGCAAACAGCGGCGAAGGCAGGCCCTCCTTCAGCAGCCAGCGCACGGCCTTCTCGGACGCCGGGCGGGGCACCTGCTCGTCCACGATCTGGCGCCCGATGTCCACCAGATGCCCGTATTGCACGCCGCTGGGGCAGGTGCTTTCGCAATTGCGGCACGTCAGGCAGCGGTCCAGGTGCATCTGGGTCTTGCGGGTGGGGGCCTCGCCCTCGAGCACCTGCTTGATCAGGTAGATGCGGCCACGCGGGCCATCGAGTTCATCGCCCAGCAGCTGGTAAGTGGGGCAGGTGGCGGTGCAGAAGCCGCAGTGCACACATTTGCGCAGAATGGCCTCGGCCTCGCGGCCGGCCGCGCTGTCCTGGTATTGGGGGGCGAGATGGGTTTGCATGGTGGGAGCGGTAAAGGAGCGTGTTCTTGGGCCGCAGGCGGCCGTTGGAGAGAGTCAGTCGGCGGCGGCCCGCTGTTCGACCAGGCGCCCCAGCCGACGCAGGTCACCCAGCAGCGGCGGCAGCGACAGGGACAACAGCAGCGTGGCCAAAGGCAGCACCCAGATGAAGCCGATGTGCTTGAAGCCGGCCGCCCCCACGATGCCGCCCACGGTGAACAGGCCCAGCAAGGAGGCAAACAGCTTGAGCCGGGCCGGGTTGGCACGCACCTGGGGGCCGGCCCCGGGCACGCTGCCGTTCCAATACAGCATCTTGCCCAGTTCGATGCCCAGATCGGTGACGATCCCGGTCATGTGGGTGGTACGGATCTGGGCCGAGGAGATCTTGGTCACCAGCGCGTTCTGCAAGCCCATGATGAAGGCCAGCAACAGCACGGTGAACGGCACGGCAAAGGGGGTCTGGCGATTGAAGGTGCTGCCGATCAGGCCGAACAGCAGCATCAAGATGGCCTCCAGCAGCAGGGGCAGCGCGTAACCGCTGCGCAAATGGTGCACCCGGCCCCAGTTGACCAGCACGGCCGTCAAGGCGGCCCCGGCCGTGAAGGACAGCAAGGCCCCACAGGCCGACGCCACCAGCAGCACATTGCCCAGCACCAGGTTGTCGGCCAGCATGGACACAAAGCCCGACATGTGTGAGGTGTACATGCCTACCACCAGAAACCCACCCGCGTTGATGGCGCCGGCATTGAAGGCCAGCAAAAAGCCCAGCATCCGGTTGGTGGCCGGGGTACGGTGCAGTCCGGTGAGGTGTCGCAGGCGGCGCATGGGGTGGCGGCGGGAAGGCTCGAGCCGGCTTACCAGCCGCGGTACAGCCGGCCATGGCCGAACACGCCGGCCGGGTCGAACTGCTGCTTGAGGCCGCGCTGGATGCGATCGAGTGCCGGCGACAGCGGGGTGAAGACGTCGAGTGCGGCGTCCGGCCCGCGAAAACGGGTGGCATGCCCGCCCACACTGACCGCGTGGTGACGCAGCCGTTTGGCCTGGTCCGAGGGCGCATGCAACCAGCGCTGCGCGCCGCCCCACTCGATCAGGGTGGGCCCCAGCTGCAAAGGCACGGCGGTGTCAGGCACGGCCAGGCGCCACAGGCTGAAATCGGCCTGGGGCTGGAAAAAGGGGTGGGTCTGCTCGCGCAGCGACTGCCAGAAGGCCTGCGCCGGCTCGGGCGCCAACAGCTCGCCGCCCAGGCGCTGGCAGGCGGCCTGGACCGCGGCCTGGGCGCCGCGCAAACGCAGGTGGAGCACACCGGCCAGCCAGCACGAGGCATTGACGGGCAGAGGCTGGCCGCCCCAGGCGTTCAGGCGGGTCAGTGCGGTGGGCTCGTCGAATTCAAAGCGCAGCGTGGCCTCGGCCACCGGCACCGGCAGCACCTTGAGCGAGACCGAGGTGATCAGCCCCAGCGTGCCCAGTGAGCCCGCCAGCAGGCGCGACACGTCATAGCCGGCCACGTTTTTCATGACCTGGCCGCCAAAGGTGAGGTGCTCGGCACGGCCATTGACCAGCTCCAGCCCCAGCACGTAGTCGCGGACATTGCCCACCGCGGCCCGCGCCGGTCCGGCCAGGCCCGCCGCCACCATGCCCCCCACGGTGGCACCGGGGCCGAAATGCGGTGGCTCAAAGGGCAGGCACTGGCCCTGAGCCGCCAGTGCGGCCTCCAGCTCGGCCAGGGGGGTGCCCGCACCGGCGGTGATCACCAGTTCGCTGGGTTCGTAGGCGCTGATGCCCGACAGGCTGCGGGTGTCCAGGACCTGGCCATGCAGGCTCTGGCCATAGAAATCCTTGGTGCCACCGCCGCGGATGCGCAGGGGCGTGGCAGCGGCGGCGGCGGCGCGAATGCGCTCGATGAGGGTTTGCAAGGCGGTCTCCATGGGCGCAAATGGTACGCCCAGGGCCCGGGAGGCGCGATAGGCAGCCACGTGATTTTTTTGAACGCCCTGCATGCAGAAAATTGAGCCAGGGCAAATTCCACCGACCAAGGCCGGTCCGGAGCGGGTCCGCAGGACGCCCCCGGGCGGGGTCGGGGCTCAGAGGCTGTTCACGCCTCCCACGGGCCGCGCGAGATCGTGAACTGGCTCTCAGCCCTCGGCGAAGAAATTCACCGGCAGGCCCGGCACGTCGACCCGGGCGGCCAGCACGCGGCCGTTATCAGGCCAGCGCTCGGCCTCGGCCTCCGGACGGCCGTTGGACGCCGTGGTGACATACAGGGTGCGGCCATCGTCGCCCCCGAAGCAGGGCATGGTGGGGCAGCGGGCGGGCAGTGGCACCTCGGCCAGCAGTTCGCCTGCGGGCGAGAACTTGAGCAGGCGGCCGCCTTCGAACTGAGCGCTCCAGTAGTTGCCCTCAACATCGACCGCCGCACCGTCGGGGCGGCCACCATAGCCTGCGGCGGCGGCCATGTCGTCGGAGCGGAAGCCTTCGGGCTTGGGGGGCAGTTGGGCGAACAGGCGATGTCGGCGCAAGGCCCCGCTGGTGGGGTCGAAGGTCCAGGCGTCGATGCGGTGGTCCTGGGTGTCGGCCCAGTACAAGGTGCGGCTGTCGGGCGACCAGGCCAGCCCGTTGGACACCACGTTGTTGATGGCGCGCAAGGCCAGCGTGGGCTTGCCCCCCTCGCGGGCGTCCACGCTGAACAGCTCGCCCAGGCGGCGGTCGCGGGGCTCATAGATGGTGCCGGCCCAAAAGCGGCCCTGCGGGTCGCAGCGGCCATCGTTGAAGCGGGTGGTACGCGGGTCATAACTGAAACCAGCGATGCGCTGCAAGGTGCCGCCCCAATCGCGGGCGCGGTAGACACCATCACGCAGCGCCAGCACCAGGCCGCCAGCGTGGGCCGGTGCCACGCACCCGGGCTCGCTGGGCAGGGCCCAGTGCTCGATGTGGCCAGTGAAGACGTTGCAGCGCAGCAGTTCACGCCCGGGGATATCGACCCAGTACAGCATCTGCTCGTGCGGGTGCCAGAACGGCGATTCTCCAAGTTTGCTGCGTTCGGGGCTGACGGCCTGCCAGTTCAGTTGCAGGGTGGTGCTCATGCGGGTTCTCCTTCGTCATGGCTGACTTCGATGCTCATCTGCAAGGTCAGCGACTCGCCTGGCGCCAGCGTGCGCACCCCCAGTTCGGCCGGGGTGCGGCCCTGCGCGTGCTGCAGGTTGATGGCGTTGTTGGCATGGCTGACCGGCTCAATGGCCACGCTGTCTCGTTGAGGCTGGGTGCACACCACCAGGTAGGCGGTGTTGCTGCGCACGCGCACCGTCATGACCGGATCGCGCAAGGTGGCCAGGCCACGCCAGCCCTCGAAACAGTGGTCCAGGTCCAGCAGTTTGGCATCGGCGTGCAGGCCCGTGGACGGGGTGCGGTGAGTGGGCAGCTTGTCGGGGCCCATTTCCCAGCGAGCGGTGGCTTCGAAGGCCAGGTGGGCACCGGCCCGCTTGACGAACCAGGGGTGCCAGCCCAGGCCTGCAGGTACGGGCTGGGGCGACTGGTTGGTCATGCTCAGCGTCAGCTCCAGGGTGTTGTCGCGCAGGCGCAGGGTCTGGGAGGCGTCAAAGGCAAAGGGCCAGGCGCCGTCGGCCGGGTGTTCGAAGGCCATGAGCAGGCTGTCAGGGCTTTGCTCCAGCACCTGCCAGGCGCGTTGCCAGCCCACGCCGTGAATGGCATGGGGCTCGGGCGCGTTGTTGTGCACCAGGGGGTGGCCGGTGCCTTGCCAGTGCAGCACGGCGTGGCCGATGCGGTTGGAATACGGCACCAGCGGGTAGCTGCCGGATTGCCGGGCCTGGGCCAGGCCCTCAGGCGGCGGCAGGCGCAGCACCGGCTCGCCGCGCCACCACAGGCCGGCCAGACAGCCCCCCAGGTCGGGGCGTACTGCGCAACGCAGTTCACCGCCTGCGGCGGTGTTGTCCAGGATCAGGGTGGGGGCATCGTGCATGGCATTCACCTTGGCGGCCGGGGCGGCGAAAAACGGAATCCCGGATTGTGCCCTCGGCCCGGAATGGCTCGCGCAAAAAAAGGGCCCGCCGAAGCGGGCCCAATATCCAAGGGAGACTCTCAATGAAAAAAACCTCGGAGGGGTCGCAGGGCAGCTACGGCCCCTCCGGCATGGCCTCAACGGTTGTAAGCCGTTTCGCCGTGCGAGGTGATGTCCAGACCTTCGCGCTCGTCTTCTTCGCTGACGCGCAGGCCAATGGTCAGGTCGACCACCTTGTAGGACACGAACGAGACCACGCCCGACCAGACCACGGTGACCAGGACGGCCTTGGTCTGGATCCAGACTTGGGAAGCGATGGAGTAGTCAGCAGCAGTGATGCCGGTGGCCGTGACCCAGTCAGCCACGAAGCCAGGGCCGCCCAGGGAAGGCGAGTTGAACACGCCGGTCAGGATGGCACCCAGGATACCGCCCACGCCGTGCACACCGAACACGTCCAGGGTGTCGTCAGCGCCGAGGATCTTCTTCAGACCGGTCACGCCCCACAGGCAGACAAAGCCAGCCAGCAGACCGATCACCAGTGCACCGCCGATACCGACGTTGCCGGCAGCCGGGGTGATGGCCACCAGGCCGGCGACGGCGCCAGAAGCAGCACCCAGCATCGAGGCCTTGCCCTTGTGCAGGGCTTCACCCACGGACCAGGACAGCACAGCGGCAGCAGTGGCGCCGAAGGTGTTGATGAAGGCCAGGGCGGCAAAACCGTTGGCTTCCAGAGCGGAGCCGGCGTTGAAGCCGAACCAGCCCACCCACAGCAGCGAGGCGCCGACCATGGTCAGGGTCAGGCTGTGAGGCGCCATCGATTCCTTGCCGTAGCCGATGCGCTTGCCAACCATGAAGGCACCCACCAGGCCCGCCACAGCGGCGTTGATGTGCACCACGGTGCCGCCGGCGAAGTCCAGCGCGCCCCATTGCCAGATCATGCCGGCCTTGCCGTTCATGGCATCCACAACGTCCTTGCCGGTGTAAGCGTCCGGGCCCATCCAGAACCAGACCATGTGGGCGATCGGAGCGTAGCTGAAGGTGAACCACAGCACCATGAACATCAGCACGGCCGAGAACTTGATGCGTTCGGCAAAGGCGCCGACGATCAGCGTGCAGGTGATGCCGGCGAAGGTGGCCTGGAAGGCGGCAAACACGATTTCAGGAATCACGACACCCTTGCTGAAGGTGGCAGCGTTCACGAAAGTGCCTGCGGCGTTGTCCCAGATGCCCTTCATGAACAGCCGGTCAAAGCCGCCGATGAAGGAGCCCCCCTCGGTGAAGGCCAGGCTGTAGCCGTAGATGAACCACAGCACGACGATCAGCGAGAACGTGACCATCACCTGCATCAGCACGGACAGCATGTTCTTGCTGCGCACCAGGCCGCCGTAGAACAGGGCCAGGCCCGGCACGGTCATCAGGATGACCAGCAGGGTGGAGACCATCATCCAGGCGGTGTCGCCCTTGTTGGGAACCGGCTGCGGAGCAGCGGCAGCAGCAGCATCGGCCGGGGCGGCTGCGGCTGCGGCAGGTGCTGCGGCATCGGCCGGCTTGGCATCAGCGGCCTTGGCTTCGGCAGCAGGTGCTGCAGCAGCCGGTGCTTCAGCCGCGGGCGCGGCGGGAGTCTGAGCCAGCACGGCGCCGCCGGCAAACATCAGACTGAAACCCAGTGCAATCGTTGCGAATAGCTTTTTCATGGTTGTGACTTTCTTTCGGACGTGACCGAGGGCTCGTTTACAGGGCCTCTTTACCGGTCTCGCCGGTACGGATGCGGACCACCTGCTCGAGGTCGTACACAAAGATCTTCCCGTCGCCGATCTTGCCGGTGCGGGCTGCGGACTCCACGGCTTCGATGACGCGCTCGACCAGGTCGTCGGCCACCGCAGCTTCGATCTTCACCTTGGGCAGGAAGTCGACGACGTATTCGGCACCGCGGTAGAGCTCGGTATGGCCCTTCTGGCGACCGAAGCCCTTCACTTCCGTGACGGTGATGCCTTGCACACCCATCGCGGACAGGGCTTCACGCACCTCGTCCAGCTTGAAGGGTTTGATGATGGCGGTTACGAGTTTCATGCGTTCTCCTAGGGCCAGGGCCGCTGATCAGAAGTTGTACTTGACGCTGACGACGACACCGTCACGACCGAGGTTCTTGTTGGACGGGGACACGTAAGCGCCGCTCTTGGCGTCGGTACCGAGCACGGCGCCCGACACGACGAAACCATTGCCCAGGTCCTTGTTCAGGGTCAGGGCGTAATCGGTGTAGCTGTACAGGCCATTGTTCTTGACCAGTTGGCGGCCCACGTGAGGCACCAGGCTCAGGCCATTGCCCAGGTCGAAGGTGGCCGACACGTCGAGGTAGCCGCTGTTCTTGCTGTTGGGGGTACCGAACAGGTCAGACAGGCTGTGCGAATACTTGGCGGTGACCACGTTGTAGGTCAGGGCGCCGTAGATTTCATCGGTGTTGGCATTGGTGCCCGACACGTTCTTGTAGGTGTTGCCCACGTATTCGTAGCGCAGGTAGCCCACGTCGTAGGCCACGTCCTTGACCACTTCACCGCGGTAGCCGCCATACAGGTCGAGCTCGACCGGGCCCTTGGCGTTGACGCCGGCCACCGTGCCGCCGTCCTTGATCCACTTGATGGTGGAGGCCCAGGCACCCACGTAGAAGCCGCTGGTGTGGGTGAAATCGACGCCGCCTTGCACGGCCGGCAGGAAACGCGACTGCGAAATGCCGCGATAGCGGTATTCAGAGGCCAGGCTGGCGTTGAAGGCCAGCGTGTTTTCAGGTGCGGCAGCCGGAGCTTCGGCCGGTGCAGCAGTCTGGGCAAACGAAGACGAGGCAGCCAGGGTCAGAGCGGCCAGGATCATTGTTTTTTTGACGTCGAATTTCACGGAGTTCTCCTGTTAAAAAAAATCATCGGGTTGACGCTGCACTTATGCAGGTTGTGTGCCAACTTTTGCGGCTCTTTGCGCAAATCCCCGTTGCCGCCAGTGGAACGCCCTGGAAGTGGGCGGGTCTTTTTGTTTCAAAATTGTTAGAAGAGCACCTAATTGGTGCAATTACGTGCAGCCTACGCCGATCGGCCTCCCAATGCACTCTTCTGGTGACGAGATGAACAGGAGCGCATGAAAATGGGTCTTTCTTTGGTGCAAAGCCGGGTTTTGCTCGGTTTCGAGGCGCTGCCGGTGACCGTTGAGGTGCATCTGGCCAATGGCCTGCCCAGCTTCACCCTGGTGGGCCTGGCCGAAGTCGAAGTCAAAGAGGCGCGCGAGCGCGTGCGCTCGGCCCTGCAGAACTCGGGGCTGGAGTTTCCGCACAACAAGCGCATCACCGTCAACCTGGCGCCCGCCGACCTGCCCAAGGACTCCGGCCGCTTCGACCTGCCCATCGCCCTCGGCCTGCTGGCCGCCAGCGAGCAGATCGACCCGGCCCGGCTGGCCGGGCACGAGTTCGCGGGTGAACTGTCGCTGTCCGGCGAACTGCGCCCGGTCAGCGGCGCACTGGCCATGTGCCTGGCCCTGCACCGCCAAGGGGGCGAGCCCGTGCAACTGGTGCTGCCCCCCGGCAGTGCCGAAGAGGCCGCCCTGGTGCCCGACATGCCGGTCTGGCGCGCCAACCACCTGCTGGACGTGGTGCAGGCCTTTGCCTGGTCGCCCGGCGAAGGCCCGACCGCCGAGGCCGAAGCGGGCACCGGCCTGGTGCGGGTGCAGGCACCGGCGCGCAACCCGGCCTTCAGCGGGCCGGATCTCCGAGACGTTCGGGGCCAGGCCGCGGCCAAGCGGGCCCTGGAGATCGCCGCGGCCGGCCACCACAGCCTGCTGATGAGCGGCCCCCCAGGCTCTGGCAAATCCATGCTGGCCCAGCGCTTTGCCGGCCTGCTGCCCGACATGAGCCTGGACGAGGCCCTGGAAAGCGCGGCCGTGGCCAGCCTGGAGGGGCGCTTCAACATCAGTGACTGGGGCCGCAGGCCCACCCGGCAGCCGCACCACACGGCCAGCGCCGTGGCCCTGGTGGGGGGCGGATCGCCGCCCCGCCCCGGCGAAATCTCGCTGGCGCACCATGGTGTGCTGTTCCTCGATGAAATGCCCGAATTTCCGCGCAGCGCCCTGGAGGCCCTGCGCGAGCCGCTGGAAACCGGCGAGATCACCATCTCGCGGGCCGGGCGGCGGGCCAACTTCCCGGCCCGCTTTCTATTACTGGGCGCCATGAACCCCTGCCCCTGCGGCTACCACGGCTCGACCCTGCGCGCCTGCCGCTGCTCGCCCGAGCAGATCGCGCGCTACCAAGGCCGACTCAGCGGCCCCCTGCTCGACCGCATCGACCTGCACCTGGAAGTGACGGCCGTGCCGGCCCTGGAGTTGCTGCCCGGCGTGACCAACGCCGTGCCGCCCCTGCCCGCCACCGACAGCGCCGAACTGCGCGCCCGCGTGGCCCAGGCCCGGGCCCGCGCCCTGCGACGACAGGGCGGCCCCAACCGAGACCTGCAAGGCCAGGCGCTGGACACCCATCTGCAACTGGGCGAGGGCGTGGCCGGCCTGCTGCAGGCCATGAGCCGCCAATGGGCCTGGTCGGCCCGCGGCGTGCACCGGGTGCTGCGCGTGGCCCGCAGCGTGGCCGACCTGGCCGATTCAGACACCGTGCTGGCCGAGCACCTGGCCGAGGCGGCGCAGTACCGGCCGTTGGTGGTGCGGCGCTGAGGCTCAGCGCCGCGCCGCCGGCAAATCGCTGTCTGTCAAGGTGCGCAGGAAAGCCACCAGATCGCGCACGTCCGCCTCGCTGAGGCGAGCCCGCCCGCCCGGGCCGGTGCCGAAGGGGGCCTCGGTGTTCACATTGGATTCGTAGCTGCCGGGCAGATCGTCATACTTTTTCACGCGACCGTCGCGGCCCCGCGGATACACGCGCTCAGGCCGGGCATCCCGATCGGCATAGAAGCGCACCGCATCCTCCAGCCGGTGGTAAGCCCCGTTGTGAAAGAACGCCTGGCGCACCGCCACGTTGCGCAGGCTGGGGGTCTTGAACAGACCACAGTACTCGGGGTGGTCCTTCAGATCGGTGCGCAGGGGGCCACACAGGCCCAGATCGAACCAGGCCGGATCGGCGTTGGCACGGATGGCGGGGTTGCGTGGCACGCCCAGGGCGATCAGGCCATGGTCGGTGAACTCGGGAAACGCCCCACGCTTGACCGCACCCGGGTGGCACTGCAGGCAGTTGCCCTTGTTCTGGTCGTTGAAGACGGCCATGCCGCGCCGCTCGGCCGCATTGAGCTGGGCCTGGCCGCGCAAAAAGGCGTCGTAGCGGCTGTTGTAGGGGTAAAAATCGGCCGGGCTTTGCTGGAACACCTCCAGCGCCCAGAGCAGGCCCTTCCAGGCCTTGTCGGGCTGGCTCAGCACCTGGGGCCCGAAAGTGGTGCGAAAAGCGCCTGCACTCGGTGAAGCGGCCAAGCGAGCCACCACGTCCGCCGGGCTGCGGTTGGCCATCTCCAACGGTGACAGCAAGGGCATCTCGGCCTGCTCATGCGCCGAATTGGCGCGCCCGTCCCAGGTGCGCCCCCCGGTGGGGCCCTGGTCGATGCTGTCGTTGCCGTCGCTGTCATTGAAGTGCTCGCTGAACGGGGGGGTGGCCTGCCGATAGCGCAGCGAGGGCACAGCACGCAAGCCCTGCAGGCGCCCGTCGGGGCCGCCCAGCTGCACCGCCAGGGCGTTGGCCGGCCCATACGCGTGCTGCGGGCTGTGGCACGAGGCGCAGCTCATGCGGCCCGAGGCCGACAAGGCTGGCTCATTGAACAGGCGCCGCCCCAGCTCGGTCAGTTCGGCCGGATTGGGTTGGCGCTCGAAGCGGGTGGCATAGAAGGGCTGGGCTGGCTCCGACGGTGCGGCCCCAACCGTGCCCGCCAAGGCACACCAAGACAACACAGCAGCAGAAAAAGCAGAAGACAGACGGCTCACGGGCGACGCTTTCGACAACAGAGGTCGCCCTTGTACCGCCGCCCCGTGGCAATGCCGTGACAGCCAGACAGTCGGCTGTGGGCGGACACGAGGGCAGCCGCCCCATTGCAAAGACACGGTAAAGAAGGGCCGGATTCCGCGCATGTAAACGGTCTGTCACAGGCGCTCGGAACACTGAGCCGTCCATCTTTGTCACCCACCGGGATCACTCCACCATGAAAAACCGTCCCTCGCTGAAAGGCCTTGCCGTCTTTCCCTTGACCGTGCTGGCTGCACTGGCGCTGAGCGCCTGCGGCAGCGACAGCGTCGACACCACCACCGCCCTGCGCTCCAAGGTGAAGAACGTGGTCGTCATCTACGCCGAAAACCGCTCCTTCGACGGCTTGTATGGCAACTTCCCAGGTGCCAACGGCATCAGCAACCTGTACGACGCCAACGGCAAGCTGACCTCGGCCTACGTGCCGCAAAAAGACCGCAACGGCAACGTGCTGGCCACCCTGCCCCAGACCTGGGGCGGTGTGACGGCCGGCGGCGTGACCCCGGTGGTGACCCAGGCGCAAAGCGCTGGCCTGGCCAACGCGCCGTTCTCGATCGAAACCGCCTTCCAGGCCGCCTCGAACGCCGTGCTGACCACCGCCACGGTGACGCGCGACCTGTACCACCGCTTCTTCGAAAACCAGATGCAGATCAACGGCGGCGCCAACGACATGTTTGCCGCCTGGTCAGACGCCGGCGGCCTGACCATGGGCCGTTTCGACACCAGCGGTACCGCCATGTACAAGCTGGCCCAGCAATACGTGCTGGCCGACAACTTCTTCCAGGGCGCCTTCGGCGGCTCGTTCCTGAACCACCAGTACCTGGTGTGCGCCTGCGCCCCCGAGTACCCGAACGCCGACACCGCCACCGCCGCCCCCACCATCGCGGTGCTGAACAAGGACGCCAGCGGCAAGTACACCAACACACTGACCACCAAGTCGACCAGCCCGGCCTCGGCCCTGGACGGCGCCCCCAGCTATGTGCTGAGCGGCAACATCACCCCCGCCAACTACTTTGGCGACGGCAAGTTCTACGCCGTGAACACCATGCAGCCGCCCTACCAGCCCAGCGGCAACGCCCCGGCCAACGTGACCGGCAGCAACGGCCTGTACGCCAACGCCACCAAAGCCACCACCCTGCCCGCGCAGACGGCCACGAACATCGGCGACCTGATGGATGCCAAGAACGTGACCTGGAAGTGGTACAGCGGCGCCTGGAACAGCGCCCTGGCCGACGGCGTGCAAGACCCCTCGGCCACCCGCTCGGTGATCTACGCCGGCAACAGTTTTGGTGTGGCCACCACCGCCAACGTGGACTTCCAGCCGCACCACCAGCCCTTCAACTACTACGCCAAGGCCGACCCGGTGACCGGCGCCGCCTACCGCACCAACCACCTGAAGGACTACAACGACCTGGTCGCCGACGCCGCCGCCGGCACCCTGCCCGCAGTGACCTTCTACAAGCCCGAAGGCCTGTACAACCAGCACCCTGGCTACGCCAACATCAGCGACGCCGACAGCAAGATCGCTGACCTGATCGCCAAGCTGCAGGCCAGCCCGCAGTGGAACAACATGGTGGTGGTCGTGACCTATGACGAGTTCGGCGGCACCTGGGACCACGTGGCCCCGCCCAAGGGCGACCTGATCGGCCCCGGCACCCGCATCCCGGCCCTGGTGATCTCGCCCCTGGCCAAGAAGGGCACCGTGGACCACACCCAGTACGACACCGCCTCGGTGCTGCGCCTGATCACCCGCACCTTCAGCCTGGACACCCTGCCCGGCCTGGCCTCGCGTGACGCCGCATTGAAGGCCAACGGCGCCTCCGTCATGGGCGACCTGACCAATGCGCTGCAGCTGAACTGATCGAGCATTTGAGCGGAGCATTTGGGCGCTGTCAGCGCCCAAGCCACAGGCCGGCCCCTCTGCCAGGGGGCCGGCTTTTTTTCATGTCGTGATGAAGCGCGAGATGCGGGGGCGTTTCAAGGATGCCCCGGCCCCGCCCGCAGCCGCGCCAGCGCCTCGGGCAGGTCCGCCCAGGCCGGCTGCCCCGGCGCATAGCGCTGACGCAGCCAGCCGACCAGTTCGACGATCTGGGTGTCGCTCAGGACCTGGTCGAAGGCGGGCATGAAGCCCAGCTCAGCGGTGGCGGGCTCGCGCACGCCGTGCAGCAGGGTGCGCAGCAGGTTGTCGGGGCGTTCGCTGTGCAGCTTGCTGCTCAACGCCAGGGGCACGTTGGCGCCCAGCAGGCGCGGGCCGTCGCCGTCGTGGTGGCAGGCGGCGCAGGCACCTTCGAACAGGCGTTGCACCCGCCCCGGGGCCGGGGCCTGGGCGGCTGCGGTGGCCACCTGGCGGGCAGCGCGCTCAGGGGCGTCGGGCACGGCAGGGTTGAAACTGGCCAGGTAGGTGGCCATGGCGCGGATGTCGCTGTCGGGCAGGGCCTGCAGCTCGCGCACCACCGGGGCCATGGGGCCCAGGGCAGCGCCATGCTGGGCACTGTGGCCGTGGCGCAGGTAGTCGTACAGGGCCTGGCCTGTCCAGGGCACGGGGGCGCGCGACAGGCCGGTGAGGGCCGGGGCCTCCCAGCCGTCGATCAGGGCACCTGACAAAAACGCCGCCCCGCCCTGCTCGGCCCCCAAGGCGTTGCGCGGGGTGTGGCAGGCGCCGCAGTGGCCCAGGCCCTGCACCAGGTAGGCGCCGCGGTTCCATTCGGGGCTCTGGCCAGGCTCGGGCTGCCAGGGGCTGGGGTCATGGTAGAGCGCGTTCCAGCCCGCCATCAGCCAACGCTGGTTGAACGGAAAGCGCATCTCGGGCGCCGGGGTTTCGGCCCGCACCGGGGGTTGCGACATCAGCCAGGCGTACAGCGCGGTGAGGTCGTCATCGCTCATCTTGGCGAAGGCGGTGTAGGGGAAGGCCGGGTACAGGTGATGGCCGTCGCGCGACAGGCCCTCGCGCATGGCGCGCTGGAAGGCACTGAAGGACCAGCGGCCCAGGCCGGTCTCGGGGTCGGGCGTGAGGTTGCTGGTGTAGAGACGGCCGAAGGGCGTGTCCATGGCCCGCCCGCCCGCGTTGACGGCCCCGCCCGGCGCGGTGTGGCACACCGCACAGTCGCCTGCCGCGGCCAGCAGCCGCCCTCGCTCCAACGTGGCCGCGTTGTAGACCGAGGCCCCGCCTGTGCTCTGCACCGGTGCGATGGCCGGGCGCCAGCCCAGCACGCTGAGACCGAGGCCGACCCCCGCTGCCAGCAGCGCCCCCACACGGGCCCAGGGGCGACGCGGGCGTGGCAGCACGGCGTCCGGTGGCAGACCGGCGGGGGCTGGCAAGGCTGGAGGCAAGGCCTGGGGCGGCGTTTCAGCGCCCGCCCCAGGCCCGGTCGACGGCAAGGGGTTGAGCGCGGCACGCACCACCTCGGGCGTGAAGGGCGGCGCCCGAAAGCGCACGCCGGTGGCATCGAAGATGGCGTTGGCAATGGCCGCCGTGCCGGGCACCGACGACGATTCACCGGCCCCCAGCGGGGCTTCGCCGGGGCGCGGCATGTGGACGATCTCGACCACCGGCACTTCGCGGAAGCTCAGGATGGGGTAACTGCCCCAGTCGCGGCTGGCCAGCACCGGCGCAGCCGCCGGAGCCCCCTCGGTGCGCAGCGGGGTCTCGAACTGCAGTTGCTCTTTCAGGGCCCGGCTGGTGGTCTGCACCACGTTGCCATGCACTTGGCGTTCGATGCCCGCGGGGTTGACCATGAGTCCCGCATCGTGCCCCACCACCACCCGGCGCACATACACCTCGCCGGTTTGGCGGTTCACGTCCACATCGGCCACCCAGGCCGCCCAGGCGGCGCCGAAGCCGGGCCACTGGCTGTGCACATAGCGCGCATAGGCAAAGCCCTGGCCGTGCAGCCAATCGGGCTGGGCCGGGTCGGCCTGCAGGCGGGGGCCGGTGCGGGGCTGCCAGCCGGCCTTCTGCGCCGTGGCCTGCACCAGTTCGATGGCACGCGGGTCGCTCAGGTGCTGCAGCCGGTAGGCCACCGGGTCGATGCCAGCGGCGGCGGCCAGTTCGTCGATGTAGCTTTCGTGGGCAAAGGAGTTGGGCAGGGCCGAGACGCCGCGCAGCCATGAGGCACGGATCACGGGCGGCATGTCGTTCACCGCCACGCGCAGGTTGTCGTAGTCGTAGGGCGGGCGGGCCGTGCGGTCGCCCATCTCGTAGGCCTGGGCCGTGGGCTCGATGCGGCGGGTGAGCAGCAGCGCCAGCGTGGGCGCGCCATTGCTGGGGTAAGAGGTCTCGAAGTCGTAGGCGGCCACCGAGCCGTCGGCATTCAGGCCGCCGCGCACCTGCATGAGTTGGGCCGTGCCCTTGGGCTCCCAGAGATGCTCCTGCTCGCGGGTGAGCTGCACGCGCACCGGGGCCCCCACGGCCCGCGACAGCAGGGCCGCATCGGCGGCCACGTCGTCGGCGCCGTTGCGGCCATAGCAGCCCGAGGCCTCCAGGCGAACCAGGTCGATGTCGACATCGGGCAGTTCCATCAGCCGGGCCAGGTCGGCACGCAGCACATGCGGGTTCTGGGTGCCGGCCCACACGGCCAGGCGCGGGCTGTGCCCCGCCGGCTGCCAATGGGCCACCGCACACGAAGGCCCCAGCGAGGCATGCAGCTGGTAGGGCCAGACATAGGTGCGCGGCATGGGCTGGGCCGCCTGTGCCAGGGCGGCCTCCACATCGCCTTCATCGACCAGGCGGCGCTGGGTGGCCGGGTTGTTGCGCAGCGCCTGCTGCACCGCCTCGGGGTGGCCCAGATCAGGCAGGCCGGGAAAGGGCTTCCAGCGCACGCGCAGCTCGCGCAGGGCCTGCTCGGCGTGCTCCTCGCGCTCGGCCACCACGCCCACGAAATCGCGGATCACCACCACTGCCCGCAGGCCCGGGATGTGGGCTACCGAGGCCTCGTCCACCGACTCCAGGGTGTTGCCGATGAAATCACCGTGGTCGGCGCCCGCATAGGGCGGGCGCAGCACCCGCCCATGCAGCATGCCGGGCAGACGGAAGTCATGCACGAAATCACCCTGGCCCTGCACCTTGGCGGGGATGTCCACCCGGGGCACGGATTGGCCGACCAGGCGGTAGTCGGCGGCCGGCTTGGTGGGGGTGGCCGGGTCCAGCCGCAGCGAGGCCTGGCGGCCTTGCAGCAGCCGGCCCAGGGGCCAGGCCTCGGTGAGGCCGGGCCCTTGCAACAGACCGTCGCGCAGGGTGAGGGACTCGGGCGGGCAACCCGCTTGGGCCGCGGCCTCGGCCAGCAGCCAATGGCGGGCCTGGGCGGCGGCCTGGCGCAGTGGCTGGGCATGAATCTGCAAGGTGGCACTGGCGATGGTGGCGCCCTGGTTGGGCGCCCGCGTGGTGTCGCCCAGCACCATGTGCACGGCGGCCATGGGCAGGTCGAGTTCTTCGGCCACGATCTGCGCCAGGGCGGTGCCGATGCCGGTGCCCAGGTCAACGTGGCCATTGAGCGCGGTGACCGAGCCATCGTCCCACACGGCCAGCAGCAACTCGGGGCCTTCGGCGGGGTTGCTGGGCACGGACAGAGGTTGGCCTGGCGTGGGGGTGCGGGGCGGCGGCGGATCGCGCCAGACCAGCAGCACGCCCTGGGCGGCAAAGTAATCGGCGCGGTGCTGGGGGATCTCGGCGCGCCGGGTCAAGGGCCGGGGCGGGGTCATGGGCAGTGTCATTCACCCACCCCAGCGCCACGCAGCAGCACCGCAGCGCGCTGCACCGCGCGCACGATCTCGACATGGGTGCCGCAGCGGCACAGGTTGCGCGAGAGTTCACGCCGGATGGCGGCCTCGTCGGGGTCGGGCTCACGCGCCAGCAGGGCCGCCGCCATCATGACCATGCCGTTGAGGCAGTAGCCGCACTGGGCCGCCTGTTCGTCAATGAAGGCCTGTTGCACCGGGTGCAGACCCGCCGCGCACGAACCAGGGGCCAGCCCCTCCAGCGTGGTGATGCGGCGCCCGGCCACGCCCTGGGCCGGGATCACGCAGGCCCGTGCCGGCACGCCGTCCACCCACACGGTGCAGGCGCCACACTGGCCCAGGCCACAGCCGTACTTGGGGCCATTCAGGCCGAGGTCGTTGCGCAGCACGTGCAGCAGGGTGGCCTGGGCCGAGTCGGGCAGGGTCACGGCCTGGCCGTTGACCTCAAGAGCGGGGGTGGGCATGGCAGATCTGGCAAGCGGGGCAGAGGTGATAGCAGCCGGTTCATTCAGTGTTCACTGAACTTGAAACGCGTGGCTGCCCAGTGTGGCCGGGCGCGCCCGGTCCGCACAGGGGGTTTTCAGCAGGTCAGGCCAAGGCCAGGTCGCTGGACTGGATGCGCTTGACGCCCTTGGCCGCCATCTGCTTCCAGGCGGCGTCGAGCGAGCCGTTGAGGTCGATGCCGCGGCAGGCGTCTTCGATCACATAGGTGTTGAAGCCCAGGCGCCGGGCATCGAGTGCCGTCCAGGCCACGCAGAAGTCGGTGGCCAGACCGGTCACGAAGACGGTCTTGATGCCGCGGGCCTTGAGGTAGCCCGCCAGGCCGGTGGCCGTCTTGCGGTCGGCCTCTTCGAACGCCGAGTAGCTGTCGACATGCTGGTGAAAGCCCTTGCGCAGAATGATCTGGGCCTGGGGCACCTTGAGGTCCTTGTGCAGGGCCGCGTCGTCGGTGCCTTGCACGCAATGGTCGGGCCACAGCACCTGCTGGCCGTAGCTGAGCTTGGTGGTCTCGAAAGGCTTCTTGCCGGGATAGCTGCTGGCAAACGAGGCATGGGCCTGGGTGTGCCAATCTTGCGTGACCACCACGTTCTCAAAGGCGGGGGCGATGCGGTTGATCACCGGCACCACCTCGTCGCCCTTGGCGACGGGTAAGGTGCCACCGGGCACAAAGCAGTTCTGCACGTCGACCACGATCAGCGCGCTGTCGGCACCGGGCTTGATGGCGGCCGCGAAAGCGCGTTGCGACAGGCCGGCGCCCGCCAACCCGAGCAGGGCGGCAGACTGGAGAAACTGGCGGCGTTGGGACATCGAAAGCGGCAAAGACATGGCATCACTCCTGGGGGTTTGGATGACTGACACAACAACAGATGAGGGGCGCACCATGGCAAGCATGAGCCGTGCCGCCCCGCGGGCTTTCACACACTCAGGTAGGCCCGTCGCACCTCTTCGTTGGCGGCCAGTTCGGCCATCGAAGCCTGGTAACGGATCTGGCCTTTTTCAAGCACATAGGCCCGGTCGGAGACCAGCTCGGCAAAGTGCATGTTCTGCTCGGACAGCAGGATGCTCACACCCTGGGCCTTGAGCTCAAGGATCATGTGCGCCATCTGCTCGACGATGACCGGGGCCACGCCTTCGCTGGGCTCGTCAAGCAGCACCAGGTAGGGGTTGCCCATCAGGGTGCGCGCCACCGTCAGCATCTGCTGCTCACCACCGCTCATGCGGCCACCGGCACGCTGGCGCATCTCGCCCAGGTTGGGGAACAAGGTGTACAGGCGATCGGGCGTCCACTCGGGGGCGGCACTGCCATCGGGCCAACGGCGCGGCGGCTGGCGTCCCACCTCGAGGTTCTCAGTCACGCTGAGGTCGGTGAAAACGCGCCGGTCCTCTGGCACAAAGCCCAGGCCCAGGCGGGCCGCCACATGGGGCTCGCTGCGTGAGATGTCCTGGCCCAGGAACTCGATGTGGCCGCGGCGCTTGGCCAGCATGCCCATCAAGGCCTTGAGGGTGGTCGACTTGCCAGCGCCGTTGCGACCCATCAGGGCCACCACCTCGCCGCGCTTCACGTCGAGGTCGATGTCGTAGAGGATTTGCGCTGCGCCGTACCAGGCGGCCAGGCCACGGGCCTGCAACAGTGCCGGGGCCAAGGCTTGGGAAGCGGTGCTGGGGTTGCTCATGCCAGGGCCGTCTCTTTCTTTTCGAAGGTCTTGCCGGAGCCGAAATACACCTCCTGCACCTTGGGGTGGTCGCGCAGTTCAAGGGGCTTGCCCTCGGCGATCAGGCGGCCGCGGGCCAGCACGATCATGCGGTCGGCGTAGGCGAACACCACGTCCATGCTGTGCTCGGTGAACAGCACGGCCATGCCGCGGTCGATCACCAGCTGCTTGGTCAGGGCCATCAGATCGTTGCGCTCCTTGGGCGCCATGCCGGCGGTGGGTTCGTCCATCAGCAACAGCTTGGGCGAGTTGGCCATGGCAATCGCCAGTTCGACGCGTTTGACGTCGCCATAGGCCAACTCGCTGCAGGGGCGGTCGGCCTGGGGCTTCATGCCCACCTGATCGAGCAGGGCCAGGGCCTCGTCGCGCTTGTGATCCGAGGCCTTGCGCCAGAACGAAAACAAGCGGTCATCCACCGAGATCAGCGCCATCTGCACGTTCTCGACCACCGTGAGAGAGGCAAAGGTCTCGGCGATCTGGAAGGTGCGCCCCACACCCAGGCGCCAGATGTCGCGCGGCTTGCGGCCCACCAGCTCATGGCCATCGAGCACGATGGAACCACTGTCAGCCGGCAGTTGGCCGTTGACCATGTTGAAGGTGGTGGACTTGCCAGCGCCGTTGGGGCCGATCAGGGCCAGCAGTTCACCCGCCGCCAGTTCGAAATGAATGCCGTCCACGGCCTTGACGCCGCCAAAGGCCTTGCCCAGGCCGGACACTTTGAGCAGGCTCATGCGGCCTCCTTGGATGCAGAAACAGGGCTCACCGAGACAGAGGCCTTGGCGCCGCCCCTCTGGTTGAGCGGTTCGCGGGGCTTGCGCCCCTCGCGCCAATGCTCCACCGCATGCTTGATCGAGCCCGCAATGCCCTGCGGGAACAGCAGCACCAGCAGCAAGATGATGCCGCCCAGCATGGCGCGCCAGTAGTCGGTGTTGCGGGCCACGGTGTCGTGCAGCCAGGTGAAGGTGACGGCCCCCACCACCGGGCCCGACAGGGTCTGCAGGCCGCCCAACAAGACCATCACCAGGCCATCGACCGATTTGCCCACAGCCAGGCTTTCGGGCGAGATGCTGCCCTTGGAGAAGGCGAACAGCGCCCCGCCCAGGCCGGCAAAGCCCCCGGCAATGATGAAGGCCACCCACTGCATGCGCTTCACGTCGATGCCGATGGCGTCGGCCCGCAAAGCCGAGTCGCGCCCGGCTCGCAAGGCATAGCCGAAGGGCGAGAACAGCACGCGGCGCAACAGCAGCACGCCGGCAGTGACCAGGGCCAGCGTCAGGTAGTAGTAGTGGGTCTTGTCGGACAGCCACTCGGCCGGCCACACCCCGGTCAGGCCGTTGCTGCCGCCGGTGAAGCCATCCCATTGGTAGCAGATGGCCCAGGTGATCTGGGCAAAGGCCAGGGTCAGCATGGCCAGGTAGACGCCCGACAGTCGCACGCAGAACCAGCCATACAGAAAGGCCCCGGCCGCGGCCACCAGGGGCGCCAGCAGCAGGGTCAGCTCCATGGGCAGGCCGGCGCTGCGCACCAGCAGGGCGGCGGCATAGGCCCCGATGCCAAAGTAGGCGGCGTGGCCGAACGAGTGCATGCCGGCCGGCCCCATGATGAAGTGCAGGCTGGCCGCGAACAGGGCCGCGATCATCAGGTCGATGGCCAGCACCGACAGGTAGGGCGAATCGGCGGCGAGCCAGGGGAGTGCCACCAGCGCCAGCATCAGCAAGGCCCCACCCAGCTTGAACCAGCTGCCGGGGTGACGCAAGGGCGCCTCGGGCAGGCCCACGTTGCGGCTGTTGGCCTGGGGCTTGCCCATCAGGCCCCAGGGGCGCACCACCAGCACCACAGCCATCACCAGGAACTCGACCACCAGGGTGAGCTTGGAAAACGACACGCTGTAACCGAACAGCTCGACCACGCCCAGCCAGATGCACACGGCCTTGATCTCGGCAATCAGCAAAGCGGCGGCGTAGGCGCCCGGGATCGAGCCCATGCCGCCCACCACCACCACCACGAAAGCGGCACCGATGGTGTTGAGGTCCATCTCCAGGGTGGCCGGTTCACGCGGCAATTGCAGGGCGCCCCCCAAGCCGGCCAGCAGGGCCCCCAGGGCGAACACCGCCGTGAACAGCCAGGCCTGGTTGACGCCCAGGGCGCTGACCATCTCGCGGTCTTGCGTGGCAGCGCGCACCAGGGTGCCCCAACGGGTGCGGGTGAGCAGCAGCGTGAGCGCGCCCAGCACCACCGGGCCGACCACGATCAGGAACAGGTCATAGGCCGGGAAGTGGCGACCCAGGATGCTGACCGAGCCGGCCAGGCCTGGCGCCCTTGGGCCCAGCAGTTCCTCCGGGCCCCAGATCCACAGCGCGGCGTCCTTGATGACCAGCACCAGGGCAAAGGTGGCCAGCAGCTGAAACAGCTCGGGGGCCTTGTAGATGCGACGCAGCAGCAGCATCTCGACGGCCGCGCCGATCAGGCCGGCCCCCAACGCGGCCAGCAGCAGGGCGGGCCAGAAGCCCAGGCTGTTGCCCAGCGCGCCCACCAGGCTGTAGGCCAGGTAGATGCCCAGCATGAAAAACGAGCCATGCGCAAAATTGACGATGCGCGTGACGCCGAAGATCAGCGACAAACCCGCAGCCACCAGGAACAGCGAGGACGCCCCCGCCAAGCCGTTGAGCAGCTGCACCACGAAACTCGAAAAGCCCATGCCAAACCCCTCAGGACGTGTCACACCCGGCGGCTCTGCCCGCCAGGGGACGGCGGCGCCAGCGGCGCCGCATTGATCACCCGACCTTCAACCGAACTCAGTCGGCCGGACGCATTTTCTTGACTTCGTCAGCGCTGGGCTGGAACTTGGCGCCATCGAGGTAACGGTAGTCCACCATCACGCCCTTGCCACCTTCGTTTTTGGTGCGACCGATGAAGCCGCCCATCGTGGACTGGTTGTCTTCGGTGCGGTAGGTGATGCGACCGAACGGAGTGGGCACTTGCAGGCCCTTGAAGGAGACCACCAGTTTCTCGGTGTCGGTGCTGCCCGCCTTTTTGATGCCCTCGGCCAGCGACTTGATGGCGCTGTAACCCACGATGGAGCCCAGGCGCGGGTAGTCGTTGAACTTGGCCTGGTAGGCGCTCAGGAAAGCCTTGTGTTCAGGCGTCTGCAGGCCATACCAGGGGTAGCCGGTGACGATCCAGCCGTTGGGGGCTTCGTCCTTGAGCGGGTCGAGGTACTCGGGCTCGCCCGTCAGCAGACTGACCACCGAGCGGCCTTCGAACAGGCCACGGGTGTTGCCCTCGCGCACGAACTTCGAGAGATCGGCGCCGAACAGCACGTTGAACACCGCATCGGGCTTGGCATCGGCCAGGGCCTGCACCACCGAACCGGCATCGACCTTGCCCAGCGGGGGCGCCTGCTCAGCAACAAACTCGACATCGGGCTGCGCCGCCTTGAGCAACTGCTTGAAGGTGGCGGCGGCCGACTGGCCGTATTCGTAGTTGGGGAACACCAGGGCCCAGCGCTTTTTCTTGAGGGCAGCGGCCTCGGGCACCATCATGGCCACCTGCATGTAGGTCGAGGGGCGCAGGCGGTAGGTGTAGCGGTTGCCGTTCTGCCAGACGATCTTGTCGGTCAGCGGCTCGCCGGCCAGGAAGAACACCTTCTTCTGCTTGGCGAAATCGGTCAGTGCCAGGCCGATGTGCGACAGGAACGAGCCGGTCAGCACGTCCACCTTCTCACGTGAGAGCAGCTCTTCGGCGGCGCGCACCGCGTCGCCCGGGCTGGCGTTGTCGTCGCGGCTGATCAGCTCGACCTTCTTGCCCAACAGGCCGCCGCCGGCATTGATCTCGGCAATCGCCAGCTCCATGCCTTTCTTGTAGGGCTCAAGGAAGGCGGGCTGCGCCTTGTAGCTGTTGATTTCACCGATTTTGATGACATCGGCCGCGTGAACTGTGCCCAGCACGCCGGTCAGGGTGACCAGGGCGGTGGTGCGGATGAGGTGGGGGGTCAGCTTCATGGTGGGGCTCTCCTGGGTGTGGGGGTGAGATGAGCGGAAAAGCAGAACAGGCAGGGTGAAGAATGGGTCTGGGTCAGCGCAAGCCGTCCTGGCCCTTGATCTCATGGGCCTGCAGGCCGCCGATGCGGGCCAGCGGGCGACCACTGTCGGTGACCACCACGGCCACCACGATCTCGTTGGCCCGCGGGGCATCGGCGACGCGGGCTTCCATGGCGTCGAAATGACTGCGCACATAGGCGGCATCCTTGTGGCCCAGCGGCACGTCGATGGCGGTGCCCAGGCTGCCCAGCTTCTTGGCCGAGGGCACCAGGGCGGCCCCTTTTTCAACGGCCACGCGCAAAGGGGCGCCCAGCTTGGGGTGCAGGATGGCGGCGGCGTGCTCCAGCTCACCGGCCTCGCCCACGATGGCGGCCTTGCCGTAGCTCTGGGCCTGGGCCGGGGTGATGCCCAGCGCCTTGACGCAGCGCTCACCGAGCAGGCCACCCAGCTCTTCGCCGATGGCAATCAGCTCGTCCAGGTTCTCGGCGTAGCGGCCGGCAAAGGGGTTTTCGATCACGGCCATGGCCAGGGCTTTGCGCACAGGGGGCTGCACGTCCTGGCCCATTTCACGGCGGACTTCGTCGACTTGCACGATGATTTTTCGGATCTTGGCAGACATGGGGGGGGGTTCCTCGGGCTCGGTGTTCTGGACAGGTGGGCGGCAGCGCTCAGCGCAGGCCATCCCACAGGCTGATGTCGGCGGCCTTCAGGCCGCCGACGCGGGCATGCACGCGCGGGCCGGTGCTCATGGCCAGGATGAAGACGATCTCGTCGGCGCGCGGTGCCCCGGGCACGCGCACCTCGATGGCATCGAAATGACTGCGCACATAACTGGCGTTGATGTGCGTGAGCGGCACGTCAAGTGCCGCCCCCGGGCCCCCCACCTTCTTGGTGGACGGCACGATGGCCAGCGCATTGGCAGGCTGCCCGGTCTTGACCTCGGCCTGGCCTTTTTTGTAGGCGTCGCGGTCGCCCTTCCAGCCCAGCAGTTCGCGCATGGCATAGCCACCGGGCACATGCCACAGTGCGCCATGCTCCAGCTCACCCGCCGCCCCCACGATGGCGCCTTTGCCGTAGCCCTCGATGCGCTCGACCGGCACGTCCATGGCCGCGCGCAGCCGCTGCGCCATGTCCAGGCCGACGGACTGCAGTGCCTCCATCATGGGCAGGATGTCTTCCACGTAGCGGCCGGCAAAGGGGTTGGTCAACACGGCGCCGATGGCACCACGCTGGAGCGGCACGACCGCCGGGGGCCCGAATTCGTGCCGTATTTCTTCAACATGGGTGAAAACGCGTCGGATGTCGATCATGCTGTGAGCCTGTGCATTTCGTTAAGCAAATACTGAACCAACTTTGGCCGAACCGGCCAGGGACAAGGGCTTTGCCGGGCCATCCCCGGTTTCAGGTCCGCCGGTGGCCCGGCTCTGCCCCTGGCAGCAGAGCAAGGCGAACCATACCAGCCCGGCGTCCCTCAATTCTTCCGCTTTTTTCAAGCCCTGGTGCAAAGCGTCGGCCACCACCCCTGCGGGCAGCGAGCCCACCTGCACGGTGACCAGGCGCGCCCCCAGATCGGTGTCGTCACGCAGCGTGTGGGCCGGGGCGCGTTCGATCGCGGGGTGTTCGGCCTGCACCGCGTTGGCGATCACGGTGGCGGCGGCATCGGCCTGGGCAGCCGTGGCGGCCAGCACCGTGACGCTGTCGGCGATGCCCAGCGAAAAGCTGCGCCCGCGCCAGCCACTGGTGGCCACGCCCCGCACCGGCCAGTGGGGCTGGATTTCGAGCTGACCGTCCAGGCTCAGGCCGTGCCGCAACTGGGCGCCATCGAGCCGGGCCAGGTCGGCGTACAAGCCCACACGGGCCGACTGGCCCGGTGTCAGGTGCAGGGCGATGTCGCCGCCGTTGTTGACCCAGGCGCGGCGCACGCCGGGGCGACGGTAGGCTTCGAGCACGGTCTGCGCCACGGCACCGGCCACGGCGGCCATGGCGGTGATGAAGGGCTGGCGATAGGGGAAGCAGGCCTGCCACATCAAGCGGGCCACCGGGCCTTGGAGCGGGCAGTTCTCCGCCACGGGCGCACGCAGCGCAGGCAGCTCGGCCACCAACTCGGCCAGCAGGCCCTGAAAGCATTGCCAGGCCTGCTCATGCGCCTGCGCCACGGCCGGGGCCTGGCCCTCGGCCGCGATCACCAGGTCGATGGGGCCATGCTGGAAGTGCCAGCGTTCGCCTTCGAGGGCCTGTCGGGTGGCTTGCATGGGGCGCGCCTCAGCCCAGCAGGGGCGGACGGCCCAGGGGCCAGGGGTTGGCATCGGGCTGGCGCTGCCACTGCAGGGCCTGGGGGGCGCCCTCGTTGTGCCAGGCGCCGCGCGACAGCACCTCGGCCAGCGAGCGGATCTGATCCACATGGCCACCCAGCGCGGCATAGTCGCTGCGCCGCATGCTGAATTCGATGGGCGCGACGATGGCCGGCGTGGGCACGGTGCCGAAGCTGTTGTCAGGCATGCGCAACACATCGGCCATCACGGTGATGCCGCCGCCGGGCCACACATAGGCCGGCGCGCCGCCGCAGGTGACATTCACCAGGGCCTGCTTGATGGAGCGGGTGAGCAACACCGGGTTCTCGGTGACGCCGGCGCGCAAGCTGCCCCCGGCCCCGGCCAGGAACAACACCGAGGCCAGCGAGGGCTCGCAGTTCTCGCCAATGCGATCGACGATGCGGCGCACGTCGGTGGGCATCTCGGCCTCGACCGGGCGCAGTTGCTCGTCGAGCACGTACCAGCTGGCGTGCTCACCGGTGGTGCTGGTCATGAGCAGGCGCAGGCCGGGCCAGGCCACCTCGGCGTTCCAGCCTTCGATGATGGCCAGCGGGTCGGCAATGTCGGTGCCACCCCAGCCAGTGCCCGGGTTGGCCACCTGGAAGTACCGCCCCGGGGTGGACTTGCGGCCCAGCATCTGGATGCCCGAGGGCCGCATGTCGAGGCAACGGCCGGCCTGGTGCTCGGTCAACACACCGGTGATGTGGTCGTCGACCACCACCACCTCGTCGGCCAGGCCGAACAACTGGCGCGCGAAGATGCCCACGGCCGCCGAGCCGCAGCCCACCCGCATGCGCTGTTCCTCGACCCCGTTGACGATGGGCGCACGCCCGGCCTGGATGAGGATCTGCGAGCCGCCGTCGATGGTGAACTCGACCGCCTGCTTGTTGCCCAGGGCCTGCATCATTTCGGCGGTGATGCGCCCTTCCTTCTTGCTACCCCCGGTGAGGTGGTGCACCCCCCCCAAAGACAGCATCTGCGACCCGTACTCGGCCGTGGTGACGTGCCCCACCACCTCGCCCTTGCAGCGCACATTGGCCTGTTCGGCGCCCAGGAAGCGGTCGGTGTCGATCTTCACCTTGAAGCTGCAGTAGCTGAAGATGCCCTCGGTGACCACGGTGACCATGTCCACCCCCTGCACCTGCGAGCCCACAATGAAAGGGGCCGGCTTGTAGTCGGGGTAGGTGGTGGACGAACCCACACCGGTGACGAACACCTGATCAGCCAGCAGCAGATCACCTGACCAGGCGGGTGCGGCTGCGGTGCCCTGGGTATCAGGGGTATCAGGGGCGTCAGGGCTTGGGGTGCTGTCGGTGCTGCGCCCGGCAAAAGGCACCAGCGGGGTTTCACCGGCCTCCAGCGTGCGGCGCAACAGCACCACCGGGTCAAGCCGCACCAGCGTGCCGCCCTGGTTGGCATAACGGTCGCAGGCACCGGCGCGGCCTTCGGAAATCTGGCACAGCACCGGGCAGGCGTTGCACTCGACCTTGGCGGTGTTCATGCGTTCGTTGCGCGGGCGGGCCCGCTCGGCCAGCGGTGGCAGGCCGGGCGATTCGAGGCCGGGCAGGCCGTCGGTCTTGGTGTGTTCAGTCATCGCAGGATCCGAATTTCCAGGCCCATGGGGGCACATCGAAGGCTCGAAAAGACAGCTTGTGAAGGCCATCCCATTTGTGTAGCATTCACCAAACAAAAATGTGGTGTTCACTACATTTCCGGCACAATGTAACGTATCGAAACCCTTGCCGCAACCGTATTTTCGCGTGCCCCGCAAGGGTGCCAAAGTGACCCGACCAGGAGCCCCGTTTTGATGCAGAACCTCCGCCATGCCCCGCTTCGGTGCCGTCCCCGACGGACTGGTGAAGCCCCGAAAACCAGGGCTTTCCCGACTTGCGGAACAATGGAGGGTTGCGAGTTCCCTGTTCGAGGTGTGCCAAAGGCCCGAAATCGGCCCCATCAGCACCTCGGCAGCCCCTGTTTATCCACCATTGCCATCTGAAACCATGAGTGCTTTTCACGAAGAACGCGTACTGACGGTTCACCACTGGACCGATCGCCTTTTCTCCTTCACCACCACGCGCGACCCCGGCCTGCGTTTCTCCAATGGCCATTTCACGATGATCGGCCTGCGCGTGAACAACAAGCCGCTGCTGCGCGCCTACAGCATCGTCAGCCCGAACTACGAAGAGCATCTTGAGTTTCTGAGCATCAAGGTGCAGGACGGCCCGCTGACCTCGCGCCTGCAGCACATCCAGGTGGGCGACAGCATCATTGTCGGCAAGAAGCCCACCGGCACCCTGCTGATCGACTACCTGCTGCCCGCCAAGCGCCTGTACATGCTGTCCACCGGCACGGGCCTGGCCCCCTTCCTGAGCCTGATCCGCGACCCCGACACCTATGAGAAGTTCGAGGAAGTGGTGCTGGTGCACGGCGTGCGCCAGGTCGACGAACTGGCCTACCACGACTACATCACCGAAGAACTGCCCAAGCACGAGTTCCTTGGCGAGATGGTCAGCAAGCAGCTCAAGTACTACCCCACCGTGACCCGCGAGCCCTACAAGCACCAGGGCCGCGTGACCACCGTGATCGAGAACGGCCAGCTGGCCACCGACCTCGGCCTGCCCGCGCTGAACCCGGCCGAAGACCGCGTGATGATCTGCGGCAGCCCCGAGATGCTGCGTGACCTCAAGCACATGATGGAAGCCCGCGGTTTCAAGGAAGGCAACACCACCAAGCCCGGCGACTTCGTGATCGAACGCGCTTTCGCTGAACAGTGACCCCCTGACCAGGCCCGCCCGCCCGGGCTGGCCCGGCCCTTGCTCTGGACCCTTTCATGTCGGCCACCCCCAGAAAGACCCGGACTGCTGCGAAGAAAAGCCCCACCGGCCGCCGTGCGGTCGGCGTGCGCGAGCAGGCAGCCCAGACCACGCGGGACAACATCCTCAAGGCGGCCATCAAGGTGTTCGCCCGCTACGGCTATGACGGCGGCAGCGTCGAGAAGATCTCCAAGGCGGCGAAGTCTTTCGACCGCATGATCTACTACTACTTCGGCAGCAAGGAAGGCCTCTACATCGAGGTCATCGAAGAAATCTACCGCCGCATGAACGAGGCCGAGGAGCAGCTCAACCTGCGCCCCGATCAGCCCCTGGAGGCGCTGCAGGCGGTGATCCGCTTCGTGGTGGGCTATTACCGGCGCCACCCAGAGTTCGTCACCTTGCTCAACACCGAAAACCTGCACAAGGGGCGTCACATCGTGAAGTCGGTGCGGGCCCGCGAGTACTCATCCCCCGCCATCGAGATCATCCGCGAGCTGCTGGCCAGCGGCCAGGCCCAGGGCCTGTTCCGGCCCGACATCTCGGCCCGCGATCTGTACCTGCTGATCGCCGCCAACGGCTATTTCTACATGTCCAACCGGCACACGCTGTCGGCCTTCCTGGGCGAAGACCTGGAGGCCCCCGAGGCCCTGGCGCACTGGGAAGAGTTCGTGGTCGACACGGTGCTTCGGGCGGTGGCGCCCGCATCCCCTCCCGCACAGCCAGGCTGACGGGCTGACCGATTTCCGGCCGGCAGCCCCTGGCGGCGGCTGGCGTTTTCACCCCACAGAAGCACAGGAGCACACCATGGCAGAAGCAGTCGCCGGCGAGAAGTCCGGCAAGGTCGTCATCCAGAACATCGGTCTTTTGCTGTCGGGCGATCTGGACCGCCCCATCCTCGACGCCGACACCGTGGTGGTGCACGACGGCCTGATCACAGCCGTGGGGCGTTTCAAGGACTGCGACACCGAGGGCGCACGCACCGTGATCGACGCGCGCGGCACCTGCCTGGCCCCCGGCCTGATCGACAGCCACGTGCACCCGGTGTTCGGCGACTGGACGCCGCGTCAGAACCAGCTGGGCTGGATCGAGTCGACCCTGAACGGCGGCGTGACCAGCATGATCTCGGCCGGCGAGGTGCACCTGCCCGGCCGCCCCAAGGACATCGTGGGCCTGAAGGCCCTGGCCATCACGGCGCAACGTGCCTTCGACAACTTCCGCCCCGGTGGGGTGAAGGTGATTGCCGGGGCCCCGGTGATCGAAAAAGGCATGACCGAGCACGACTTCAAGGAGTTGGCCGAAGCCGGCGTGACCCTGCTGGGCGAGGTGGGCCTGGGTTCGGTCAAGGCCGGCTACGAGGCCAAGGAGATGGTGGCCTGGGCCCGCAAACACGGCATCCAGAGCACCATCCACACGGGCGGCCCCTCGATCCCGGGTTCGGGCCTGATCGACAAGGACGTGGTGCTGGAGGCCGACGCCGACGTGATCGGCCACATCAACGGAGGCCACACCTCGCTGCCCTGGAAGCATGTGTGCGAGCTGTGCGAGAAATCGTCGCGCGCAATCGAACTGGTGCACAACGGCAACGAGAAGATCGCCATCGAAGCGGCCCGCGCCGCCATCGAGCTCAAATGCCCCCACCGCGTGATTCTGGGCACCGACGGGCCCGCGGGCTCGGGCGTGCAACCGCTGGGCATGCTGCGCATGATTGCGCTGATCTCCAGCTTTGCCAACATCCCGGCCGAGCTGGTGTTCTGCTTTGCCACCGGCAACACGGCGCGCATCCGTCAGCTGAACTGCGGCCTGATCGAGGTCGGCCGGGCCGCCGACTTTGTCTTCATGGACCGGGCCCAGCACACCGCCGGCGCCACCCTGCTGGAAAGCGTGCAACTGGGCGACCTGCCCGGCATCGGCATGGTGATGATCGACGGCCTGGTGCGCTGCGGGCGCAGCCGCAACACGCCACCCGCCACCGAGATCCCGGTGGTGCTGCACGGCGGGCACTGAGGCCAGGCGTCGCCAGGGCGACGCCCGGGGCGCGGGGCCTTCCTAGAATCGGCTCCACCGACCCATCGACTGATCTCGAGGCCCTGATGCATCCCCCTGCCCTGCTCCACCTGCAAGCCGCTCTGCAAGCCCCCATCGACCAGGGGCTGCTGCCCGGTGCGGTGGCCCTGATCGAGCACCGGGGCCAGCGGGTGCTGCACGCCGCCCTGGGGGCCCAGGGCCCGGCCACAGGCGCCCCGCCCATGGCCCGCGACACAGTGTTCCGCATCTATTCGATGACCAAACCCATCGTCTCGCTGGCGGTGCTGATGCTGATGGAGCAGGGCCGGCTGCAACTGGCCCACCCCGTGTCACGCTACCTGGGCAGCTTTGCCGGCCAGAGCGTGTACAGCCCCGAAGGCGGCCGCCCCGTGCGGCGCGAAGCCACCTTGCATGACCTGCTGCGCCACACCGCAGGCCTGAGCTACGCCTGGGACGAAACCCCGGTGGCCCAGGCCTACCGGGTGGCCCGCATCGGCTCGCGCCAACACAGCAACCAACAACTGGCCCAGAACCTGGGCCCCTTGCCCTTGCTGCGCGACCCGGGCAGTGCCTGGGAATACAGCCGTGCCACCGATGTGCTGGGCGCGGTGCTGGAGGTCATCGAGGGCCAGCCACTGGGCGCCGTGCTGCAGCGCCTGATCCTGGAGCCGCTGGGCATGGACGACACGGGCTTTTCCGTGCCCGAAGCGCAACAGCACCGACTGGCCGAGCCTTTGGCCAAAGATCCCGCCACAGGCACCGCCGTGAACCTGATCGATGTGAGCCGGCCACCGGTGTTTGAGTCGGGCGGCGGCGGTCTGGTGTCCACGGCCGGCGACTACGCCCGTTTTCTGCAGCTGATGCTGGGCGGCGGCGAGCGCGAGGGCGTGCGCCTGGTCAGCCGAGCCACCCTGGCCTTCATGACGGCGGACCACCTGGGCAGCATCCCGGTGGCGGGCGACATCCTGCCGCCCGGCCACGGCTTTGGCCTGGGCGTGTCGGTGCGCCGTGAAACCGGACTGGCCGCACGCCCGGGCTCGGCCGGCCAATACGGCTGGAGCGGCCTGGGGGGCACGGTCTTCTTTGTCGACCCGGCCGAAGAACTGTTCGCGTTGCTGCTGACCCAGGCGCCCGGCCTGCTCAACCACTGGATCGAGCTGTACCCGGCCCTGGTGTACGCGGCGCTCTGAACCCGACCGGCCGGGCCTGGCGTTCAGCGGGAGGTGCCGTAAGCCTTGCCGGTGCCGGTGCCGGTGCCGGTGCCAGCGCCCGTGCCCACACCTGTGCCAGCGCTGGCGGCAGCGCCCCGGTCGGGCGCCAGACGCGGTACCCCGCCCACCACCACCACGGCGGCCCCCAGGGGCAGGGGCTCAGGCAGTTCAAACACGCGCTGGCTGCCGTCTTCCATGCGGATGTTGACCTCGTAGGCCGCTTGCTGACGCGGCCCGGTGCGCGCACCCACGTTGGCCCCCAGAACGGCACCTGCGGCCGCCGCTGCAGCGCTGCCGCCATACGCACCTGATGTGCCGCCCCGGTTGGCCCCCGCCTGCGCCCCCAGGGCCGCGCCTGCCGCCACGGCAGCCCCGGGTGGCAAGCCGCCCGAGCCCACCGACAAGGACTGCACCGACTCGACCCAACCGCACTGGGCGCAGGCCTTCTGGGTGCCATACACCCCCTTGAGCGAGGCGGTGCCCGGCGATGGCGGCAGGGATGCGTGGCGCGATGGCCCCTGCCGCGGCAAGGCAAAGGAAAGCGGAGGCGGGCCGCCCGGGCGGGCCCCCGCCAAGGCCGGCATGCGGGGGGGCGTGGGGTGCAAGTCGGGCGGCGTGAAGGACGACGGATGACCCGGCGCCGGGGCCGTCGAGGTGGCGGCAGGCACGCTGGAGGCGCTCGGAGCGACGGCGGTCTTGAACTCGGCCGGCCGTGTCTTGACCAGCACCAGGCTGGCCGCCACGGCCAGGGCCACCACCCCCAGCAGGCCGGCAAAAGACCTCAGCAGCGCGGGCGTCGCCGCGTCGCCCTGGGGTGGCAGGCCGGGGGGATGAGGGGGGAGATGGGCAGACATCGTCATGATCAGCCTCCTTCAGCAAGGCCCCACCAGGGGCATGGCGCACAGGCTGCCAATGTAGCGCGTCTGTGCTGCACTGCGTCTGCGCCCCGCCAAGCCCCTGTCATGCGCAGAGGCATGGCCGCCCTTCGCCCGGCTCAGAGCTGGGGCGCCAGCAGGCGACGCAGCGCATCCTCGGGCAGGCCGCGGCGCTGGGCCATGTCCTGCAACTGGTCTTCGGCGATCTTGCCCACATTGAAGTAGGTGCTGTCGGGGTGGCTCAGGTAGAAGCCACTGACGCTGGCCGCAGGGGTCATGGCCAGGCTTTCGGTCAGGCCCATGTCGATCTCGGCGCATTGCAGCAGCTCGAACATCTCGCGCTTGACGCTGTGGTCCGGGCAGGCCGGGTAGCCGGGCGCGGGTCGGATGCCCTGGTACTTCTCGTCAATCATGTCCTCGTTGCTGAGCGCCTCCTGGGCGGCGTAGCCCCACAGGTCGCTGCGCACCCGATGGTGCAGGCACTCGGCAAAGGCCTCGGCCAGGCGGTCGGCCAGGGCCTTGAGCATGATGGCGGAGTAATCGTCGTGCTGGTCCATGAAGGCCTGCTCACGCTTTTCAACCCCCAGGCCGGCGGTGACGGCAAACACCCCCACGTAGTCGGCACGCCCGCTGGCCTTGGGAGCCACGAAATCGGCCAGGCAGCGGCTGGGGCGCATCACCCCGTCAATGGCCTGCTTTTCGGTCTGCTGACGCAAACCGTACCAGGTGAGTGCCACCTGCTGGCGGGTGTCGTCGGTGTAGAGCTCGATGTCGTCGTCGTTCACGCTGTTGGCCGGGTAAATGCCCATCACTGCACTGGCACTGAGCCAGCGGCCGTCAATGATCTTCTGCAGCATGCGCTTGCCGTCTTCAAACACCTTGCGCGCCTCGATGCCCACGATCTCGTCGTCCAGGATGGCCGGGTAGGGGCCGGCCAGATCCCAGGTCTGGAAGAACGGGCCCCAATCGATGTAGCGGGCCAGCTCGGCCAGGTCGAAGTTCTTGAACACGCGGCGGCCGATGAACTTGGGCACCGGCGGGGTGTAGGTGACCCAGTCCAGCGGCGTCTTGTTGGCGCGGATCTTGGCCAGCGGCCACATCGGGGTCTGCTTCTTGCTGGCATGCTGGGCGCGCACCTTGTCGTAGTCGGCATTGAGCTCATCCACATAGACCTGGACGTTGTCGGACAGCAGGCTCTGCGCCACGCTCACGCTGCGTGAGGCATCGGGCACATAGACCACGGGGCCCTCGTAGTGCGGCGCGATCTTGACCGCGGTGTGCACCCGGCTGGTGGTGGCGCCCCCGATCAGCAGCGGGATCTTCTTGACGCGGAAATGCGCGTCCTTCTGCATCTCGGCGGCCACGTACTGCATTTCTTCGAGGCTGGGGGTGATCAGGCCCGACAGGCCCACGATGTCAGCGCCCTCGACCTTGGCTCGGGCCAGGATCTCATGGCAGGGCACCATCACGCCCATGTTGACCACCTCGAAGTTGTTGCATTGCAGCACCACGGTGACGATGTTCTTGCCGATGTCGTGCACATCGCCCTTGACGGTGGCGATGATGATCTTGCCCTTGCTGCGCACATCGCGGCCGGCGGCTTCGTCCTGCCGCTTTTCTTCTTCGATGTAGGGGATCAGGTGGGCCACGGCCGACTTCATCACGCGGGCGCTCTTGACCACCTGGGGCAGGAACATCTTGCCCTGGCCGAACAGGTCGCCAACCACGTTCATGCCGTCCATGAGCGGACCTTCGATCACGTGCAACGGGCGCCCACCCTTGGCCAGGATGCCACGGTAGGCCTCTTCGGTGTCTTCGGTGATGAACTCGGTGATGCCGTGCACCAGCGCGTGCGACAGGCGCTGCTCGACCGTGCCGACACGCCATTCGTATTTCTTGCTGTCGTCCTTGGCCGCACCCTTGGCGGTCTCGGCGATTTCGACCAGGCGCTCACCGGCATCGGGGCGGCGGTTCAGCACCACGTCTTCGACGCGCTCGCGCAGCACCGGTTCAAGCTGGTCGTACACGCCCACCATGCCGGCATTGACGATGCCCATGTCCATGCCCGCCTGGATGGCGTGGTACAGGAACACGGTGTGGATGGCCTCACGCACCGGGTCGTTGCCGCGGAAGCTGAAGCTCACATTGGACACGCCGCCCGACACCTTGGCGCCGGGCAGGTTCTGCTTGATCCAGCGCGTGGCGTTGATGAAGTCGACCGCGTAGTTGTTGTGCTCTTCGATGCCGGTGGCAATCGCAAAGATGTTGGGGTCGAAGATGATGTCTTCGGCAGGGAAGTCGACCTGGTCGACCAGCAGGCGGTAGGCGCGTTCGCAGATCTCGATCTTGCGTTCGTAGGTGTCGGCCTGGCCTTTTTCATCGAAGGCCATCACCACGGCGGCAGCGCCGTAGCGTCGCAGCAGCTTCGCCTGCTGGATGAAGGCCGCCTCGCCTTCTTTCATGCTGATCGAGTTGACGATGCCCTTGCCCTGGATGCAGCGCAGGCCGGCCTCGATCACGCTCCACTTGGACGAGTCGATCATGATCGGCACGCGCGCGATGTCGGGCTCGGAGGCGATCAGGTTCAGAAAGCGCACCATGGCGGCCTGGCTGTCGAGCATGGCCTCGTCCATGTTGATGTCGATCACCTGGGCGCCGTTCTCAACCTGCTGGCGGGCCACCACCAAGGCTTCTTCGAACTGCCCGTTGAGGATCATGCGGGCGAAGGCCTTGGAGCCGGTGACATTGGTGCGCTCGCCGATGTTGACGAACAGGCTGCCCTCGCCAATGCGCACGGGCTCCAGGCCGGACAGCAGCATCGGAGGCACAGAATTTGCAGCGTGGTTATCGGCGTCGTTGTTTTCGAGGGCTTGATCAGACATGGGACTCACCTGGAGGGTCGTGCGGAATCAGGTGAGCGTCGTTGACATCGCGTAAACATCTCAAGCCTGACAAGCCCGCGGGCTTGCTGCAACGCTCCTTGAGATACCATTGATTTTACTGTGTGATCCCCTGGCTCACCCCCTGCCCACCACCCACTACCCCCTGCCGGCCTGTTGCGGTCCTCGCCCAAGATGCTCGAAGCCCTGCTGAAGTCACTCAAATCGCGCAAACGCCGTCGCCTGTCGGTGCAGGACTCACCCGCGGCCGAACTGGCAGCGCAGATGTTGCATGCCCCCAGCGCGCTGATCCAGCTTTCGGCCGATGACGCGCGCCGCATCGTCAGCTACATGGAGCCCGTGCGCCTGCTGTCCGGCCAATGCTTCATGCGCGAAGGTCAGACCGAAGACACCGATTACATGCTGCTGATCCTGGAAGGCGACGTGATGGTGGAGAACTTCATCGTCAGCCGCCGCACCCCGATCACCACGGCCGTGATCGGCGCAGGCGCTCTGGTCGGTGAACTGGGCCTGCTGGATGGCTCACCCCGGTCGGCCACCTGCACCACCTGTACCGAGGTGCTGGCGGCCAAGCTCGGTCGGGTCGCACTGGGCGAGTTGCTGGAAGAAGACCCTGCCCTGGGCGTGAAACTGCTGCTCGCCATTGGCGTGCACATGAGCAACCGGGTGCGCGAGCGCACCGAAAAACTGAAAAGCTACGCGGCCCTGATCCAGACCATGCAGCAGGAGATGGACCGGATGTCCTGAGCCGGGGCGCTGGCCGCCCGAGGCCGGTCAGGCCGCGCTGCCGGGCAGGCCGAAGACACGGTCGAAGCACCAGTTGAAAACAAAGGTGTAGATCAAGAAGAACACCAGCAGCCCCAGGTCCATGACGAAGGACTGCCAGAGACTGACGTCGAACCACCACGCGAACAGCGGTACAAAGTAGAGCAACAGCCCGCCTTCAAAGCCGATGGCGTGGGCAGCGCGGCGTGCAAAGCCGCGGCCCCGCACGGACTGACGGGCTTCCCAGCGCTCGAACAAGGCGTTGAAAACCAGGTTCCACAGGATCGCGATGGCCGAGGCCGCCAGGCCCATCACGCCGGCATGCGCCAGGCCGTCGCCCGACATCTGGGCCAGGCCCCAACTGGAAAACGCAATGGCGATCGCCTCGTAGAGCGTCACGAACAGCACCCGACGCCGCCAGCCCTGCAGCACAAACAGCCAGGGGCGTGGGAGGGCTTGGGCGGTGGGAACGGATGCGGCGGATGCCGTAGAAGCCGGGGTGGGGGATGGGCAAGACATGGGTTCACTTTATGTTCATCACGCTGACAGTTAAAGTCATCTCCTTTCAGATTTATTGATACATCATGGCTTTCAGTGCCGACAACGTGGATCTGTTTCTCAGCGTGCTGGACCGGGGCTCGTTTTCGGCCGCCGCCCGGGCGCTGGGGCGCGTGCCTTCGGCCGTGAGCATGGCTGTGGCCCAACTGGAGGCCGAGCTGGACCTGGTGCTGTTCGACCGCAGCGGCCGCGAACCCCGCCCCACGGCCGCTGCCCGGGCGCTGGAGCCCCAGGCGCGCCTGCTGGCGGTGCAACTGCGCCAGCTCAACTCGCAGGCCCGCTCGCTCAACCAGGGGCTGGAGGAACGCCTCACGCTGGCCATCGCGCCCGAACTGCTGGCCGGCCCCTGGAGCGGCCCGCTGGCCGCACTGGCGGCCGAGCACCCGCTGCTGCAGCTGGAACTGCTGGCAGCCCCGCAGGCCGATGCGCTCAAGCTGCTGCACGAGGGTCGCGCCCAGCTGGCCCTGGTCTTCGAACGCCCGAGCCTGGACGGCCGTGAGGGCTTTCAGGAGGTGGGCAGCGAGACCCTGGTGGCCGTCATGGCCCCAGGCCATCCCATGCTGGCCCACCCACCAGCGCCCGGCGAGCCGGCCCAGACCTTTCGCGAAAACCTGCTGACCGAGGTGCGCCAGATCGTGGTGGCCGGTCGGGACCTGGGCCAGAGCGACCCCCGCTTCGTGTTTGCCCGCCACCACTGGCGCACCGACAACCAGGTGGCCGCCTTGCGCCTGATCGAGGCCGGCCTGGGCTGGGGCTGGCTGCCGCAGTCTTTTGTGCGCAGCCAGGTGGCTGCCGGCAGCCTGGTGGTGCTGCCGTTCGAAAACCTCACCAACGGCCTGGCGCTGTGGGTGGACGTGGTCTGGTCCAAGGAGCGCCCGCTGGGCCTGGGGGCCCGGCGCTTCATCGAGTTGATACAAGACGTCCGCGGCGAACGCTGAGGCCCGCCGCGCGACCCGGCTCGGAGCGATCGCCTGACCCGACCAAGGTCTGAATCTGTCGACCCAACGGTTGGTCGACCGCATCGAACGGCCTCTACGCTCTCTGGGCTCTGACCGCCGGCACCGCTGCCCACGCACGCAGCGCCATTCGGCCCCGCCTCACAACGGCGGCGCCCCACCTGGGCGCCTGCGTCGAATCCGGCGGCTCAACAACCACCTTGGCATCAACAAGGGCCCGCACGCGGGCTCCGGAGACTCTATTCATGAAATTTCACGCTCGTACTGCCTGCATGGCAGGCTGTCTGGGTTGGCTCGGCCTGTTGGGGCCATTCGCCCAGGCCCAGACAGCCGGAAACGGCGTCACCGTGTATGGCATTGCCGACATGGGCTTTCGACAGGCCAGCGGCCTCACGCCGGGCAATGCCCCCAGCACGGGAGACAGCAGCCTGGTCGGCAGCGGCATCGACACCACCAGCCGGCTGGGCTTTCGCGGCCGCGAAGACCTTGGCGCCGGACTGGCTGCGCTCTTCAACCTGGAAACCGGCCTCAACCTGAACGACGGCACCAGCATCAACCGCAACAAATGGTTTGACCGGGCCGCCTTTCTCGGCCTGTCGGGTGAGGCGGGCACGCTGACTCTGGGCCGTCAGACCACGCTGCTGGGAGACTCCCTCGGCAAGATCGACCCCCTGGGCTTTCGTTTTGCGCCCTTCAACCCCAATGTGGCACTGGCCGGCTTGAGTGCCCACGGCCTGGGCCAGGAGTACGGACCGGCAGGCTCCGCAACAGGCTCGTTCCGACTGGACAACACCCTCAAATACAGCCTCAAGACCGGGGCCTATGAATGGCGGGCCCTGCGCGCCCTGGGGCAGCGACAAAGCGACGCCCCTTCGCAGGCCGGCGCCACCGAGCTGGGCCTGTTCTACGACACGCCCGACCTGAACGGCAGCCTGTCCCTGAGCCAATTCAAGACCGCTGAAGGCCTGAACCTGAAAGCCGTCAGCGCCGGCCTGGGCCTGGCCGCCTGGGGCGGGCGCTGGTCCGCCAGCTATGCACGCCACATCGCCCAGACCAGCACCACCCAGGAAACCCGGCGCGACATCCTGTCCTTCGGGGGCGTGCTGCCCTTGAGCGCCCAATTGGACCTGGTGATGGCGCTCTACCACGTGAAACGCCAGCAGACCGGCCTGGCCAACGATGGCTTCAACAGAGCGGTGGGCTTCCTCGAATACAAGCTCTCGCGGCGCAGCCTGGTGTACGCCGAACTGGACCAGACCCAGTGGCAAGGCGCGGCCCACCTGCCGGGCACACGCCACACCGCCACCGGCGTTTCGCTGGGCATCAAGCACGTGTTTTGAGGCCGCCCAGGACTCACCAACCCGTGCCCAACAGGGATGGCAGGCGCCAAGCCAACTGGGTCGGTCCCCCGAGCTCGGCGCAGGCCCCGGCCCCCAGGCAGGGGTGCAGGGCCTGCGGCCGTCCTGGCGGCAGCACCAGCGCCCGCACGGCCACGCCCTGGCGTGCGGCCTCACGGCAGGCCCGGGCCAGGTCAGCCTGCAGGTAGCCCGCCTCGTGCACATCGATGTCGTGCAGTTCGCCATCGGTGAGCAACACCATCACCCGGCGCCAGCCCGGGTGACGGGCGGCATCCGCCAGTTGGGCCTGCAAGGCCTGGCGCAGCACGGCGCCCAAGCGGGTTGAGCCGCCGCTTTGCAGGCCCGCCAGCCGCGCCTGCACCTCGGACGCCAGGGCCGATTCATTCCAATCCTTGAGGCCTTGCAGCGTCACCTGCAGGCGCCCGCGCGACGAAAATGCCCAGGCCGCCTGCCGGTGCCCCAGCGCCTGCAGGGCGGCCAGCGTGTGCGCCACCGAAGGTCGCAAGGCCGCCAGCAGGGGCAAGCCCCCGGGCCCGGGCTCGGCCGTGGAGGCCGACATGTCCAGCAACAGGCTGACCGCCAGCGGCGCCCCCTGCACCCGCTGACGCTGGTACAGCCTGGGGTCGGGGGGCTGGCCGCGGCGCAGGTCCAGCGCGGCTTCGACCAGGGCGGCAGGGTGCAGCACCTCGCCCTCGGCGGCGCAACCCGGGGCACGCTGGCGCGGCCCGGGCAGGCGGGCCAGCGCAGCGCGCAAGGCTGGCGGCGCCGGGGCCCCCGCCAGCGCCGGCCCGCGTGGCAATGCCGGCTCCACCCGCACGCAGCACCAGGCCGGCCGATAGCGGCCGATGCGCTGGTCCCACTCAGGGTGCAAGGCCCCGGCCCCTGTGGGCGGGCTGGCCGGTTCGACCGGCCGTGGCGCAGCCGCCTGCAGGCTGGGCGGCGCCTGCAAATCAAGCTGGGGATCGCGGCTTTGCGCGGCCTCTCCCCGCAGCGGCAGATCGGACGGCGGCAGCTCGGGGTCCCAGCACCACAGGTGCTGGTTGTCATCGCGGTACGCGGGATGGGGCCGGTAGGTGCGGGGGTTGAAGGGCAGGCGCATCTGACCGATGTCATGCCCCAGCACCGATGCGGCCTGGCGCAAAGAGGCGGGGGTGGCCAGCAGCAGGCCCCCGCCATCAGGCCCTTGCACGCCACGGCGCACCTTGTCGACCCAGGGGTGCGGGTCGCGCCAGGCGGGGTCGAGCAGCACCCGGGCCAGGCGGGCCAACAAGGCCTCGAAGCCCAGGCCCTGCAAGGCATCCGGCCCGCCATGAAAGGCTTGCCAGAGCCCACGCAGGCCCGGCAGTTCGGCACAGGCCAGCGCCTCGACACGGGCGTCCTCCAGCACCCCGTACAAGGCTTGCTGCACAGGCTTGAGTCCGGCCCGGGGTTGGGGTACCGCACCAAAACGCTGATGCGCCGCCGCGTGGCTGACCACCGCCTCAGCCCAGCGACGCGGCGGTGCCGGCGCAGCCCAGGGCAGGTGCAGGGTGGGCGTCGTGCCCGGCAAGCCTGCGGGGCCTCCGGTCAGGACCGGGGCCTGCCCAGCACGCGCGTCATGGGCGTCCCACAGCACCAGCCGCGTCGGCAAGCCCCACAAGGCTTGCTGGTAGGCGCCCAGCCCCGCCGCAAGCGAGGGCGCCAAAGGAGGCGGCACCCGACCCGGGTCAATCTGGTGGACCAAACACGGCCTCCACCAGCGCCCGCAAGGTGCGCTGCAGACCGGGCTCGTCGCTGAGCGGCGTGGCCACCGCTTGCAAGGCCGCCGCCGCTGGGGACAGGCCGGCGCGCACCAGGGCCGCGGCGTGCACCAGCATGCGCGTGGAGGCGCCCTCTTCCAGCCCATGGTCCTGCAGCCGCCGCGTGCGCTGGCCCAGGGCCACCAGTTGCTGTGCCAGCCCAGGGTCGGTACCCGCCTCGCGGGCCACCACGGCGGCCTCCTGGGCGGGCTCGGGGTAGTCAAATTGCAAGGCCGTGAAACGCTGCCTCATGGAAGGCTTGAGGGCCTTGTGCAAGCCTTGGTAGCCCGGGTTGTAGCTGACCACCAGCAGAAAGTCGGGATGGGCGTTCAGCAGCTCGCCGCGCCGCTCCAGCGGCAGCACCCGGCGGGTATCGGCCAAAGGGTGCAGCAGCACCGTGGCATCGGCGCGGGCTTCGACCAATTCGTCCAGGTAGCAGATGGCGCCGTGGCGTGCCGCCAGGGCCAAGGGACCGTCCTGCCAGTGGGTGCCTCGGGCATCGAGCAACCAGCGCCCAGCCAGGTCGCCGGCACTCAGGTCCTCATGGCAGGCGACGGTGACCAGGGGGCGTTGCAAGCGCCAGGCCATGTGTTCGACAAAGCGGGTCTTGCCACAGCCGGTGGGGCCCTTGAGCAACACCGGCAAGCGGCAGGCGGTGGCGGCCTCGAAGGCCTTCACCTCATCACCTACCGGCTGGTAGAAGGGCTCGCTCTGCAAGCGCCAGGCAGCCAGGGCGTCCGCCCCCGTCGCACAGGGGGCGGACGCCTCAGCGGTGGCCCGCATCGCCCGGGTTGGGAATGCCCTCGATGGGGCATTCCTCGGTCCCCACCATGGGGCGGGTGAAGGCCTCGACCGCCTTTTGCGTGCCTTCGGGATCGTTCACCCAGCGGCTGTAGAAGTCGTAGGGGCAGGTGGCCACGCCCTTGTCGCCATCACGCGAGTTGATGGTGCCGGTGTAGCCGCGGTGCAGCAGCTTGAACAGGTGGTTCTCCGATTGGCCGTTCTTGCGGAAGTCGCGGATCAGGCTGGTCGACAGGGCCGCATACTGCACGCCGTACTCCTCTTCGCCGCATTCGCCGAGGGTGCGCCCATCGAAGCCGATCAGCGCGCTGTGGCCGAAGTAGCTGTACACCCCGTCCCAGCCGGCAGCATTGGCCACGGCCACATAGGTGTTGTTGGCAAAAGCCATGGCCTTGCTGATCAGGATCTGCTGCTCTTTGGCCGGGTACATGTAGCCCTGGCAGCGCACGATGAGTTCAGCGCCCTTCATGGCGCAGTCGCGCCAGATCTCGGGGTAGTTGCCATCGTCGCAGATGATGAGGCTGATCTTCAGGCCCTTGGGGCCTTCGCTCACATAGGTGCAGTTGCCGGGGTACCAGCCCTCGACCGGCACCCAGGGCATGATCTTGCGGTACTTCTGCACGATCTCGCCCTGGTCGTTCATGAGGATCAGGGTGTTGTACGGCGCCTTGTAAGGGTGCTCTTCGTGCTGTTCACCGGTGAGCGAGAACACGCCCCAGACCTTGGCCTTGCGGCAGGCCTCGGCAAAGATCTCGGTCTCGGCCCCGGGCACGGTGGCCGCCGTGTCGTACATCTCCTGGGCGTCGTACATGATGCCGTGGGTGCTGTACTCGGGAAAGATCACCAGGTCCATGCCCGGCAGGCCGGCCTTCATGCCGACCAGCATGTCGGCGATCTTGCGTGCGTTGTCCAGCACCTCGGCCTTGGTGTGCAGGCGCGGCATCTTGTAGTTGACCACCGCCACACCGACGGTGTCTTTGCTGCTGGATATGTCGCCGTGAATCATGGCTTGTGCTCCTTGCCGGCCTGGCCGGTCTTCAGTGACTGATCATCCAGGGCCGCTTGCTCGGGAAGGCCTTGGCCCCGCTGGGTGCGGTGTAGGTGGCGCTGCGTTTTTTGCTGTTGCCGCTGTTGCCGCCGTTGCTGCTGCAGCAACCGCAGCCCGCCGGGTGGCGCATGCGCCCATAAGAGCCTTCAGTGCCGTCGCGTGAGCTGCTGCGGGGCTCATGACGCGCCCGCTCATTGGTGTCATGGGCACGGCGCTGCTCGGGACTGACGCAGGCCAGGTGCGGCGCGTGGGCAAACACCCGCGGCGAGGCCCCGCCGCACTGCGGGCAGGCGGCGGGCTCGTTGCGCTGCGCGAGGCTGCGCAGGGCGTCGAAGCCGCCGCAGGCCGCGCAGTCATAGTCGTAGGTAGGCATGGGCGGTCTCCTGCTGGGATGGCTTACTTGTCTTGCGCAATCGGCAGGTCGACCCCGCCGGTGATGATCTTCTGGGGCCCCGCGGCCGTGGGGTTGATGTCGAAGTCGAAGATCTCGGTGGGCAGCCACAGCGTGGCGCAGGCATTGGGCACGTCGACCACCCCGCTGATGTGGCCTTGCACCGGCGCCGTGCCCAGCAGGGAGTAGGCCTGGGCGCCGCTGTAGCCGAACTTCTTCAGGTACTCGATGGCGTTCAGGCAGGCCTGACGGTAGGCGATGGTGACGTCCAGGTAGTGCTGCTTGCCCGACTCGTCGACCGAGATGCCTTCGAAGATCAGGTAGTCCTTGTAGTTGGGCGTGATCGGGCTGGGCTTGAAGATCGGGTTCTTGATGCCGTACTTGGCCATGCCGCCCTTGATCAGGCTGACCTTCATGTGCACCCAGCCGGCCATCTCGATGGCGCCGCAGAAGGTGATCTCGCCGTCGCCCTGGCTGAAGTGCAGGTCGCCCACCGACAAGCCCGCGCCTTCGACGTAGACAGGGAAAAACACCTGCGAGCCACGCGACAGGTCCTTGATGTCGCAATTGCCGCCGTGCTCACGCGGGGGCACGGTGCGGGCGCCTTCGGCTGCGGCCTTGGCAGCGGCCTCGCCCTGCAGCTTGCCCATGTGGGCGGTGCTGGCGAACGGCGGGTTGGCCAGGCCGGGCACGCGCGTCGGGTTGGTGGCAATCAGGTCGGCTTCACGGGTGTTCCAGGCATCGAGCATGGCGCGGTCGGGCAGGCAGCCGATCAGGCCCGGGTGGATCAGGCCGGCAAAGTTGACGCCAGGGATGTGGCGGCTCTTGGTGTAGAGGCCATGGAAGTCCCAGATCGACTTCTGCGCCAGCGGAAAGTGCTCGTCCAGAAAGCCGCCACCGTTCTGCTTGGAGAAGAAGCCGTTGAAGCCCCACAGGCTGTCGTCACGTGCCCCGATGTCGAGCAGGTCGACCACCAGCAGGTCGCCGGGCTCGGCCCCCTTGACCCCCACCGGGCCCGACAGGAAGTGGACCGTGGACAGGTCCACGTCGCGCACGTCTTCCGCACTGTCGTCGTTCTTGATGGCACCGCCAGTCCAGTCGTAGGTCTCGAGCTTGAACTCAGCCCCGGGCTCGACCCACACGGCCATCGGGATGTCGGGGTGCCAGCGGTTGTGCACCAGCGGGTTGTCGTAGGGGGACTGGTTCAGGTCAACCTTGATCAGGGTCTCAGCCATGGTGTGCTCCTTGGGAATGAAAGTGGAGAGGTGAAAAAACGTGCGGCGCAGCCCGGTTCATACCGACAGGTAGGCCTTGATGTGCTGCTGGTCGGTGTCGGCGCGGGCGGTTTCGTGCACCAGGCGGCCGCCCTCGATCACGAACAGGCGATCGGCCACGTCCATGGCAAAGGACAGCACCTGTTCACTCACGATGATGGTGATCTCGCGCAGCTTGCGGATCTCGTTCAGGGCTTTGGCGATGTCCTTGATGATCGAGGGCTGAATGCCTTCGGTGGGCTCGTCGAGCAACAACACCTTGGGGTCGGTGACCAGGGCGCGGGCAATGGCCAGTTGCTGCTGCTGGCCACCCGACAGGTTGCCGCCCTTGCGCCGGCGCATGTCCCACAGCACGGGGAACAGGGCGTAGATTTCTTCGGGGATCTGGCGCGTCTTCGAGTTCTCCAGACCGGTCTGGATGTTCTCCTCGACCGTCAGGGTCGGAAAGATCATGCGGCCTTGCGGCACATAGGCAATGCCCTTGGCGACGCGCCGAAAGCTCTCGTCGCGCGACACGTCCTGGCCGGCCACGCGGATGCTGCCGCTCTTGAGTGGCATCACGCCCATCAGGCTTTTGAACAGCGTGGTCTTGCCCATGCCGTTGCGGCCCATGATGGCCACGGTTTCATTGGCCCGGCCCTCGAACGAGATGCCATGCAGGGCCTCGCTCTGGCCGTAGGCGACAAACAGATCCTTGACTTCCAGCATGCTGCGCTCCTGTGGGTTCGTTTTTCAGTGGTGCTTCAGTGGTGCTTCAGTGGTGCTTCAGTGGCCAAGGTAGACGTCGATCACCTTGGGGTCGGCCTGCACCTTGTCCATGGAGCCTTCGGCCAGGATCTTTCCCTGGTGCATGACGGTGACCTTGTGGGCGATGCGCTTGACGAACTCCATGTCGTGCTCGATCACGATCACGGCCCGGTTCTGGCAGATGCGTTGCAGCAGCTCGGCCGTCAGCTCGCGTTCGCGCGCGCTCATGCCGGCGATGGGCTCGTCGAGCATCAGCAGCTCGGGCTCTTGCATCAGCAGCATGCCGATCTCCAGCCACTGCTTCTGGCCGTGCGACAGCAGGCCGGCTTCGGTGTCGAGCTTGTCGCCCAGGCCGATGTCATCGGCCACCGCCTGCACACGCGCTCGCACGGTATCGGTGCACTTGAAGGCCAGGGCGCCGAACACCGAGCGGCCCGACGGAAAGGACACCTCGAGGTTCTGGAACACCGAGAGGTTCTCGTAGATCGAGGGGGTCTGGAACTTGCGGCCGATGCCCAGGCGCACGCGCTTGTGCTCGGCCATCTGGGTGAGTTCTTCGTTCTTGAACTTGATGCTGCCCTTGGTGGCGCGGGTCTTGCCGCAGATCAGGTCCAGCAGGGTGGTCTTGCCGGCGCCATTGGGGCCGATGATCACGCGCAGCTCGTTCTTGTCGACGTACAGGGTCAGGGCGTCGATGGCCTTGAAGCCGTCGAACGAGACGGTCAGGTCTTCCACGGCCAGGGCGAAGTCGGTGTTGCTCATGGGGGGCTCCGTGGGGGTCAGACGCTTTGGCTGCTCACGCCGTCAGGCAGCGTGGCCGGGAGAGGATCGGCGGCGACTGGGGCGGCGACCTGGGCAGCGTTGGCCGGGGTGCTGGCGGGGGCCTGGACGGCGGCCTCCTTCAGGGCCTGGCGGCGGCCCTTCCACCAGGGCACGATGTGCTCCTCCCAGACCCCGGCCAGGCCCATGGGGAAAGCCATGGTCACGCCGATGAACAGGCCGGCCATGAGGAACAGCCAGAGGTCGGGAAAGCTCTCGCTGAAATAGGTCTTGCCCGCATTCACCAGCAAGGTGCCGTACACGGCGCCCACCAGGCTCATGCGCCCGCCCACGGCGGCATAGATCACCATCTCGATCGAGGGCACGATGCCCACGAAGCTGGGCGACATGAAGCCCACCTGCAGCGAGAACAGCGCCCCGCCGATGCCCGACAGCGCAGCCGCCAGGCAGAAGGTGAAGATCTTGAAGTTGGCCACGTCGTAGCCCGAGAAACGCACCCGGTCTTCCTTGTCGCGCATGGCCAGCAGCAGGGTGCCGAGCTTGCTGGTCTGGATGAAGCGGCACAGCACGATGGCGCCGATCAGCAAGGCCACGCACAGGTAATAGAGGATGTATTTGGCGCTGTCGGTGCGGGTGTCCCAGCCGAGCACGGTCTTCAGGTCGGTCATGCCGTTGACGCCCCCGGTATAGCCCTGCTGGCCGATGATGAGCACGGTGAGGATCAGGGCCACCGCCTGGGTGATGATGGCAAAGTACACCCCGCCCACACGGCGCTTGAACATGGCAAAGCTCACCAGCCAGGCCAGCAGGGTGGGCACCGCGATCACGGCCGCCAGCGAGAAAGGCAGGCTCTTGAAGGGCACCCAGAGGGCCGGCAACTCAGTGATCTGATTCCAGTCCATGAAGTCGGGGATGCCCGGGGTGGACTGGATCTTGGTGCTGATCGGATCCGAGGCCTCGAGCTTGAGGAACATGGCCATGGCATAGCCGCCCAGGCCGAAGAACACGCCCTGGCCCAGGCTGAGCACGCCGCCGTAGCCCCAGACCATCACCAGGCCGATGGCCACGAAGGCATAGGTGAGGTATTTGCCCACCAGGTTGAGACGGAAGATGTCGAGCGTCAGGGGCAGCACCACGGCGAGCAAGACGGTCAGCAGCACCAGGCTGGCAAGCTGGTAGCGCTGGATCCAGGCTTTGAGGGCATTCATGGGGAGGACTCCGGTGAACTCAGGAACAGGGAAACACGCAGCGACTCAACGCAGCAACTCAGCGACGCACCTTGGAGGCGAACAAGCCTTGCGGGCGCACCATCAGGATCAGCACGATCAGCGACAGGGTGATCACCTTGGCCATCGAGCCGGCCAGGAAAAATTCGGTGATCGACTGCGTCTGCGCGATGCCGAAGGCCGACACCACGGTGCCCAGCAGACTGGCCGCACCACCGAAGGTGACCACCAGGAAGGCATCGACGATGTAGAGCGAGCCCGAGGTGGGCCCCGTGGAGCCGATGGTGGTGAAGGCGGCACCGGCCACACCGGCGATGCCGCAGCCGATGGCAAAGGTCAGACGGTCCGTCTTCTTGGTGTCGATGCCGATGGCGTTGGCCATCACGCGGTTGCTCACCGTGGCCCGCACCCGCAGCCCCCAGCGGCTCTTGTGCAGGGCCAGCAGCACGCCCAGCGTGACCACCACCGTCAGGCCCAGCACGAACAGGCCGTTGATGGGAATGTCAAGCCCCTCGGCCGGGGCCCACGAGCCCAGCAGCCAGTCGGGCAACGTGGGGCTGACCTCTTTCGGGCCGATGAAGGTGCGGAACATCTGCTGGATCGCCAGGCTCACGCCCCAGGTGGCCAGCAAGGTGTCCAGCGGGCGCTTGTACAGATGGCGGATCAGCCCCCACTCCACCAGCCAGCCCGCTGCAAACGAGAACCCGAAGGCCGCCAGGATGGCCAGCGGAAAGTAGTAGGGCACCATCTGCGGCGCGTGCGTGGACGCCAGCGTCGAGCCCAGGTAGATGGTGTAAGCGCCAATGGTCATGAACTCGCCATGCGCCATGTTGATCACGCCCATCTGCCCGAAGATGATCGCCAGCCCCAACCCCATCAGCAGCAGCACCGCAAACAGGCTCAAGCCGGCAAAGCCCTGCATGAGGCCGATGTTGAGCATTTCAGAAAAAGTCATGGCACGAACTCCAAACAAGACGTTGGGGCTTTGAAACATCAAGCACTGGGCGCAACGCTCAAGCCACAGAGGCCGAACCCCCGGCAAGCGAAGCGAAGCCCGTTCGGGGATGCGGCGGACCGGCTTTGCCGGTCGGCACGCATCGCCCCCTGGGGGGTATGCCGGCTACACGCAGTGAGCAAGCAACGGGGGGGTCACTGGTACCCTTTGGGGAACGGATCGGGCTTGATCAAGTCCGGCGACTCCGACACCACCTTGAAGGTGGCATCGGGCAGGCCCATGGCGATGCGCGACTTGCTCCACAGGTGGTGGTTCTTGTCGAGCTTCACGTAGCCCTCGGGCGCGGTCTTGAGTTCAATGCCGGTCTCTGAGGCGGCCACCACCTTGTCCACATCGAAGCTGCCGGCCTTCTCGACCGCGGCCTTCCACAGCCACGGGCCCAGGTAGCCGGCCTGGGTCACGTCGCCGATCACCGCGCTGGCGCCGTACTTGGCCTTGAAGGCGGCCACGAACTTCTTGTTGTTCTCGTTGTCCAGGCTCTGGAAGTACTTCATCGACGAGTAGAAGCCGGCGAAGTTCTCGCCGCCCACACCGGTCATTTCGTCCTCGGTCACGGCCAGGGTCACCAGCAGTTGCTTGTCGCCGGTGATGCCGGCGGCCTTGAGCGCCTTGTAGAAGGCCACGTTCGAGCCCCCCACCACGGCGGCAAAGATGCAGTCGGGCTTTTGCACCTTGATCTTGTTCATCAGCGAGCCGAAGTTGGTGCTGCCCAGCGGGTAGTACTCCTCGCCCACGACCTTGCCCTTCTGGAAGTTCTCGATGTGCTTGCGGGCGATCTTCATCGAGGTGCGCGGCCAGATGTAGTCCGAACCGATCAGGAAGAAGGTCTTGGCCTTCTTCTCCTTCTGGGCCCAGTCCAGGCTGTACAGAATCTGCTGCGTGGCTTCCTGACCGGTGTAGATCACATTCTTGGACTGCTCCAGGCCTTCATAGAAGGTGGGGTAGTACAGCAGGCCGTTTTCTTTCTCGAACACCGGCAGCACGGCCTTGCGCGAGGCCGAAGTCCAGCAGCCGAAGACGGCGGCGCAACGGTCGTTGATGAGCAGCTTCTTCGATTTTTCAGCGAAGGTGGGCCAGTCGGAGGCACCGTCTTCCTTGATCACCTTGATCTTGCGGCCCAGGATGCCACCCATGGCGTTGATTTGGTCGATGGCCAGTTGCTCGGCCTGGATGGAGCCGGTCTCGGAGATGGCCATGGTGCCGGTGGCCGAGTGCAACTGGCCCACGGTGACTTCGGTGTCGGTCACGGCCAGCTTGGTGGTGTTGACCTTGTCGGTGGGCTGGGCAAAAGACCAGGCGGGCAGGCCGGCAGCAGAGGCCGTGGCCAAGGCCTGCAGCAGGCGGCGGCGGCTGATCTCAGCCTTGGTGGACCGGGGGTCTTGAACGTCGAAAACGTGCTTCATGAAACGCTCCTTGCAACAGGGTTTTGAAACCGGACGGCGGGAATCGCCGCGCTGGTGCAAAGATTAGGGAGAACCCTGGGAGCGGCCCATACGTCAATTAACGTAGGGGCCTGCGCAAACCCCATCGCCAGGGCATGGCCGGCCCACGCACCAGCACGGGGCGAGAACACTTCTTGCATGGCCCGGCGTCATGCCCAGCACGCCCCCCCGCCACAGCACCCCCCAGGCCGCCCCGCAGACGATCTTTCGTTTCCGGCGCGACTACAACTCCTGGGTGGCCGACGAGACCATGGAGGACTACGCGCTGCGCTACACGCCCAAGAGCTTTCGGCGCTGGAGCGAGTTCCGCGTGGCCAACACGGCCTTCGGTTCGCTGTCGTTTCTGGCGCTGGAGGCCATTGGCGGTGCCATCGCGCTGAACTACGGCTTCAGCAACGCGATGTGGGCCATCCTGGTGGTGGGGCTGGTGATCTTTCTGACGGGCCTGCCCATCGCGTACTACGCGGCACGCTACGGGCTGGACATGGACCTGCTGACGCGAGGTGCCGGCTTTGGCTACCTGGGCTCGACCCTCACCTCGCTGATCTACGCGGTGTTCACCTTCATCTTCTTCGCACTGGAGGCGGCCATCATGGCGCTGGCGATGCAGATGGTGGTCGATTGGCCGCTGAACTGGTGCTATGTGCTGTCTTCGGTGGTGGTGTTGCCGCTGGCCATGCGCGGCATCACCCTGATCTCGAAACTGCAGGCCTGGACCCAGCCGCTGTGGCTGTTCCTGCTGGTGCTGCCCTTTGTGTGGATCGCCCTGTCGCAACCCGAGCTGTACCGCGAGTTCACCGGCCTGTCGGGGCTCAAGAGCGGCAGCAGCGGGTTTGATCCGCTGATGTTCGGTGCGGCCACGGCCGTGATCTTCTCGCTGGTGGTGCAGATCGGCGAGCAGGTCGACTTTCTGCGCTTTCTGCCCGCGCGCACGCCGGCCAACAACGCCCGGTGGTGGGGCGCGGTGCTGCTGGCCGGGCCAGGCTGGATCCTGATGGGCATGCTCAAGATGGCCGGGGGCGCCTTTCTGGCCTTTGCCGCACTGCAGTTCGAGGTGGGGGCGCAACGTGCGGCCGAGCCCACCCAGATGTTTCTGGCCGGCTTCACCCAGGCCCTGGGCATGCCCACGCTGGCCGTGGTGATCACCGTGGTGTTCGTGGTGGTCTCGCAGATGAAGATCAACCTCACCAACGCCTATGCGGGTTCGCTGGCCTGGTCCAACTTCTTTGCCCGGGTGACGCGCAGCCACCCGGGGCGCGTGGTCTGGCTGGTGTTCAACGTGGGCATTGCCACCCTGCTGATGACACTGGGCGTGTTCGGCGCCCTGGAGAAGGTGCTGGCCCTGTACAGCAATGTGGCGATTGCCTGGGTCGGCGCCTTGGTGGCCGATCTGGTCATCAACAAGCCGCTGGGCCTGAGCCCGCCGGGCATCGAGTTCCGGCGCGCCCACCTGTACGACTTCAACCCGGTGGGCCTGGGTGCGATGGTGCTGGGAGCCACCGTGGCCGGCTGTGCCTACGCGGGCTGGCTGGGCGAGCTGGCGGCCGCGTTCTCGCCGCTGATCGCACTGGCCTTGTCGATGCTGCTGTCGCCCCTGCTGGCCTGGGCCACCGGGGGGCGCTACTACCTGGCGCGCCAACCCGACACGCAATGGCAGCGCGGCGAGATCGTGCGCTGCGCCGTCTGCGAAAACGCCTTCGAGGCCGAGGACATGGCCCGCTGCCCGGCCTATGCCGCACCGATCTGCTCGCTGTGCTGCTCGCTCGAATCGCGCTGCCACGACCGCTGCAAGACGGGCTCGCGCGCCTCCGATCAGCTGCGTGCGCTGGCCGCCCGACTGCTGCCGGCGCGCTGGGCGCTGAAGGTCAACTTCCGACTGGGCCAGTACCTGATGGTGACGCTGTCGCTGTGCGCACTGATCAGCTTCGTGCTGGCCGTGGTGTATGTGCAGGAGAGCCTGAACATGCCCTCGGAAGCGCTGCGCGTGCCCTTTCTCAAGGTGTTTGCCCTGCTGGCCCTGCTGGCCGCGGTGTGCGCGTGGTGGGTGGTGCTGAGCACCGACAGCCGCCGCATGGCGCAGGACGAATCCGAGCGTCAGACCCAGTTGCTGCTGCAGGAAATCGACGCCCACCAGCGCACCGATGCCGCGCTGCAGTCGGCCAAAGACCTGGCCGAATCCGCCAGCCTGGCCAAGACACGCTACGTGGCCGGCATGACGCACGAGCTGCGCTCGCCGCTCAACAGCATCCTGGGCTACACCCAGATCCTGCTCAAGAGCGCACGGCTGGACGCCACCACCCGCGAAACCCTGCAGACCATGCAGCACAGCGGCGAGCACATGCACGCGCTGATCGACGGCTCGCTTGAACTGGCCCGCATCGAGGCCGGCCGCCTGCGCCTGGACCCGGCCCCTTTGCCGCTGGCCGAATTGGTGGCCCAGCTCGAAGGCATGATGCGGCCGCAGGCCGAGGCACGGGGCCTGCGCTTCGTGGTCGAGACGGTGGGCATGATGCCGGGCTGGGTGCGGGTGGATGCGAAACGCCTGCGCCAGATCCTGATCAACCTGCTGTCCAACGCAGTGCGCTTCACCGAGCACGGAGAGGTGCGCCTGCGCATGGATTTCCGGCAACACGTGACGCGCTTCGAGGTCAGCGACACCGGCATCGGTATCGAGCCGCAGGACCAGGAACGCATCTTCCACCCCTTCGAACGCGGCAGCGCCGGGCGCCGCGTGAGCGAGGCGGGCACCGGCCTGGGCCTGACCATCACCCACCTGCTGACCCAGCTCATGGGTGGCGAACTGGTGCTGGCCAGCACGCCGGGCCAGGGCAGCACCTTCAGCGTGCGCCTTTACCTGCCGGGCGTGCCGCCCGACCCGAACTGGCGGCGCCAGCACGGCGAATCGCTGCACCCCGTGATCGGCTACCTGGCTCCCCGACGCACCCTGCTGGTGGTGGACGATCAGCCCCTGCAGCGCCAGTTGCTGGCCGCCCTGCTGGTGCCGCTGGGCTTCGAGTTGCGCGAAGCCGCCAGCGGACGCGAATGTCTGGACATTGTTCAGGCCCAGAAGCCAGACCTGGTGCTGCTCGACATCACCATGGACGATCTGGATGGCTGGCAGACCGCCACCCGGCTGCGCGAGCGCTGGAGCGCGGCCGAGCTGCCCATCGTGTTCGTCTCGGCCAACCTGTTCGACCACCAGCCCGAGCGCCTGCAAGCCCTGCAATGCCAGGGCTTTGTCGGCAAGCCGGTGATCGAGTCCGAACTGCTGGAGGCGCTGGCACAGGCCCTGCAGCTGGAATGGATCCGCGACAACACCCCCCTGAAGCGTCCGGCCCCGATGCCGGAGCCCGCACTTCAGACACCGCTGCCGGCGCCCTGGCGCGAGCAACTGGCCCGCCTGGCCCGTCAAGGGCAGGCCAGCGCGCTCAAACAGGCCCTGCAGCAGGCGCGCGAGCAACTGCCGGCGGCGCACCAACCCTGCCTGGCACGCCTGCAGGCCCGGGCCGACCGTTTTGACTTTGCCGCCATCACCCAGGAACTGCGCGACCCCGAGCCCGAAGATGAACATGACCCTGAACCCCACCGCTGAACGCCAGGCTGAAGGCCCAGCCCAGCGCTTGCCTGCCGCGACCCCCGCCCGAGTGATCCTGGTGGTGGACGATGCCCTGGACACCTTGCGCATGTTGTGCGAAGCCCTGGCCGGCGAGGGCTATACCGTGCTGGTGGCGCGCGACGCCGAAGAGGCGCTGCAGCGCTTTGAACTCACCGTGCCCGACGGCGTGCTGCTGGATGCGGTGATGCCCGGGCAGGACGGCTTTGCCTTGTGCCGCCAGCTCAAGGCCACCCCGCCCTGGTCCCACGTGCCGGTGATCTTCATGACTGGCCTGTCGGACACCGAACAGATCCTGCAGGGCTTTGCCAGTGGCGGCGTGGACTACGTGGTCAAGCCGCTGCGCATTCCCGAGGTGCTGGCCCGCCTGGCCACCCATGTGCGCAACGCCCAAGCCGCACGTCTGGCCCGCGAGGCCGTCGATGTGGCCGGCATGGGGGTGTTGATGCTCGACGCCCAAGGCCGGGCCGCCTGGCGCTCACCCCAGGCCACGCAATGGCTGGAACAGGCTTTCGCCCCTGAGGGCCTGGCCGGCGAGGCGGCCTGCCAATGGCTGCGCAGCGCCGCCCTGGGCACACCGACCAGCCTGCCCCTGCCCCAACACCCGCCCGGAACCCAGGTCCTGAGGGCACGCCACCTGGGCGAAAGCGGCCTGGCCGAATCCATGCTGCTGCTCACCCTGGGCCCGGCCGACACCCCGCCCCCGCGCGCACAACCCGACGTGGCCCTGACCCCACGCGAGACCGAGGTGTTGTCGTGGCTGGCCAAGGGCAAGACCAACCGCGACATCGCCGACATCCTGGGCATGAGCCCGCGCACGGTGAACAAACACCTGGAGCACATCTTTGAAAAGCTGGGGGTCGAGACCCGCACCGCGGCAGCGGCGGTGGCGGCCCGGCTGCTGCCGGGCTGAAGCGCTGCGGTTCAGGCCCAGCGGGCACCGCCATCGAGGTGCAGCACCACCCCGTTGAGTTGGCGATTGCCCATGGCAAACAGCGCCGTCTGGGCAAAGTCTTCCGCCTGGCCCAGGCGCTTGAGCGGCTGCAGATCGGCCAGGCCTTGCAGGGCCTGGGCCTGGCCACCCAGCGCCCGCTCCAGCAACGGCGTCTGCATGGGGCCCGGGTTGATCACATTGATGCGCCGCGGCGCCAGCTCACCCACCAGGGAGCGCGCCAGCGACTCCACCGCGCTGGCCGCCGCGGCCACCATGGCCATGCCCGGGCGCGGACGCTGGCTGACCATGCCCGAGGTGAGCAGCACCGACCCCTGAGGCGCCAGGCACGGGGCCACGGCGCGCAGAGCGTGCACCGCGCCCCAGAAGCGCGAGTCAAGGCTGGTGCGCAAGGCCGCCAGATCGCCATCGATCAAGCGCGCAGGCTGGTTGTTGGCCGCGCAGACCACCAGGTGATCGACCCGGGCAAATGGGGTGAAGAAAGCCTGCACCGAGCCCTCATCCGCCAGATCCACACACGCCCCGCCGGCCTTCGGCCCCAACTGGGCCAACGCCTCGGCCAGGCGCTGCGGATCACGCCCGCCGACATGCACCTGCGCGCCAGCCCGCAAGGCCCCTGCCGCCGTGGCCAGGCCCAGGCCTGAGGTGCCGCCCAAGACCAGCACCTGCTGACCTTGCAAAAATGAATCGAACATGACTGATGATCTCCAATCGGGAATGCAGGACGATGGCATTGCGCCCCTGCTTGACCCCGCTGGGGACAGGGGGCGGAAAATGCCCCGCTCAGTCTGCCAACCAGAAGCCAGGGACCTTGGCTCACCCCGTCCCATCGGGACCGAAGGGCGCCCATCGGTTATCAAGATCAGATGAAAGGTAGTTCATGGCCCCTTGCCTCCGTCCAGTCAATGGGATTCCACGGGCTCGCGAAGCAACAGATACAGCGGCAAAGCCAAGGATGGGCCGATGAAGAACAAGGCTGCGATAACCCACCCTCGGTGCCTGACAGGGCGACGCTTGTTTTCATGCGCCATGAAAGCAAGTAAGGCCAAAGCCGACACCCCTACATCGGCCCAGGCAAATGCCGCCACCGGGGAGGCCCACACCTGTTGAATCAACAAAGGAAGATTCAGCCCATGCTGCCCCAGCCAAGGCAAGAAGAGCCCCAGAGGCACGGAAGCCCCCAACAAGCACAGGATGAGATAAAGCGTCTTCATGTCGCGGGCTCCAATCGACGTTTCAAAAGAGGGAAGGGCTACGGGTGCATTCAGCCTGCGCCGGCCCAACCCCGCGCCACGTGAATGGCGGAAGGCCTGGCCGTCACGGACGGCCCTGGACGCCCCATTCTCGGCCTGAGCAGCATTCCGGGCGGCAGCCCTCAATCGCCTCGGGTGAAAAGTCGCCGAATGGTCAGAAGGCCGCCTCGATGGGCCCATCGCGCAGGACAAGCTGCCATGACTTGAGCAACCCGCACAAGACACCTTTTGGATGCCTACATGCAGGAGACTGCCTTGCCCACACGTTCCCCCGCCCAGCAAATTGCCTTTCGCTACCGTGCCACGGACAGCGCCTGGCGGACCATCTGGGGGTCGACGAAGCCACGGCCATCCACATGGCGCTGCACGAGCTGGCCATCAAGCTTCTGCCGCCATACGAAGCGGACGACGGAGCGCTCACGGCCGCCCAACTGGATCAGATCAAGAAGGCCGTACCGCGAGGCCGCAAGCGCTCGGTGCGTTCGAGCCTGATGGAGACCGAGTCGACATGACCCCGGTCTGGTGGCCGGAGCCCGCGGCAGGCGAGCGGGTCTGGTGCCATTTTCCCGACAACCTTCATCCGCGCCCGAAACCTCGGCCCGCCCTGGTTCTGGCCATCCCAGGAATGAAACCCCTCTTCAGGCATGAGGGCGCTCAGTCGCCAGCAAGCCGCAGCGACGGATGCGCCTTCAGGTACGCGCCCATGACCTGCAGCAGCTCGGTGATGTCGCGCTGCACGGTGCCGAAGTCGGCGCTGCGCTCGCGGGTCTGCTCGTCCATGTAGATCGGGCGGCGGATCTCGATCTGCAGGCTGTGGCGGTTCAGGGCGGGCTGACCGATGCGGGCGATCAGGGCCACGCCCTTGTAGGGGTCGTTGCGGGCCACGGTGTAGCCCTTGGCGCGCAGATGCGCTTCAACCAGCGCCACAAAGCCGGGCTCGCAGGTGCTGCCGTCGCGGTCACCCAGCACAAAGTCGGCCAGCGGGCGGGGGCTTTTGATCTGCAGGCGCTCGTAGGCGTTGTTGGGCATGGAGTGCAGGTTCAGGTGCCAGAGGGCACCAAAGCGGGCCTGGTTCTGGGCCACCGCGTCCGACAGGGCGGCGTGGTAAGGCCGGTAGCAGCGGTCGATGCGTTGCTGCACCTCGGCCACCGACAGCGGGCCGTCATAGAGGGGCTGGCCTTTCACGCTGCGCCAGATCAGACCCGAGCCCAGGCGGGTTTTCTCGCCCGGCGACAGGGGGGTGGGCCAGGGGCCGTCGAGCAGGGCCGGGTCGATGTCGTCCAGGCTGCGGTTCAGGTCCAGATAGCTGCGCGGAAAGTGGGCTTCAAGCAAGGTGGCGCCCAAGGCGGGCGCCGCGCTCCAAAGGGCTTCGACATGGGTGTCCTCGGCGGCGCGCAATTCGAGCCGCGGCAGCACCGTCTTGAAATCAAGCGGGTAGTTGGTGCCGCTGTGGGGCGAGTCGCACACCAGGGGGATGCGCGGCGCGGTAGGCTCGTGCACGGTGAACAAGGGGGGCGTGTGCGGGCTCATTCGGCCTCCACTTTGGCCACCTTGGCCACTTCGAGGTAGCGCGCCACGGCCTGCTGGATCTGGCTCTGGAACTGCGCCGGGGTGGTGGGGATCAGGGTGGCGCCGGCCTCGTTCATCTTCTTGATGAAGTCGGGCTGCTGCATGGCCTGGTGGATGGCCTGGTTGAGCTTTTGCACCACCGGGGCCGGGGTGCCGGCAGGCGCCACCACCCCGAACCAACCACCGTTGCCCATCTGGGGAAAACCCAGCTCGCCATAGGTGGGCACGCCGGGCAGGGCCGGTGAGCGTTTGTCGGACAACACGACCAGCGCCCGCAAGCGCCCCGACTGGATGTGCGGCAAGGCGGAGGGCAGGTTGTCGGTGATGGCCTCGACCTGGCCCGCCACCGCATCGTTCAGCGCCATGCCCGAGCCTTTGTAGGGCACGTGCAGCAACTCGATCTTGGCCAGGCTGGAGAAGTACTCGACATTGGCGTGCCCCAGCGAGCCGGTGCCGGGCGAGGCGAAGGTGATCTTGCCGGGCGCCGTGCGGGCTGCGGCGATGAGATCCGCCAGGCTCTTGTAGGGGGTGCGGACATTCACGGCCAGCACGCTGGGCACCGTGGCCACATTGCTGATCGGCGCAAAGTCTTTCAGCGGGTCGTATTTGAGGCGGCTGCCATAGGCGGCCACGTTGGAGCCATGGGTGCTCATGGTGGCCATGCCCAGGGTGTAGCCGTCGGGGCGGGCCTTGGCCACCTGCTCCATGCCGAGCGAGCCACCGGCACCGGCGCGGTTGTCCACCACAATCGCCTGCCCCAGGGCCCGGCCCGCGAACTCGGCGATCAGGCGGGCCGCCAGATCGGTGGAGCCGCTGGGGGCAAAGGGCACGATCAGGCGGATCGGCTTGTCGGGGTAGTCGGCCCGGGCCAGGGCGGGGGCCAGCGTGGCCGAGCCGGCGAGGCCGAGCACGATGAGGCGGCGGGTGATGGATGCGACGTTCGGTACGACGGGGAAAGGTGCGACGGATTTCATGGCATTCGGGCTCAACTCGGCATTGGATGGGAGGTGACCAGTGTCCGGACAGACGCCCGCCGGCACCAACGACAATCCGGTCAGCGGTCATGCGCAACAGTCATACCCATCCCTTTCGCCCCGTGCTCACCATGCGACTGCATTCACCTTCGATGTCCGAACTCCACGCCTTCGCGGCCGCCGTGCGGCTGGGCAGCTTCTCCAAGGCTGCGGTCGAACTGTGTGTGACACAAAGCGCCATCAGCCGGGCGGTGGCGCGGCTGGAGTTTCACTACGGCAAGCCCCTGCTGTTGCGGCGTGCCAATGCGATTTCGCTGACCGCGGCCGGGCAGCAGTTGCTGGACGCGATCCGCGAACCGTTGGCCGCGATCGAGGCCGCCAGCGCTCGCTTGCGTGAAAGCCCCGCCGACCAGGCCCTGCATCTGTCGGTGGTGCCGACCCTGGCCAGCGTGTGGTTGATCCCGCGCCTGAAAACGTTTCAACAGCGACACCCCGAGGTGCACATCAACTTTGTGCCGTACCGCAAGGACGAGGACTTTTCAGGTGCCACACCGGATGCCGCCGTGCTGACCGGGCTGGGCCCCGGGCAATGGCCGCACTGGGATTGCGATTACCTGATCGGGCGCGAGGTGGTGCCGATCTGCCACCCAGCCCGCCTGGGACAACGGCAGGCTGCGGGCGCCTGGCTCACGCCGGGCGATCTGGCCGACGAACCCCTGCTCTACCACACGACCGCACCCGGCAATTGGGCGCAATGGCTACAGGCCGCCGGGGCGGCGGACCGCCCGCCACGGCTGAGCACGGCCTTCGACCAGGTGGCCATGCTGATCCAGGCCGTGATCGCGGACATGGGGGTGGCGCTGGTGCAGCGCTGTCTGGTCCAGAAGGAATTGGCCGCGGGGGCCGTGGCCGTGCCATTTGACCTGCCGATCACCCTGGCGCGGGGCTACTTTCTGTGTGCCCCCTCAGGGCAGCACCGCAAGCCGGCGTTGGCCGCCTTTCGGCGCTGGCTGCTGCAGACGGCCCAGGCCGACGTGGCCGCCCTGAACGCGGCCCACGGCGCGCGGCGACCGGAGGCCTGAAGCGTGCGGCCTCAGGCCGCCTCGCGGTAAGCCGCAAAACGGCCGGCGATCGGCAGTTCACGGGTGGCCAGGGGCTGCACCGCCTGGGCAATGGCACCGATGTGGTCCGGGGTGGTGCCGCAGCAGCCGCCCACGATGTTGACCAGGCCTTCGGCCGCAAACTCGTGGATCAGGCGGCTGGTGACGTCAGGGGTCTCGTCAAAGCCGGTGTCGCTCATGGGGTTGGGCAGGCCGGCGTTGGGATAGCAGCTGATGAAGGTGTCGGGGGCGACGCGGTTGAGCTCCTGGATGTAGGGGCGCATCAGCGTGGCGCCCAGCGCGCAGTTGAGGCCGATGGCCAGCGGCTGTGCATGACGCACGCTGTGCCAGAAAGCGGTCACGGTCTGGCCCGACAGGATGCGGCCCGAGGCGTCGGTGACCGTGCCACTGATCAGGATGGGCAGGCGCTGGCCACTGGCCTCGAAGTACTCGTCGACGGCGAACAGGGCGGCTTTGGCGTTCAGGGTGTCAAAGATGGTCTCGACCAGCAACACGTCGGCACCACCTTCGACCAGGGCCTGGGTCTGTTCGTAGTAGGCCGCGCGCAACTCCTCGAAATTGACGTTGCGGGCGCCGGGGTCGTTCACATCGGGGCTGATGCTGGCGGTTTTGGGCGTCGGGCCCAGGGCGCCGGCCACGAAGCGTGGCTTGTCGGGCGTGCTGTACTTGTCGCAGGCAGCGCGGGCCAGGCGGGCCGACACCAGATTCATCTCACGGGCCAGTGGCGCCATGTCGTAATCGGCCTGGGCGATGGTGGTGGCGCCGAAGGTGTTGGTCTCGATCAGGTCGGCCCCGGCGGCCAGGTAGCTTTCGTGGATGCTGCTGATGACGTCTGGCCGGGTCAGGCTGAGCAGCTCGTTGTTGCCCTTGACGTCCTTGTGGAAGGCACTGAAGCGGTCCCCCTGGTGCCCTGCACCGGTGTAACCAGCGCCGCGGTATTGCTCTTCGGTGAGCTTGAAGCGCTGGATCATGGTGCCCATGGCGCCATCGAGGATGACGATGCGTCGGGACAGGATTTCGGGCAGCGCCTGCGCGCGCGTGTAGACAACGGGTTTCATGCCGCCATTGTAGAAACTCGCTCGCTGCACGGTTTCGAGCCTGAGAACTACCCCCAAATGGGCTATCTATTTCTCTGTTACAAGACAGCACATTTTGCTAGACTGATCGGTTACTCGGTGCAGGATTGATGCGTTGAAACTCAAGTCTGCCCACGCCCCTGCAGACCAGCCTGCGCCCATCTCGGGCCCGCAGCTGCCTTCGACCCAAGGAATCGCATGGCCATCTGGCACAAGCAAGTCTGGAGCCCCATCGAAAGCGCGGTTGACAATGCCGACGTGGTTGCCTTGCATCGTCTGTGGCTGGGCCTGAGCGCCGCCCCCGGGCAACTTCCGACCTTGGCCGATCTGGCCCTGGACGGCCCCCTGTCCGCCTTTGCGGCACGCATGACCGTGTACCGCCCCCTGCCCGACGGCGACTACCTGGGCCATTTCTGCGGAGATGAGTTCCGCCACGACTCGCTGAGCGACCCCACCGGCCTGCGGCTGAGTCAGCAGGCGCCCGAGCTGGCCGACTTCCAGCGCTGCCATTTCGACGAGGTGGCGGCGCGTGGCCTGCCGCTGTACGTGGTTCATTTCGCTCACAGCAACCCCTGGGTGCTGACCTGGGAGCGCCTGGTGATGCCGGCGCAAGGCGACGACGGCCGGCCCTGGATCCTGGTCTTCAACCAGCCCATGGAGGCCCGCGCCAAGCTGCTGGAGACCGTGCTGAACTGTGCCAGCGAAGGCGTGGTGGCCTTGCGCCGCGTGCGCGGCGCTGGGCACGAAGGCACACCTTGGCTGGTGACGGTGGCCAACCTGCCGTTTGCAACGCTGGCGGGCAATGCCGAAGAGCCGCCTCAGGGGCGGCTGGCCCATGAGGTGTTTCCAAACTGGCACCGGCTGGACCTGGACGCCGATTGCCTGGCCGTGGTGCAGGCGCGCACCCCGCGCGAACGCGAGCTGGAACTCACCCAGGATGGCGCCAGTCGCTGGTTCAAGGTGTTCATCGGCCCACTGCTGGACGGCTGTGTGGTCCGCCTGACCGACGTCACCGCCATCAAGGACAAAGAACAGGTACTGCACGACAACGCCCGTCGCCTGCAGGCCGACAACGAACAGCTGCGCCAATTGGCCTGGCGCGATGGCCTGACCGGCCTGCTGAACCGGCGCGCACTGGATGTGATCCTGGAGCGCGAGGTGGCGCGCAGCCTGCGCCTGAGCGAACCCCTGGCCCTGGTGATGTGCGACATCGACCACTTCAAGGCGTTCAACGACTTCTATGGGCACCTGATCGGCGACGATTGCCTGCGCGAGGTGGGCCAGGTCCTCAGTGGGGTGATCCAGCGCGCCACCGACATGGTGGCCCGCTACGGCGGCGAGGAATTCACCCTGGTGCTGCCCAACACCGTGCTCAACGGCGGGCTGGATCTGGTGCAGCGCATCCAGCATGCGCTGCACGAGCGCGGGCTGCCCGACGCCACCTCGCCCGAAGGCAAGTTGCTCACACTGAGCTTTGGCGTGGCCGAGTTCGACCCGCGCCGCGATGCCACGGCCCATGCTTTTCTGGAGCGGGCCGACAGTGCGCTGTACCGTGCCAAGCACCAGGGGCGCAACCGGGTGGGCCTGGCCTACCCGCAGGGCATCCAGGTGCTGGAGAGCCAGCTCTCCCCCGCGGGCTGAGATAATCCCCGGCCACGGCCCTTGTCCGCCCTGATCGGCGACGCGGCTGCGCGCTGTCGTGCCGGCTCGTCCAGTCAGCCTTTGGCGGACGCAGGCACGCGCTGCCCGACGCTGAATCGCTGTTGAATACCGCTTTGCCTCCCACCCCACCCGAGTCCGCCTTGCCACACATTCCCGAGTCCTCTGCCCAGTCCGTGTTGCGTGAGGTGTTCGGCTACGAGCAGTTTCGCGGCCCCCAGAAGGCCATCATTGACCATGTGGTGGCCGGGGGCGATGCCCTGGTGCTGATGCCCACGGGCGGCGGCAAGTCGCTGTGCTACCAGGTGCCGGCCATCGTGCGCCAACGCGCGGGCCTGGGCATCACGGTGGTGGTGTCGCCGCTGATTGCCTTGATGCACGATCAGGTCGGGGCCTTGCATGAATCGGGGGTCGATGCGGCCTTCCTCAATTCGACCCTGTCGTACGACGAGGCCAGCGAGGTGGAGCGCCGGCTGCTGCGCGGCGAGATCACGCTGCTGTATGCGGCGCCCGAACGCATCACCACGCCGCGCTTCCTCTCCCAGCTCGACTCGCTGCACGAACGCGGCATGCTGAGCCTGTTTGCCATCGACGAAGCGCACTGCGTGAGCCAATGGGGCCATGACTTCAGGCCCGAGTACCGGGCCCTGACGGTGCTGCACGAACGCTATGCCGGCGTGCCGCGCATGGCCCTGACCGCCACGGCCGACGCCACCACCCGCGCCGACATCGTGGAACGCCTGCAACTGCAGGAGGCAGGCCAGTTCGTCAGCAGCTTCGACCGGCCCAACATCCGCTACACCATCGTCGAGAAAAAGGACGTGACGCAGCAGCTGCTGCGCTTCATCGAAAGCGAGCACACCACCCCCCAGGGCCATGATGCGGGCGTGGTGTACTGCCAGTCGCGCAAACGCGTCGAGGAGCTGGCCCAGACCCTGTGCGAGAACGGGCTCAACGCCCTGCCCTACCACGCCGGCCTGGACGCCGGCGTGCGCCAGCACCACCAGGACCGTTTCCTGCGCGAGGACGGCATCATCATGTGCGCCACCATCGCCTTCGGCATGGGCATCGACAAGCCCGACGTGCGATTTGTGGCCCACGTCGACATGCCCAAGAACATCGAGGGCTACTACCAGGAAACCGGCCGCGCCGGCCGCGATGGTGGGGCGGCCAACGCCTGGATGGCCTACGGTCTGCAGGACGTGGTGAACCAGCGCCGCATGATCGACGAAAGCCCGGCCAGCGAAGAATTCAAACAGGTGATGGTGGGCAAGCTCGATGCCCTGCTCGGCCTGGCCGAGGCCATCGACTGCCGGCGCGTGCGCCTGCTGAGCTACTTTGGCCAGCACAGCGAGGCCTGCGGCAACTGCGACAACTGCCTGACCCCGCCCGCCGTGTGGGATGGCACCGACGCGGCTCGCAAGTTGCTGTCCACCATCTACCGGGTGCAACAGGCCAGCGGCATCAGCTTTGGTGCCGGCCACATCATGGACATCCTGCGCGGCAAGAAGACCGAGAAAGTGACGCAGTACGGCCACGAGCAGATCAGCACCTTCGGCATCGGGGCTGAATTCTCAGAGCAGCAACTGCGTGGCGTGCTGCGCCAGTTGATCGCCATTGGTGCCCTGGCCGTGGATGCGCAGGCCTTCAACACCTTGCAGCTCACCGACTCAGCGCGGGCCGTGCTGCGTGGCGAGGTGCCGATCCGGCTGCGCGAAAGCACGGCGGCTGCGCCGCGCAGCCGGCGCACGCGCAACGGCACCGGCAGTGGCAGCGCGGCCAAGACAGCGATCGCCCTGGAAGGCGGCGCGCTGCGCCGCTTCGAGGCCCTGAAGGCCTGGCGCACCGAGGTGGCCCGCGAACACAATCTACCGGCCTACGTGATCTTTCACGACGCCACCCTGGCGGCCATTGCCGAGCGTTTTCCGTCCACGCCCGAAGACCTGCAGGGCATCAGCGGCATCGGAGCGCGCAAGCTCGAAGCCTACGGCGCCGAAGTGCTGCGCGTGTGCCAGCTGTGAGGCTGGGGGCACGTGAGAGGGTCAGGCCAAATCAGGTATTGACCCGGAAGATGCGGACAGCCCGCTGAAGCGTGTCGGCACGGCGCTCCAGGGTCTCGCTCGACACCGCCGAGGCACTGGCCAGCTCGGCATTGCGATGGGTCACGTCGTCGATCAGCTGCATGGCCTGGTCGATCTGCGTCACGCCGTGCAACTGCTCGCGCGCCGCCGTCTCAATGGACTGCAGCATGCCGCTGACACGCTGAACCGAACCCACCACGCCTTGGATGGTGCGGGCAGCCTCCTCGACCCGGAGCCCGCCGGTATCCACATCCGACACCGAGGCATCGATCAGACTGCGGATCTGGGTCGCTGCGTCGGTGCTGCGGCGGGCCAGCGCCCGCACCTCGGCCGCCACCACCGCAAAGCCCCGCCCCTGGTCACCGGCATGGGCCGCCTCGACCGCCGCATTGAGGGCCAGCAAATTGGTCTGAAAGGCCAATTGCTCCATCAACTCGATGATGTCGGTGATGCGCTTGGACGAGCCACGGATGCGTTCCATCGAACTCGACACCTCACCCGTCGCATGGCTGCCGGCATCGGCGTGCCGATGGGCATCGGCACTGAGTTGGGCCAGCTCGCTCACGGTGGAGGAGGTCTCGCTCAGCGAGGCGGTCATCTCGGTGACCGAGGCCACCGTTTCGGCCACGGCCTGGGCTTGCTGCTCGCTGCGGGCCGACAGATCCAGCGTGCCGTCGCGGATGGTGCGCGCCTCGGACACCATCTCGTCCACCTCGGCGCGCACATCGGTCACGATGGCGCGCATGTTCAGGTTCACCAGCCACAACTGGCGCTTGATCTGGCCAATCGGATTGGTCGGGTCGTAATCAAGCATGCCGTCCAGGTTGCAGGCCGCCAGATTGCCGGCCACATCCGCAGCCTCGGCCAGCGGCTTGGCCGTGCTGTGCAGGAACCAGGTCTGAAAGCCCCCCCAACCCAGTGCCGCGCCAAGGCCTTGCCAGAACAGCAGCGGCAACCCAAGGCCCGCGAGGCCATCGGCCACGGCCGAGCCACCCCACACAGCCAGGGCCAGGGCCGCTGCGGCAGCCAGGCCGGTGCGCTGCGACAGGGTCAGTCGGTAACGGCGCTTGGGCCAGTCGCGCCACCCCACGCCACGGATACCGCCGGCATGCAGGCGGAACGAGCGCCGCCCGCTGGCCTTTTCCTCGGCCATGGCCCGGTACAGTTGCTCGGCCTCGCGCACCTGTTCACGCGTGGGCTTGAGCCGCACCGACATGTAGCCGGCCGGCTTTCCGCCCTCCATCACCGGCGAGACATTGGCCTGCACCCAATAGAAATCACCGTTTTTGCAGCGGTTCTTGACGATGCCCGACCAGGGACGCCCCCGACCGATCGTGGACCACATGTCGGCATACGCCTCGGGCGGCATGTCCGGGTGCCGCACCAGGTTGTGCGGCTGCCCCAGCAGCTCGTCGTAGGAAAAGCCGCTGATCTGCACAAAGGCCCGGTTGCAATGGGTGATGCGCCCCTGGGTATCCGTGGTGGACACCAGTACCGCGCCGTCAGACATGACAACTTCGTTTGGGGTGATCGGTAAGTTGATCTTCATGAAATAGTCGGAAGCCCGACGAACGAAACATGCTAGCGTCTGATTGGATCGTGAACCTCGCCCAAAAAGCTTGACAAAAGTCATGATCGCTTCATCAGATCTCACAAGTGATTCAGATTTATCATTTCAGGACACCCCCATGTTGACACTGCAGGACATCCAACAAGCCGCCGCCCGGGTGAGCCCCCACGTTCTGGACACCCCTTTCGTCGAGTCGCGCACGCTGTCACAACTGACCGGAGCCCAGATCTTCCTGAAGTTCGAGAACCTGCAGTTCACGGCCTCTTTCAAGGAACGCGGCGCCTGCAACAAACTGGCCCAGCTCAGCGACGAGCAGCGCCAGCGGGGTGTGATCGCCATGAGCGCCGGCAACCACGCCCAGGGCGTGGCCTACCATGCGCAGCGCCTGGGGCTGCGCGCCGTGATCGTGATGCCGCGCTTCACCCCAGGGGTGAAGGTGGAACGCACACGGGGCTTCGGCGCCGAGGTGGTGCTGCACGGGGACACTCTGGACGAGGCCCGCCAGCATGCCCAGGCCCTGGCCGAGGCGCAGCAGCTCACTTTTGTGCATCCCTATGACGATGAAGCCATCATGGCCGGCCAGGGCACCGTGGCACTCGAAATGCTGCGCGTGGTGCCCGACCTGGACGCCCTGGTGATCGCCGTGGGCGGGGGTGGGCTGATGGCCGGCGTGGCCACGGTGGCGCGCGCGCTGCGCCCCCAGATCGAGCTGGTCGGGGTGCAGACCTCACGCTTTCCGGCCATGGTGAATGCCCTGCGCGGCACCCACCATCCGCAGGGCAGCAGCACGATTGCCGAGGGCATCGCCGTGGGCACCCCCGGCCTGCTCACCCGCGCCGTGCTGGCCGAGCGCATCGACGACCTGGTGCTGGTGGACGAGGGCGACATCGAGCAGGCGCTGGTCATGCTGCTGGAAATCGAGAAGACGCTGGTCGAAGGTGCCGGTGCCGCCAGCCTGGCGGCCATCCTGAAACAACCTGAACGCTACCGCGGCCGCAAGGTGGGCCTGGTGCTGTGCGGCGGCAACATCGACCCGCTGCTGCTGGCCGCCATCATTGAACGCGGACTGGTGCGCTCGGGTCGCCTGGCTCGCATCCGCGTGAGCGCGCGCGATGTGCCCGGCATGCTGGCACGCATCACGGCCATCGTGGCCGAATTGGGGGCCAACATCGAAGAGGTTCACCACCAGCGCGCCTTCACCAGCCTGGCGGCACAGAACGTCGAGATCGAACTGGTGGTGCAGACCCGCGGCCCGGACCACATCGATGCCCTGCTGGACCATTTGCACGACGCCGGACTGGAAGCCGTCCTGCAGGGTCATCACTGACAAGACGCCCCATCCCGGCCTGGGTAGAATGCAAGGCACAAACCCACCCACGAGGAGACACATGTCCAACCACCACGCCGCAGCCTCCACCGACGCGCCCCAGGATCCGGTCGAAGCGATTGTTCCCCTGATCCCCTTCGTGCTGCCCATTGTGGGCGGTCTGCTGATTTTCCTGCTGGCTTTCATTGCGGTGACCATGGCTTGAAGCCCCTCCCGCGCTGCATAAAAAACCGCCCATCGAGGCGGTTTTTTGAGGCCTGAACCACCACCCGGCCTCAAAAAACCACACATAACCTCATGCAATTTTTGCATGAACTTTCAAAGTAACTGCGAGACTTTCCGCGGCTGGCTTCATAAAATCGTCATCCCAGCCGACCCGCGGTGCCCGGAAGTCCTGTCCGTTCACCCCGAGACCCGCCCGCCGACTGAGCAGTCAAGCCGTTTTCTCAAAAGGTTCCGTGGCGCCCAGGGGGTCCATCGGCAGATCAGGCTCCCGCGAATGCTCATCGCCCTACGCGGAAAGCCCATCAGGCCCATCGAGCTCTTTTGAAAAGACGACTTTTCAACTTAGGAGCCTCCGATGAACTCACCCGTGATGCAGGGCCTGACCCTCAACACCCCTTCGTACGTCAAAAACGCCAAGCTGATCGCCTGGGTGGCTGACATGGTGGCCCTGTGCAAGCCTGCCAGCGTGGTGTGGTGCGACGGAAGTGACGAAGAGTACCAACGCCTGTGCCAGCAACTGGTGGATGCCGGCACCTTCAAGAAGCTCAACGCCGCCAAGCGCCCCAACAGCTTCCTGGCCTGCTCCGATCCGAGCGACGTGGCCCGCGTGGAAGACCGCACGTTCATCTGCTCCGACAAGAAGGAAGACGCCGGCCCGACCAACAACTGGAAGGCCCCGGCCGAAATGCGCGCCCTGCTGCAGCCGCTGTTTGACGGGTGCATGGCTGGCCGCACCATGTATGTGGTGCCCTTCAGCATGGGCCCGCTGGGCTCCAACATCGCCCACATCGGTGTTGAACTGACCGACAGCGCCTACGTGGCCGTGAACCAGAAGCTGATGACCCGCATGGGCAAGGCCGTGTACGACGTGCTGGGTGTGGATGGCGAGTTCGTGCCCTGCCTGCACACCGTGGGCGCCCCCCTGGCCGCCGGCGAGACCGACAAGACCAGCTGGCCTTGCAACCCCACCGTCAAGTACATCGTCCACTACCCGGAAACCCGCGAAATCTGGTCCTACGGTTCGGGCTACGGCGGCAACGCGCTGCTGGGCAAGAAGTGCCTGGCCCTGCGCATCGCCTCCAACATGGGCCGCGAGCAAGGCTGGCTGGCCGAGCACATGCTGATCCTGGGCGTGACCAACCCGCAAGGCAAAAAGTACCACGTGGCAGCCGCTTTCCCCAGCGCCTGCGGCAAGACCAACTTCTCGATGCTGGTGCCCCCGGCAGCGTTCGTCGGCTGGAAAGTCACCACCATCGGTGACGACATCGCCTGGATCAAGCCGCAGGCCGATGGCTCGCTGCGCGCCATCAACCCCGAAGCCGGTTACTTCGGCGTGGCCCCCGGCACCAACACGCTGACCAACCCCAATTGCATGGCCAGCCTGGACAAGGACGTGATCTTCACCAACGTGGCCCTGACCGATGACGGCGATGTGTGGTGGGAAGGCATGGAAAAGGACAGCGGCAGCACCCCGGCCCACCTGATCGACTGGCAAGGCAAGGACTGGACGCCCGCCATCGCCAAGGAAACCGGCGCCAAGGCCGCTCACCCGAACGCCCGTTTCACCGTGGCTGCCACCAACAACCCGGCGCTGGACAGCGCCTGGGATGATCCGGCCGGCGTGACCATCGATGCCTTCATCTTTGGTGGCCGCCGCTCGACCACCGTGCCGCTGGTGACCGAAGCCCGCAACTGGACCGAGGGCGTGTACATGGCCTCGACCATGGGCTCCGAAACCACGGCTGCGGCCTTCGGCCAGCAAGGCGTGGTGCGCCGCGACCCCTTCGCCATGCTGCCCTTCTGCGGCTACAACATGAGCGACTACTTCCAGCACTGGCTCAACACCGGTAACAAGATCACCGCCGCCGGTGGCAAGCAGCCCAAGATCTTCACCACCAACTGGTTCCGCAAGGGCGAAGACGGCAAATTCGTCTGGCCCGGCTATGGCGAGAACATGCGCGTGCTGAAGTGGATGATCGACCGCATCGAAGGCCAGGCCCAGGGCACCGACACCATGTTCGGCGTGGCCCCGACCTATGCTGAAATCAACTGGAACGGCCTGGACTTCTCCGAAGCCCAGTTCAACACCGTGACCAGCATCGACCGCGCCGCCTGGACTGACGAGCTCAAGCTGCACGCCACCCACTTCGAGCAATTGGCCTACCACCTGCCCCAAGCCCTGGTGGACACCAAGGCCGAACTCGAAAAGCGCCTGGCCGCCTGATTCAGGCCCACCGCGCACCGACCCTGAGTGGGTTGGACACCGCCGCCGCCCCGCCAGGGCTGGCGGCTTTTTTTTTGTTCAGCCGGTGGGTCAGACAAGAAAAAAGCCGTGGCCCTTGCGGGACACGGCTTGAAGCCTGTTCTATCTCAGCGGTTCACCGGGCGCAGGCCCGGCCCAGCCTCAGAAGTAGCCGCGCACGTCGCGGGCTGCGTCACGGCTCATGGCACGGCTGATGTCGGCCATCACGCGAGCATCCGTCAGGGCCAGGCTCCACAGCTTGCGGTCTTCCGCAGCTTCGCGACGGGCACGGCTCCACGAGGCCAGACCGGCGCGCAGACCCACCGACGCGCGGCGGATCGGGGTGGCCAGCAAGGCCAGGGCGGCAAAAGCCACGGTCCACAGACCGATCCAGGCGGCCAGCAGGTGGCCGTCCGACCAGGTGTCGATCACCTGATTGGCAGCGACCACCAGAGCGGCCACCACGGCGGCCAGCAGCAGCGTCGCCGTGCCACGTGGGCCGTCGAACTGGCGCGATGCATCACGCAGGGTTTCGGCGGCCTTCTCGGCACGGGCCACACCGGCGTGGTGGAAAGAATGGGGGGCGTGAACAAAGCTGGTCATGGTGTATTCCTTTCGCTGTCGGGACAGTTGCCCGAGTCATGGGCTCAATACTAGGGTTAACCCTAAACTTGTTCAAATTTATATTACTGATGATGATCATTCACATTGATGATGTTTCAAGGAAACCCCATGCACCAGGGCCGATTCAGAAACCTTGACCTCAATCTGCTGCGCGTCTTTGACGAGGTGATGGCCGAGCGCAGCCTGACCCGCGCCGCCCACAAGCTGGCCCTGACCCAGCCGGCCGTCAGCAACGCGCTGCGGCGCCTGCGGGACAGCCTGGGCGACGAACTGGTGCGGCGCCACGGGGCCGGTGTCGAGCCCACCCCGATGGCGCTGGCCTTGTGGCCCACCGTGCGCGAGGCGCTGCAGCGCCTGCAATCGGCCCTGGTGCCCGAAAACTTTGACCCGGCCGAGGCCAACACCACCTTTGTGCTGACCATGGCCGACGCCACGGCAGCCTCGCTGATCCCGGGCCTGGTGGACATCATCGAAGAAGAGGCGCCAGGGGTGTCGATCCGGGTCGTCCCCTTGTCCACCCGTGACCCGCGCCGGCTGCTGGACGAGGAGTCGGTGGACATGGCCATTGGCTACTTCCCGGCCGTGCTCGCCGACCTCACGGCGCGCAGCCAGGCGGGCGAAGCGGTGGCCTATGCCAACCAGCGCCTGTACGACGGCGAATACGTGTGCGTGATGCGGCGCGATCATCCCCTGGCCAGCGGCCCGCTCACCCTCAACCGCTACTGCGCCGCACGTCACCTGCTGGTCAGTTTTTCGGGTCGACCTTATGGCTTCATCGACGAAGCCCTCACCGCTGTGGGGCGCGAACGTCGCATCGTGCTCACGGTCAACCAGTTCTTCACGGCAGGGCGGGTGGTGGCCAACTCCAACTTGCTGACGGTGCTGCCGAGGCACTTCATCAACGTCACCGGCATTGCCGACCGCCTGGTCTGGCGCGAACTGCCCTTGAAAGTGCCCACGGTGCACGTGGATGCGCTATGGCACAAACGGCTTCACAACGGCCCCGGACACGACTGGCTGCGGCAAGCCATTGCGCGTGCGGCCCAGCGCAACCCCGGGGCCGCCTGAGGCACGGCACAGGCCCGCCGATGGGCAGGGTGAGGCATCGAACTTGCTTGGGGCTTGGCCAGGCCCTGACAGGAGACGCCATGACGGATACCCGCACCCAGCCCACCCCCCGCACGCACCAGTACGCGGTGACTCGCCGCCGCTTTGCCACCGCACTCGGGGCCAGCGCCTTGAGCCTGCCCGCCTGGGCCTCCTGGCCTGACAAGCCGATCCGCATCGTGGTGACGTTTCCGGCGGGCGGGGCCAGCGACATCGTGGCCCGTGTGGTGGCCGAGCAGTTGGCCCGCAAGCTGGGCCAGGCGGTGGTGGTGGACAACCGCCCAGGCGCTGGCGGCAGCGTGGGCGGGCAGGTGGTGCAACAGGCCGCCCCCGATGGCTACACGCTGATGCTGTCGAACTCGACCCCCATCTCGATCGGGCCTTTCGCCCTGGACAAGCAGCCCTATGACCCCGTGCAGGGCTTCACCCACATCGCCATGATCGGTACGGCACCGTGCGTGCTGATGGCCAACACGGCGGCCCCGATCCGCACCATCGCCGATCTGGAATCGGTGGCCCGCAAGAGCGGGCGACTGGATTTTGGCTCGGGTGGGCCGGCGTCGATCGGCCACATCTACGGCGAGTTGATGCGCAAGGCCATGGGCGTGAACCTGGTGCACGTGCCCTACCGCGGCGGGGCCCCCATGACCACCGACCTGATCTCGGGCGTGATCCCGATCGGCATCGACGTGCTGACCGCTTATGTGCCCTATTTCAAGAGTGGGCAACTGGTGCCCCTGGCGGTGACTTCAGCCAACCGCTCGCCCCTGGTCCCGGAAGTCCCCAGCGTGGTCGAGTTCGGCTATCGCAAGCTGGTGCTGGACAATTTCTTCGGCCTGAGCGGGCCGGCCAACCTGCCAGCCGAGGTGGTGACACGGCTCAACAGCGCATGCAACGAGGTGCTGATGCTGCCCGAGGTGAAACGCAAGATGCTGGAATTGGGCGTGACGGTGAACCCCGGGACACCCGCCACGTTTGCCGCCTACGTGAAAGACCAAGTCGGGGTACTGGCCCCGGTGGTGAAGGCCGCCGGTGCGCGCCTTTGAAGCCCGGAAAGAACGCCTGGGCGGCGTCGATCAGCGCAGCACGCGCAGGTAGGCGTGGGCGGCCTCGCGCAGTTCATGGGCCTGGCGCGGGTCGTGGCCGGCACGGGCGTCTGCGGATTCGAGCAGCGTGTTGGCAATGGCGGCACTGCCACGGTCGGCACGGCGGGCGGGCACCAGGGGATCCACCCGGGTGGCCAGGGTCAGGCTGCGGGCGATCAGGGCAAGAAACGGAGACATGAAAGAGGCGCCTTGTGAGCGCGTGATGAACAGGTCTCTAGAGTAAGGGTTAACCCGTATTTTTAACAGCCCCAGTCCATGCAGCTTTGGCATGAGGCCTGAGCGCACCCGGCATGGCTGCGCTGCCGCGACAATGCAGGCACCATGAAAGTACAGCTGTTGTCCGATCTGCACCTGGAAGTGCACCCCCAATTCACTCCCCTGCCCCATCCCGAGGCCGATGTGCTGGTGCTGGCGGGCGACATCGGCTCCTACCAGAGCGGCAGCCTGCTCAGCGACGACGACTTCGGTCTGGCACGGTTTGCGCCACGCAGCGCGGGCGGCCATTGGCCGGTGCCGGTGATCTTTGTGCCCGGCAACCACGAATACGACCAGCAGGACTTCGACCAGGCCCACGCCCGTCTGCGCGAATGCTGCGTGCGCCTGGGTCTGCACTGGCTGGAGCGCGAAAGCCTGGTGCTGCAAGGCGTGCGTTTTGTTGGCACCACCTTGTGGAGCGACTTTGACGCGCTGGCGATTCAGGCACAGGCCCCCACGACCCGGGCGCTGCAGATGCGCGACAAGGCGTTCCGGGCAGCCAATTTCTACCTGCGCAAAACCGGCGGCACCCGCTTGGGGGCCCCCTGGCTGGCTGAAGGCGTGCGCGAACAGGCGCTGCTTTGCCAGCAGTGGCTGCGCGACGCCCTGCACACCCCGCATGAGGGCCCCACGGTGGTGGTCACCCATTTCGCCCCCAGTCTGTTGAGCGCAGATCCGCGCTATGGGCTCACCCCAGGCACGGCGGGCTTCTGCAACGCGCTGGACGAGCTGCTGCCGCACGCCAACCTGTGGTTGCACGGTCACCTGCATGCCCCCAGCGACTATGTCAGCCAGGGTTGCCGGGTGGTGGCCAACCCGCTGGGCTATGCTCGCAAGAACGAGCAACTCCACTTTCAGCATCAGCATTGTGTGGAAGTACCGCGGCCGGCGCATTCACGGCCGGCTTGATGTCGATCAATTTCAGGCCATCGCCGGGCGCTATGCTGGAACCATCAACAAGGAGCACATTGCATGAAGATTCTTCTCGCCGTTGACGGCAGCGCCTATACCAAGAAGATGCTGGCCTACCTGAGCACCCATGAGGCCTTGATCTCGGGTTCGGTGGAATACACCGCCCTGACCGTGCAAGCGGCCCTGCCGCCGCGCGCTCGCGCCGCGCTGGGCAAGCCGATTGTCGACGAGTACTACGCCGATGAAGCGGCCAAGGTGCTGAACCCGGTGAGCAAGTTTCTGGGTCGCCACGGGATCGTGCCTCAGCAGATCAGCAAGGTGGGCGTGGCCGGCGAGGTGATTGCCAAGGTGGCCGAAACGGGCAAGTTCGATCTGGTGGTGATGGGCTCACATGGTCACAGTTCGCTGGGCAACCTGGTGATGGGCTCGGTCTCGACCCAGGTGCTGGCGCATTGCAAGGTGCCGGTGCTGCTGGTGCGTTGATGCAGTTTGTGGCAGGCCGATGCAGGCCCGCCACCTTGACGCGGAGGTGGCCCGAGCCTCACGCCGTGCGGATCTCGGGTGGCGTGGCCAGCCCTTCGAAACAGGTGCGCAACACCAGATCGACGATCTGGGCATTGCTGTACTGCGAACCCTGGCGCAAGAAGCTGACCACCGGGTCGCAGGCGCGGGCGTACAGGGTGTAAAGCACCACCAGGGGCGGCAAGGTGGGGTTGATCAGGCTCTGGGCCTGGGCTTCGGTGATCCAGGCACCCAGCTGGTCGCTGAGGGTGATCAGCCCGTTCATGTATTCAGCATTGCCCATCAAGACCTGACGCAACGTGGAGTTGCGGCTGGGCAGCGAGGGCATTTCATCGGCCAGTTGCAAGGACATGGCCCAACCCACCACCGACTTGAGCTTGTCGACCGGGGAAATCTCCGGCGGCACGATCTGCAAAAAATCCTGCGCCCGCTTGATCACATGCACCATGGCGGCAGCCGCCAGTTGCTCTTTGCCAGGAAAATGCTTGTACAGGCTGGCCTTGGCAATGCCCACCGCGGCGGCGACTTCGTCGACCGTCATGGCGTCATAACCCTTTTCGCCCAACAGGCGAATGACGGTCTGCACAATGGCCTCTTCGCGCACCTGGTGCATCTGGGCTTTGAAGGAAACGCGGGCGGGGGTGGTGGTGTTCACGGTTCGATTTTAAACAAAGCCGGCTGAATCACGACTGGACGGCCTAAAAAGCCTGTGTCGACGGCAGGTACAAACAGGGTCGCACGCCTCAACGAGCGGCCACCCAACTCACACCAAGGCCTGTGCAGCGGCCGAGGTGAGGGCCGAGCTGAGCGCGTCCAGCACCTCGGATTCGAGGTTCCAGCAATGCCAGTACAGCTGGATGCTCAGGCTGTGCGCCGGCACCAGATTGACCAGCCGCCCCTGCGCCAGGGGCTCACGCGCCAGCAACTCGGGCACCACGCTGGCCCCCCAGCCCGCCAGCACGGCCCGCAACTGGCCCTCAGAGCTGGGCACGAAGAGTTGGCTCAAGGTGACGCGCTTGAGCCCGAAACACTGGCTGACGAACTCGGTCTGCATGTCGTCCTTGCGGTTGAAGGCCACAAAGGGAATGTCACGGAAATTGTGCGGCGACAAGCCCTCGGGCAGCCGCTGTTGCGCCAGTTCGGGCGCCGCCACGGCCACATAGCGCATGGCGCCAAGGGGCACCACCTTGCAACCGCGCAAGGCCTGCTTGAGGGTGGTGACACAGCCCAGCACCTGGCCCGAACGCAGCCACTCATCGGTGAAATCCTGGTCGTCGGTGATGATTTCAAGCGGCAGGCCTTGGCACACCAGGCCATCGAGTGCCGGCAAAGCCCAGCTGGCGATGCTGTCGGCATTGATGGCGATCGAAATGCGTTCGTCTTCCCGGGCGCGCTTGCTGCCGCCCGGGGTCAGCTCGCGCAGGTCGCGGTCCAGGTCGACGCGCAGCAGGCGCATCTGCTTGGTGTGCTTGAGCAGCAGTTGCCCGGCGGGCGTGGCCTTGAGCGGACGGCTGCGCACGATCAGCACCGTGCCGGCCTGGGCCTCCAGGGCGCGCAGGCGCTGCGATACCGCCGATTGGGTGATGCTCAGGCGCTGGGCGGCGCGCTCGAAACCGCCCTCTTCGACGATGGCCGCCAGGCATTCAAGGGCGTGGGGATCAAAGGTGTTCATGGGTCCGGGGCAAGGTGATGTCAGGGCAGGACTGAATATTAGCAAGACTGATGAAACTGCCAAGAGTTTAATTTTGCTTTTCAAGCAGCTACCGCCTGTCGCACACTGCAACGCATGAAAATCATCGTCCTCGGCGCCGGCATCATCGGCATCAGCACCGCCTGGCATTTGCGAGAGCGGGGTCACGAAGTCACGGTCATCGAGCGCCAGCCGGCGGCGTCGCTGGAGACCACATTCGCCAACGCGGGCCAGATCTCGGTCAGCTACTGCGAGCCCTGGGCCAACGCCGAGGCACCGCTGAAGGTGCTGAAGTGGATGACCAAGCCCGATGCACCGCTGCTGTTCCGCCCGCAGTGGCCGGTGGGCGAAGGCCTGCAGCAGTGGCTGTGGGGTCTGCGCTTCCTGGGCCAGTGCAACGACGCCGCCTTCGAGCGCAACGTCAGCCAGTTGGTGGCCCTGGGTGCCTACAGCCACGCCGCGCTGAAGGACATCGTGAACGCCACCGGCATCGAATACCACCGGCTGGAGCGCGGCATCGCGCATTACTACACCGACACAGCCTCGTTCGACACCGCTGGGGCGGCCGCCGAACTGATGCGCCGCCATGGCGTGTCGCGCCGTGTGGTCAGCCGCGACGAACTGCTCAAGATCGAGCCCGCCTTCAAGCCCTTTGCCCACCGCATCGTGGGCGGCACCTTCACCGACACCGACGAGAGCGGGGACGCGCGCCTGTTCACCCAGGGCCTGGCCCGCCTGTGCGAACAGCGTGGCGTGGAATTCATGTACGGCCACGCCGTGCAACAGCTGGACGTGGCGAACAACCGGGCCCGCGCCGTGCGCGTGACCCCGGTGGACGAACAGGCTCGTGCCAGTGGCCCGGCCCGCGAGCTGAAGGCCGACGCCATCGTGGTGGCGACCGGCTCGTACACGGCACCGATGCTGCGCCAGGTCGGCGTGCGCCTGCCCATCTACCCGGGCAAGGGCTACAGCGCCACCTTCAAGATCCTCAAGCCCGAGGCAGCCCCTTGGGTCTCGGCCATCGATGACGAACTCAAGGTGGCCATGAGCCGCCTGGGCGACGAACTGCGCGTGGCCGGCACCATTGAGGTGGGCGGCTACGACCTGGACTTGAACGGTTCGATCGCCCGCGCCCGCTGCGAGATGTTGGCGCGCCGCATCGAAATGGTGATGCCCGGCGTGTGCGACACCCGCCTGGAGCACGAAGGCGGTCAGCCCAATTTCTGGTGCGGCCTGCGCCCCGCCACGCCGACCAACATCCCCTTCATTGGCCAGACCCGGATCCCGGGCCTGTGGGTGAATGCCGGCCACGGCACCCTGGGCTGGACCCATGGCGCCGGCTCGGGCAAGGCCCTGGCCGAGCTGATCAACGGCGAGGTGCCCCGCATTGCCGACCGCTTCGGCTTTCTGGGTTCGGCCGCGCCGCGTGCACCCAAGCCCGCCCTGGCCTGAGCTAGGCGCAGGCCACAGGGATCAGGCATGGGCCCGGTGACGCTCTATCATCCGGGCCCATGAGCACCTCGCAACGCCACACCCTGTTCCTCACCACCTCCAGCCGCGAGCCCGGCCACCCGGGCAACAGCGAATGGCTGGCCCGGCAGGCCGCCGCCGCCCTGCCGCCCGACACCGCCCAGACCTGGCTGGCCCTGGCTCACCTGGATCTGCCCCCATTTGTGGACCTGCGCCACACCGTGGGCCAGTACCCGGCCCCTGTCGGGGACCTGAAAACCCTGTTGGACGCCACGCTGGCCGCCACCGACATCGTGTTTGTCAGCCCGGTGTACTGGTTCAGCATTCCGGCCCCGCTGAAAACCTACCTGGACCATTGGAGCGGCTGGCTGCGCGTGCCGGGCCTGGGCTTCAAGGAGCAGATGGCGGGCAAAACCCTGCGCGTGATCAGCACCAGCGGCGACCGGGCCAAGGCCCAGCCCATGTTCGACTCGCTGCGCCTGTGCGCGCAGTTCCTGGCCATGAACTGGGGCGGCGAACTGTGGGGCAAAGGGGGCGCACCTGGCGCTGTGCAGGCCGATACAGCCGCCGTGGCCCAGGCGGCCAACTTTCTCCTCTGAGGCGGGCCTCAGGCGCGGGCAGGCGCCAACACCAGCCGCCCCAGCCACTCGTGCAGGGCGATCTGGCTGGCCAGCAAGGCCTCGGCGCTGGGCAAATACCATTTCCAAGCGCTGCCCGGCCGGGTGCGAAAGCCGGTGGGCGCCGGCAGCACGGTGAAGCCCTGCGCCTCGAACAAGGCCACGGCGCGCGACAGATGCCAGGCCTGGCTGACCAAGGCCACGCGCTGCACCCCGGCGGCACGCAGCAAGGGGGCGGACAGGGCGGCGTTGCCCGCCGTGTCCAGCGAGGCTGATTCAACCCAACGCACCGGCACCCCAAACTGCTGCGCCAGCACCTGCTGCATCACCTCTCCTTCGGGCCGCCCCCCTTCAGGCGCGCCCCCCGTCACCAGAACGGGCAATTGGCTTCGCCGCTGCAAGGCGGCGGCGTACTGAAGGCGCTGCAAGGTAGGGCGGGCCACGCTGTCCTCGCCACCGTATTCCGGCGCCTGAGGGTAGATGCCGCCGCCCAGAACCACAATGGCCTGGGCCTGCTTCAGCGCCTGCGCCGACAGGGGTGGGTGGCTTTCAAGACTGCCCACCAAGGCATCGGCCACCGGCGGCCACGACAGGGCACTGAGGACCAGCAGAGCCAGTCCGGTGACCCAGCGCCCCAGGCACGGCCGGCGCCGCCCCAAGACCAGGCCCAGTGCGGCCAACAACACCAGGCAGATGGGCGGCATCAGCAGGGCCGTCAGGCATTTCTTGAGGAACAGAAGCAACAAAGAGTCCACGATCAGGGTGACAGCCAAAAAGGGTATTGTTCCGGGTTTTCATGCGGGCTCGCTGCAGCCCAGGATCCATGCTTGCTTCACCGACGTTCTCCAGCCCTGAAGCCTTCGCCTTGTGGCTGGCCCCTCACCTGCTCACGCTGTGGGCCTTGCTGCTGCTGACCTTGAGCGCTGCCGTGTGCCTGCGGATGCACTCGCTGACCCAGGCGGCCACCCCGGCCACCCCGGCCCATGCGCGCCCGTCGCCCTGGCGGCGCCTGATCTGGGCGCTGCCCGCCCTGGCGGTCTTCGCCGGCTTGGCCAGCCAGATCGGCCCGGGTCAGCCCCTGACCCGCTTTGACAGTGCGCTGGCCCAGGCCCTGGGTCAGCAGATGGACCGGTTCACCTTGCAGGCCTTTGCCCTGCCCACCTGGCTGGGCAACCCGGCACCCGTGACCGTGCTGACGATCGCGGTGACGTTGTTCCTGTGGCGGCGGCGCGAGCGGCTTCAGGCCGGCATCTGGCTGCTGGGGGTGCTGGGCAACACCTTGCTGAACTGGAGCCTTAAGCAGGGCTTTGCCAGGGTTCGCCCACCCCATCTGCACAGCGTCGTGGTGGAGACCGGGTACAGCTTTCCCAGCGGCCATGCCTCCGGCGTGCTCGTCACCTACGGCCTGCTGGCCTGGCTGCTGCTGCAGCACAGCCCCAGGCGCTGGCACCTGCCCGTTCTGTTGGGCTGTGGGGCGCTGGTGCTGACGGCGCCGGTCAGCCGCGTGCTGTTGCAAGTGCATTACGCCAGCGATGTGATGGCCGGGCTGGCCAGTGGTTCTGTGGGGCTGTTGCTGTGCCTGAGCCTGGCGGACTGGCTGCGCCGACGGCAGTCCTTGGACCGCTGAGGCCACGGCTCAAGGAGCGCGCAAGGGCTGCGCCGCGCTGGCCGTCCTGGCCGGCAGGTGTTCGCCCATCCAGCGTTGCAGGTCCAGCCACATCTGGCGGGTTTCGGCCTGCAAGGGGGCCCGTTGCGCATTGGGCAACTCGATGGTGACCACCGGCACCCCCTTGTGCATGCCGCCGTAATAGCCCAGCGAGCCCGGGAACACGCCCACCGGGTCGAGCATCAGGCGGCCCAGTCGGCGTGGCGGATCGGTGGGGCCATCAAAGTCGAGCACGCCGTAAGGCGCGTGGATGCTGACGATCAGATCGGGCGTGAAGGCGCTCATCTGCTCGTGCACGAAACGGCTCTCCGGTTCGGACAGCGGCTTGTTGCCGGGCCAGCGGCGTGGGTCTTTGCGGGTGCGCTGGGCCCAATAGCGGGGAGCCTCCTGCGCCCAGCCGGGGGTCGGAAAGTTGCGGTTCAGGTCGACGCCGTGGGCGTTGACACGCCGGGCCGGTTGCACCATCACCCCATCGGGGTTGAGCATGGGCACAAAGCGCCATAGGGCTTCAGCCCCGTTGTCCTGGGCCAGGCCCATCCACTGCAGGGCCACCGTGCTGGCAGAAAGCTCGTCGCCGTGGATGGCCCCGAGCACCAGCACCTTGACGCGCGAGTTGTGCGCCCCGACGTCGCCCATCCACAGCTCACGCCCCTGCACCGAACGGGTGCCCGAAGGCTGCAGCTTGAGCGCCGAACACTGGGCCGCCGTGAGCCCGGGCAGACGGGGCACCCATTGCTTGCAGGGCTCGACCAGGTTGGCAGCCGGCGCGGCCTTGCCCGCTGGGGCATGGGGGGGCTGAGGCTTGGCATGGGCCGAAACATGCCCCCCCGCCTGAGGTGCCGCCAGAGCCTGCGTGAGCAGGCCGGGCCAGGCCCCCATCAGCAAGCTGGCCCCCAACAGCCCCCGGCACAGCCGCGCCACAGCCGCCTGGCCAGCCCGAGGACGAACACGGCGCCCCCCCGGCCCTGCGGCACCTGAGCCTGGCAACTCGAGCTCACTCACCTCGAACATCCGATCCGCTCAACTCAATGCAACAGACGCGGCAAGGCCAAAAAGCCCAGCAAGGTGGTGTCGAAGTCTTCAGGGGCCTCCAGCTGCGGCATGTGGCCGGCCCCGCGCAGCACGGCCAGGGTGCAACTGCGGCCGATGCGGTCGGCCATCGGCTTCATGAGCTCAGGCGGCGCCACGCGATCGAACTCGCCCGCCACCAGCAAGGTGGGCACATGGATGCGCTCCAGATCCTCCTGGCGATTGAAATACGTGGCTTCTGCGCTGATGCGGCGGTAGGCCGAGGGGTTGATCTGGGCCATGGCATGGCTGGCCAGCAGCACGCCTTCCGGGAGGGCACCGGGCCCGACCAGCCGGGGAAGGTTGAACTCGGCCCATTGAGCCAGGTTGTGACTGACCTCCAACTCGGGCAGCGGCTCGCCCTCGGTGCCGCCGGAGGCATCAAACCCCCGGGCCAGCGAGGCGCACAGAATCAGACGGTTGACCAGTTCGGGGCGGCGCGCCACCACTTCCTGGGCCACCATGGCGCCCACCCCTTGACCGATCAGCACCACGCTGCCCGCCTTGAGGGCCTCGATCAGGTCGATGCAGCTTTGGGCCAGCCCCTTGAAGGAACAAGGATCGATGGGGGTGCTGCGGCCATAGCCCGGCATGTCCCAGGCCACGGCGCGGTAGCCGGCAGCGGCCAGGCTTTCCACCTGCGGCGCAAAGGTGAGGTGCCCGCCCAGCACATCGTGCAGCATGAGAACGGTCGGGCCGGCGCCCAAGGTGGTGAAGGCGGGGAGAGCGTTCATGTTGGATCGGGCAGGACGGAGGTGGGACGCGGAACACAGAAGCCCGGGCTGACTGCCAGCACGGTCATCGGACCAGGCGGCGGCAGGCAAAAGGCTGACGGCCCATAATAGCCCATCCATACCCCATTGATCGCCTGTGACCGCCCTCACATCTGCCCCAGCGCAAGCCCGTGCGCCCAGTTTCTCAACCCGCGAGTTCCGCAACTCGCTGGGCATGTTCGCCACCGGCGTGACCATCGTGACCGCACGCGCCGCCGACGGGGTGCTGGTGGGCCTGACAGCCAATTCGTTCAACTCGGTTTCCCTGGATCCGCCGCTGGTGCTGTGGAGTCTGGCGCGCGCGGCGGCCTCGATGGGCGTGTTTGCCACCGGGTCACACTATGCGATCAATGTGCTGGCCGCCGACCAGAAGGATCTGGCCGAGCGCTTCGCCTCGAAGACGGTCGATCGGTGGGCCGGCGTGGCCTATTCAGAGGGCGTGGGGGGTGCGCCGCTGCTGGCCGGGGCCGCTGCCACCTTTGAATGCTTCAACCGCAGCCGCTACGAAGAGGGCGACCACGTGATCTTTGTGGGCGAGGTCGAGCAGTGCGCCCACCGCGATGGCGCGTCACCGTTGCTCTACCACGGTGGGAAGTTCTACACAGAACATCCTCTGTGAATGTGGCCCCCACGGTCGCGCACTTCGTGTCGCTCCCTGCCCCCCGAGGGGGCCGCAGCCGGCCTTGGGGCGGCCCGGCGGCCGGCTGGTGTGGCCCCCACGGTCGCGTACTTCGTGTCGCTCCCTGCCCCCCGAGGGGGCCGCAGCCGGCCTTCGGGCGGCCGGGCGGCGGGTTGACAGCTTCGTTGTAGGCCTGCTGAAGGGAGAACGGCGGCTCAGCGCGCGTCGGGGAGTTCGATCTTGACTTCGAGGACTTCGAGGTTGTCCTGGCGTTCGAGGTGGACCTTGATGTCGTCGGCGTTGATGGAGACGTACTTCGAGATCACGGCCACGAGTTCGCGTTGCAGATCGGGCAGGTAGTCGGGGCTGGCAGCGCTGCGGCCGCTGCGCTCGTGGGCCAGGATGATCTGCAGCCGTTCCTTGGCCACACTGGCGGTCTTCTTCTTTTCACCGAGCAGGAATGACAGGAAGGACATGGGTCAACGTCCTCCGAACATGCGCTTGAAGAAGCCGGGCTTGACCGCCTCGACGAAACGCATCGGCTTGTCTTCGCCCAGGAAGCGGGCCACCACGTCCTTGTAGGCCTCGGACACATCGGTGCCCTGGGCGTGGATGGCGGGGGTGCCCTGGTTGGAGGCCTGCAGCACAGCCTCGGACTCGGGGATGACGCCGATCAGCTTGATGCGCAGGATGTCCTGGATGTCTTCGAGCGACAGCATCTGGCCGTCTTCGACACGGCTGGGGTTGTAGCGCGTGATGAGCAGGTGCTCCTTGATGGGCTCCTTGCCTTCGATGGCGCGTTTGGTCTTGGAGCCCAACATGCCCAGGATGCGGTCCGAGTCGCGCACCGAAGACACCTCGGGGTTGGTCACCAGCAGGGCCTCGTCGGCAAAGTGCATGGCCATGAGCGCACCGGTCTCGATGCCGGCCGGCGAATCGCACACGATGAACTCGAAACCCATGCCGATCAGGTCGTTGAGCACGCGCTCGACGCCGTCCTGGGTCAGCGCGTCCTTGTCGCGGGTCTGCGAGGCGGCCAGCACGAACAGGTTGTCGCACTGCTTGTCCTTGATCAGGGCCTGGTTGAGGTTGGCCTCGTTGTGGATCACATTGATCAGGTCGTACACCACGCGACGCTCGCAACCCATGATCAGGTCGAGGTTGCGCAGGCCGACGTCAAAGTCGATCACGGCGGTCTTGTGGCCGCGCAAGGCGAGGCCGGATGCAAAGCTGGCGCTGGTGGTGGTCTTGCCCACGCCACCTTTGCCGGAGGTCACGACGACGATCTTGGCCATGTGTTGCGAGTCCTTGGTTCTTGTAGAAATAGCTTGAATGAGGGCGGGCTCAAAGCGCTTCGATGAGCAGCTTTTCACCCACCAGGCGGATCTGGGCAACCTTGCCGGCCACTTCGGGCGGCAGGGCCACTTCGGTGGTGCGGTAGATGCCGGCGATGGACACCAGCTCGGGCTCCAGGCAGGTGCTGAAGATGCGAGCCTCGGTGTTGCCGCGGGCGCCGGCGATGGCCTTGCCACGCAGCGGGGCGTAAACGTGCACGTTGCCGTCGGCAATCACCTCGGCGCCATTGCTGACCAGCGCCAGCACCACGATGTCGGCGCCACGCGCATACACCTGCTGGCCCGAACGCAGGGGCTTGTCGATCACCACGGTGCCCGGGCCGGCCACCGGCACTTCGACCTTGACCTCCCGGATCACCTCTCGCACGACTTCCTGGACCTCGATCTGGGGCGACTCATGGCGCTGGGACAGCACCACCTCGGGCACGTCGATCAGACCGGCCGCAACGGCAGCGGCCGTCTGGGCCGGGTTGCCGCCGCGCACGGCGACCGGGAGTACCCGGTGACGCCGCAACAGGGCGATGAGGGCCGGAAAATCGAGCGAAGCCTCGCTGTCGCGGACCGCGCTCAGATCGATGACCAACGGGTCGTTGGAAAAAAAGTCGGGCGTGTCGCTCAGGCGGCGTGTCAGGTCGGCCACCAGCGCCGCAGCGTCGGTGGTCTTGATCAACAAGGCCACCAAGGGCAAGGTGGCGCTCTTGAAATCAAAATGGGCGCGGGCAGAGCCCGTGGTCACACCGGTCATGGATGGCTTGTGGTACGCAAAATGGGTCAAGTTTACAGCGCGACACAAGGCCGGCCACTGGCAATTGATCGGGAATGGCAGCGCCACCTCGGTGACCACTCATGCATTGACGACGTCCTATCATCCAAAAATGAGTGTCACGCGCAAAAACCACCTCGACGGCCTGGCCCTGAGCCTGTTGCTGGCCTGCTGTCTGTTCTGGGGCTTCCAGCAAGTGCTGGTGAAGGCCACGGTGCCCGAGATGGCGCCGGTGTTCCAGGCCTGGCTGCGCTTTGCGCTGGCAGCCGCCCTGCTCTGGGCCTGGTGTCGCTGGCGTGGGGTGGCGCTGTTCCAGCCCGATGGGGCGTTGGGCTGGGGTCTGTTGGCCGGCGCCCTGTTTGCCGGCGAGTTCGTGTGCATCTATGTGGGGCTGCAGCACACCACGGCCTCGCGCTTGACGGTGTTTTTGTACACCTCGCCGTTCTGGGTGGCGCTGATCCTGCCGCGCTTCCTGCCTACCGAGCGGCTGCGCCGGGTGCAATGGGGGGGCCTGGTGCTGGCCTTTGGCGGCGTCCTGGCCGCCTTGGGCGAACGATTGGGGGCCGGCCCTGGCGGCCAGTGGCTGGGCGATCTGCTCGGACTGATGGCCGGCCTGATGTGGGGGCTGACCACCGTCGTGCTGCGCAGCACGCCGCTGGGCCGGGTGGGGCCTGAAAAACAACTGTTCTACCAGACCGCGGTGTCGGTGGCCTTGCTGCCCCTGGTGTCGCTGGCCCTGGGCGAAAGCTGGGCCTGGCCGCCCAGCGCGTTTGCACTGGGGTCGGTGGCCATCCAGGCGGTCGTCGGGGCCTTTGCCAGCTACCTGACGTGGATGTGGGTGCTGGGCCATTACCCGGCCACCAAGGTGTCGGCCTTTGTGTTCCTGACCCCGGTGTTCGCGCTGGCCGTGGGGGCCGGCTGGCTCGGCGAAGCGGTGACCCCTGGCCTGGTCGGGGCCCTGGCCCTGGTGGGCACGGGCATCGTGCTGGTGAACCGGCGATGAAACCGATGCCCAGCCCGACACCCGCCCCTCAGGCCGGATGGGCCGCGGCCCGACGAGCCGCAAAGTCGACATACCAGTCGAGGCAGGCGGCATTGGCCATGGCGTCCTTGTTGATGACTTTGTCGATCGGCTGACCCAGCAGCAACTTCTTGATGGGCAACTCTTGCTTCTTGCCGGTGAGGGTGCGCGGGATCTCGGCCACCTGAAAGACCTCGTCGGGCACGAAGCGCGGCGACAAAGCCACCTTGACGGCGTCGTTGAGACGCTGGCGCAGCGCGGCATCGAGGGTCAGGCCCTCGCGCAACACCACGAACAAAGGCATGTAGCTGTCACGGCCCAGGTACTCGAGGTCGACCACCATGGAGTCGAGCACCTCGGGCAAGGCCTCGACCGCGCTGTAAAGCTCGCTGGTGCCCATGCGCAGGCCATGGCGGTTGATGGTGGCATCCGAGCGGCCATAGATCACGCAGCCGCCGTCAGCACCGATGCGCAGCCAGTCGCCGTGACGCCACACGCCACCGGCCTCGGGCCCGGCATCGCCCCCCCCGGGCCGCCGGCCATGGCCGGCGGGGTACATGTCGAAGTAGCTCGACAGATAACGCCGCCCGCCCTCATCGCCCCAGAAGAACAGCGGCATCGACGGGATGGGCTGGCTGCAGATCAGCTCGCCCACCTCGCCCTGCACGGGTTGGCCCTGCTCGTTCCAGGCCTCGACCGCACTGCCCAGCATGCGGCACTGCATCTGGCCCGGCACCTGGGGCAGTTCGCGGTTGCCACCGATGAAAGCCCCTGCAAAGTCGGTGCCACCGGAGATGTTGCACCACCAGATGTCGGCCTCGGGCGCATAGGCCTCGCGTCGCTCGTGCTCGCCCGAAGCAGCCGCCCGGGCCTGGCGCAACTGATGGAACTGTGCCGTGCCCCAGCGCTGCACCTCCTCGGACAAGGGTGAGCCCGTGGTGCCCAGGGCCCGCACCGCGCCGAGGTCGCCCACCGAGGGCAGGTCCACCCCGGCCTTCATGCAGTTGGCGAAAAAGGCCGCGCCCGCACCAAAAAAGGTGACCCCGGTCTCAGCGGCAAAGCGCCACAACGTGTGCCAGTCCGGCTTGTCGCGGCTGCCGCCGGGGTTGCCGTCAAACGTGACGCAGGTGGTGCCACTGAGCAGGCCACTGACCTGGGCGTTCCACATCACCCAGCCGGTGGAGCTGTACCAGTGGTAGCGCTCACCCCAGGAGTTGGCCTCATAGCTGCAGCCGATGTCGTTGTGCAAGGTCTTCAGGGCCAGGGCCACCAGCACCGTGCCGCCATGGCCATGCACGATGGGCTTGGGCAAGCCGGTGGTACCGCTGGAGTAGACGATCCACAAGGGGTGATCGAAGGGCAGCCACTCGGGCTCGAAGGCTGCGGTGGCCGCCGCATCGGCCACCAGGGTTTGCGCCCAGGGCGTGGCCCCGGGCAGCTGGGCCGCAGGGTCGAGGTTGCCGTGCAGCACCAGGTGCTGCACGCTGGGCAGGGCCTGGCGCAATTCAGCCACCACCGACAAGCGGTCATGGTCGCGCCCGCCGTAACTGACCCCATCGCAGGCGATCAGCACCTTGGGTTCGATCTGCTTGAAGCGGTCGAGCACCGCATGGGTCCCCATGTCGGGCGCACACAGGCTCCACACCGCCCCCAGGCTGGCGGTGGCCAGAAAGGCGATCGTGGCCTCCGGGATGTTGGGCAGATAGGCGGCCACGCGGTCTCCCCGCTGCACGCCCTGGGCACGCAGGTGCAGGGCCAGGGCCGCCACCTGACGGCGCAGTTCGGGCCAACTGAGCTCGCGTTGCTCACCCTTCTCGTTGCGGCTGATCCAGGCCGCAAAGCCGGCCTGGTGAGCAGGCTGCACGTGGCGGAACACCTGCTGCACGTAATTGACCTGAGCCCCCGGAAACCACACGGCCCCCGGCATGGTGTTGCGCGCCAGCACTGCCGCGTGCGGGGTCGGCGACTGCAGCTCGAAATAGTCCCAGATGCTCTGCCAGAAAGCGTCCAGTTCGGTCACCGACCAGCGCCACAAGGCGTCATAGCGGTCGAAGGCCAGGCCGCGCTCGCGCTGCAGCCACTCGCGGTAAAGGGTCATCTGCGGGCGGAACGGGGCCGGGCCCGGGGGGCTCATGGTCATGTCTTGCTGTCTCCTTGAGACCCAAGGGTAGCAGCGGCCCAGGCCGCCCGTCAGCCGGGATGTCCCGCGGTCTGGCGGCCTGCGTGTCACGGGTTTGACAAGGCGCCCCTCATCTGATGGACCGGGCATTCCGGCCCCTGGCGCCCCACAAGGCCTTGGCGGGTCTCCACCATAGGCACCATGGCCAGCGCCCACGACAGCCATTACAAGCTTTTGTTCTCACACCGCGAGATGGTGCGCGATCTGCTGCTCGGCTTCGTCCCGGGCGAGTGGTCGCAAGCCGCTCAATTCGACACCCTGGAGCGCGTCAACGCCAGCTACGTGAGCGACAACGACCGGCAGCGCCACGATGACATGGTGTGGCGACTGAAGGTGGGGCCGCATTGGGTCTGGGTGTACCTGTTGCTTGAGTTCCAAAGCCAGCCCGACGAATGGATGGCCGTTCGGATGATGGCCTATGTGGCCTTGCTGGCTCAGCACCTGATCAAAGAGGGTCAAATGGCGCAGGGCAAGCTACCTGCCCTGATCCCCCTGGTGCTTTACAACGGTGGCCGCAGTTGGAAAAGCCCGACCAACGTGGCCGAATGCTTCAGCCCCAGCTTGCCGGGTCTGGCGCCGTTCCGCCCCCAATTGCGCTACCACCTGATCGACGCCACCCGGCTGCAACTGTCGCCCACCCCAGGCGCGCGCAATGTGGCGGCCGCTCTGTTTCAGCTGGAGCGCAGCAATACGCCAACCGACATCGCGCGCTTGGCCGCCGCCGTGGGCGACGTCCTGCTGGCCCCTGAACATCAAGCCCTGCGCCGAACCGTCAACCTCTGGCTGCGACGCCTGATCCGGCGCAAAATGCCGGACATCGCCGCCGCCGAACTCGATCAGATCGACGACCTTTTGAAAGGCCCCACCATGCTCGAAGAAACCCTGGAGCGTCTCTACACCGAAGCGATTGAAAAAGGCCTGGCCAAAGGACAGTCGATCGGGATGTCCCAAGGCCTGTCTCAAGGTTTGTCCCAAGGCCTGTCCCAGGGCGCCAGCCAACTTCTGAGCCGACTCCTGGAGCAGCGTTTTGGCCCGCTGCCAACGTGGGCCAGCCAGCGCCTTCAGTCGGCGACGTCACCTCAGTTGGAGCATTGGGCCGATCAGCTGTTCACCGCTTCGACCCTGGAAACCCTGCTCGCAAGCCCGCACCCGGCCGGCTGAGGTTCACAGATGCACCGCCTCAAAGGCCGGGTGCAACTCGTCAATCCAGTGGTTGAGCTCATCCTGATTGACGTGAAGGTGGGCCAGGCAGGTCTCGCCGTGCTGACCCCACTCGCGTGAGGGCGCCAGCAGTTCGTGCTGACCCACCAGGTACTCGGCCATCAGGCCCATGGCCACCAGGTGGCGCACGGTGTCCGGGAAGCGTTCATCGTCCAGGCAGGCAAAGTCATGGTGCAGCCAGATGGCCTGGGCCACCTCGTCCGACAGGCGCCAGGTGCGCGCCACGATGGCGCCGACCACGGCATGGTCGGTGCGGTGGTTGGCGTTTTCGGTCTGGGTGAAGGTGCGGTCCTTGCGGGCCAGGGCCTCGGTCAGCGTGCCCGAGTAACCCCGCACCGCACGCATCATCACCGGAATGCCCACATGGCAGAACAGCCCGAAGCTGTAACCCAGGCCCGGGTCCAGGCTGTAGAGCTGGCGCCCGATGTGCTCACAGGCAATGGCGCGGCGCTGTGAACTTTCCCAAAAATGCTCCAGCAGCGCCGAACGCACCGGCAAGGCGTGTGTGACCAGAAAACCGGTCAGCAACTCCACCGAAGGCCGAACCCCCAGCACCGTCAACGCCATGCCCACGGTGTTGACTGGCTGGGCCAATCCATGCAGCGGACTGTTGGCCTGGCGGATCAAGGCGGCGGCCATGGCCACATCGGCGGCGGCCACCTGGGAAATCTCCTCCACATCGGGCTCGCGTTGGGAGACCGCCTGTTGCAGACGCACCAGCAGCTCCGGGCAAGGAGGGATCAGGATGTCGCGCACAGCCGGGTTGCGGCGGGCAGCTTCGATGTCGGGAATGGGCAGCTTGGAAGTCACAAGGTGGCGGGCTGGAGGCCCGTCGCTGGTTGGCGCAAGAGCCCCGATTGTCGTATCAATTTGTTAACAGAACCAGCACAAAAACCACTGCTGGGTCAAACGCCTATCACGTTTGTCAAAGCGCGAACACTCCGTACTGCCCCTGCCATTTACCGCCCATCTCCCTGCTAGCATTCGCCGCATTTCTAACCAAGCAGACAGGATTTCAGCATGGGACTATTCGACTGGCGGCTGCGCAGCCCCGAGGTGTTGCAGCAGGGAGGGGTGATCGGCCCGGATGAACGGCTGCCCTGGGGGCAGACCGCGCTGATGGGGGTACAGCACGTGATCGCCATGTTCGGCGCCACCGTGCTGGCCCCGATCCTGATGGGCTTCGACCCCAACATTGCGATTCTGATGAGCGGCATCGGGACGCTGGTGTTCTTTCTGATCACCGGCGGCAAGGTGCCCAGCTACCTCGGATCAAGCTTTGCTTTCATCGGCGTGGTGATCGCGGCCTCCGGCTATGCCGGCAAGGGCCCGAACGCCGGCATGGCGGTGGCGCTGGGCGGCATCGTGGCCTGTGGCGCGGTCTACACCGCCATTGGCGCCCTGGTGCAGGCCGTGGGCACGCGCTGGATCGAACGCCTGATGCCGCCGGTCGTCACCGGTGCTGTGGTGGCCGTGATCGGCCTGAACCTGGCCAGCGTGCCCATCAAGAACATGGCGGCCAGCAACTTCGACAGCTGGATGCAGGCCGTGACCTTTGTCAGCGTGGGCCTGGTCGCCGTGCTGACACGCGGCATGCTGCAGCGCCTGCTGATCCTGGTGGGCTTGATCGTGGCCAGCGTGATCTACGCGGTGTTGACCAATGGCCTGGGCCTGGGCAAGCCGCTTGACCTGTCGGGCGTGGCCAACGCAGCCTGGCTGGGCCTGCCCGGTTTCACCAGCCCGGTGTTCAGCGCCAACGCCCTGCTGCTGATCGCCCCGGTGGCCATCATCCTGGTGGCCGAAAACCTGGGACACATCAAGGCCGTGACCGCCATGACCGGCAAGAACCTGGATGCCTACATGGGCCGGGCCTTCATCGGTGACGGTGTGGCCACCATGCTTTCGGGCAGCGCGGGCGGTACCGGCGTGACCACCTATGCCGAGAACATCGGCGTGATGGCCGCCACGAAGATCTACTCCACCGCCGTGTTCGCCTGCGCCGCCGTGCTGGCCGTGGTGCTGGGCTTCAGCCCCAAGTTCGGGGCCGTGATCCAGGCCATCCCGTTGCCCGTGATGGGCGGGGTGTCCATCGTGGTGTTCGGCCTGATCGCCGTGGCCGGGGCCAAGATCTGGGTGGACAACAAGGTTGACTTCTCCGACAACAAGAACCTGATCGTGGCCGCCGTGACCCTGATCCTGGGCACCGGCGATTTCACCCTGAAGTTCGGTGACTTCGGCCTGGGCGGCATCGGCACCGCCACCTTTGGCGCCATCGGCCTGTACGCCCTGCTGAACCGGCGTTCGGCCTGAGCAAGCGTCCCCGGCCTGCCTGGCCGGGGCATGGGGGCGCCCTGCCCCCTGCAAACGCCGATTGCGCTACCCTCGGGCCTCCACACCTCAGGAGGATTCCCATGACCCCGACAGTCTCGACAGCACGTTCCCGTCTTGCCCGCCTGTTCGGCGGCGCCACCTTGCTGGCGCTGGCCCTGGCCGGCTGTGCCAGCGCCCCGACCGGTCCTCGGGCCGTGGCCGATCTGCAACCCACCCGGGGCAACAACGTCAGCGGCCGCCTGAGCTTCAGCCAGAGCGGCGATGGGGTGCGCGTGAGCGGCCAGATCACCGGCCTCAAGCCGAATGCAGAGCATGGCTTTCATGTGCACGAAAAAGGGGACTGCAGCAGTGGCGACGGCATGAGCACCGGCGGCCACTTCAACCCGGGCGGCAGTGCCCATGGCCGGCACGATGCCGGCGCCCACCACGTGGGCGACCTGCCCGTGCTCAAGGCCGACGCCCAGGGCGTGGCCCGGGTGGACTTCGAAAGCCGCGGCATCACCCTGGTGGCCGGCCCGCAGAGCATCGTCGGCAAAGGCCTGATCGTGCACCGCGACCCGGACGACTACACCACCCAGCCCACCGGCAACTCCGGCCCGCGCGTGGCCTGTGCCGTGATCCAGGCCGGCTGAGCCCCGGGCGAAGGCCGCCCGAGCCCCCTCTTGGGGGCGTCAGCCCACGAAGCGGCCCGAAGCCCCCAGCACCCCCAGCTCGACGTAGTGCGAGCCGACATAAGGCGCACTGCCGAAGTCGACCACAAAGCCCCCCAGGTCGAGCCCGCGCACCCCGGCCAGCGCCGAGCGCAGGCGGGCCCGGTTGACGTCCTTGCCAGCCCGGTCCAGGCCTTCGGCCAACACCCGGGTGTTGATGTAGCCCTCAAAACTGCCCGGTGAGAATTCGCTCTGTCCCGCGGCCCGCATGGCCGCCTGGTAGTCACGCACCACCGCGATCTTGGCCCGGTTCGGGTCAGGAAACACCATGGTCAGCGCCACGCCGCTGCCCAGGGGCCCGAGCGCCTTCACGCCTTCGTTGCTCAGTGCCACGCTGAGGCCGACCACGGGCATGGACGGCGAGGGCTTGCGCAAGCCCGTCACCAAGGCCTGGGACACGGCCCCTGCCGTGGCCATGAACACCGCACTGGGCTTGGCCGCCAGCACCTGGTTCACCACTTCGGTCAGGTTCTTGCCCGCCGTGTCCAGCGCCACCTGGGCCACCGCCTTCATGCCCTGGCCCTCCATGGCCTTGAGGGCATCGCCCAGCACCTCGCGACCGAAACCGTTGTCCAGGTAGACGATGGCCAGCCCGTTGAGGCCCATCGAGCCCAGGCGCTGGATCAGGCGCTGCGTCTCGTCGGTGTAGCTGGCACGCACATGGAACAGGTTGCGGCTGCCGGCCTTGCGCAGCGAGCTGGCACCGCTCAGCGGCGCCACATACGGCAAGCCGTTGTCCTCGATGACGGGCAGGATGGCCGTGTTGTTGGGGGTGCCCACGCAGGACAACAAGGCCAGCACGCCCCCGTCGCCGGCCATCTTGCGCACATTGTCCAGGGTGCGGTTAGGCTGATAGGCGTCGTCCACCATCTGCAACTGCAGGCTGCGCCCCTGCACCCCGCCGCGGGCATTGATCTGCGCCATGGCGGCATCGATGCCCAGCTTGAGATCCTGCCCCAAGGCGGCCAGCGGGCCCGACAGGGCCGCCGAAGAGCCGATCACCACACTGCGGCCGGACACCCCCTCCTGCGCCCGCGCCAAGCCGATCAAGGCCGGCGCCGCGGTAGCGGCCAACAGCCGGGGAGCAAGGGACAGAAATTGACGGCGTTGAGACATACCAGGCTTTGAAGAATCAGATCTAAACCCCCAGTCTGCCATTTGAGCCCGTATGTCGTCATTGGGGATGGCCCGCAATGCCCGCCCCGCCCTGAAGCCAAGCCCGCGCACACCATATGCATGTCACTTTTATGTATTTGGACGTTGTATCAAACGACCGAATAATTACTTTTCCTTATTTAAAAGCCCTCAGCCCTTCAAAAAATGAACTTTCAGCAACTGCGCTCCGTTCGCGAAACCGTGCGCTGCGGCTTCAACCTGACCGAGGTGGCCAACGCCTTGCACACCTCGCAGCCCGGTGTGAGCCGCCAGATCCGCGAGCTGGAAGAGGAACTGGGGATTGAATTGTTTGTGCGCGCCGGCAAGCGCCTGACCGGCCTGACCGACCCGGGCCAGCATGTGCTGCCCATCATCGAGCGCATCCTGCTCGACAGCGCCAACCTGCGCAAGGCGGGGCAGGAGTTCGTGGCCCAACAGAACGGCCAGCTCTCGATCGCGGCCACCCACTCGCAGGCCCGCTACGCCCTGCCGGCGGCGGTGCAGGAGTTCCGCCAGCAGTTTCCGAACGTCAAGCTCAACCTGCACCAGGGTTCACCGCGTCAGGTGGCCGAGATGCTGCTGTCGGGCGAGGCCGATGTGGGCATCGCCACCGAGGCCCTGGCCCAGTACGAGGCCCTGGTCGCCCTGCCCTGCTACCGCTGGACCCACTCGGTGCTGGTGCCGCCCGGCCACCCGCTGCTGGACGCCCCCCTGACCCTGGAGCGCTTGGCCGCCTGGCCCCTGATCACCTACGACAACGGGTTCACCGGCCGCACCCACATCGACGAGGCCTTCACCCAGCGCAAGCTCGCGCCCCACATCGTGCTCAGCGCGATGGATGCCGACGTGATCAAGACCTATGTGGAGCTGGGCATGGGCGCCGGCATCGTGGCCTCGATCGCCTACGAGGCCGAACGCGACACCGGCCTGCGCGCCATCGACGCCGGCCACCTGTTCGGCATCAACCTGACCCGGCTGGCCGTGCGCCGCGGCAGTTACCTGCGCGGCTATGTGTACGCCTTCATCGAGTCGTTTGCGCCGACGCTGAGCCGCACCATCGTGGAAAAGGCCCTGCAGGACGAATCAGGCACCAGCGCCGACTACGAAATCTGAAACGAGGCCGCCGGCACGTCAGACACCCCGTAAGCCCGTCCGGCCAGCGCCTGCGCCAGCACCTGGGCCGGATCGATCAAGGTGGCGCCCGCCACCTCGGGGGCCCCGGGCAAGGCCAGCGGGATCTCGGTGCAGGCCATCAGCAGCGGCTGGTCGCCGTGGCGCTGCAGCAGGGCCCCGGCCACCTCGGCAAAACAGGCCTGCGCCAACAACCGGTCGCCGCGCTTGACCCCCTCGTAGATGCCCTGCATCAGGCGCTCGCGCTGGGCCTGCTCGGGCAGGATCAGTGCAATCCCCGCCTGCGCCAGCGCCTGCTCATACAACCCACTGCGGTACGTGCCCTCGGTGGCCAGCAGAATGGCCTGCCGGGCACCACGGGCCTGCAGGGCCTGTGCCACCTCCTGCGCCACGTGCAGCAACTCCAGTTGCGGAAAACGCTCCTGCAGCCGCCCGTGCCAGGCATGCGCCGTGTTGCAGGCCATGGCCACGCTGCGCGCGCCCAGGGCGGCCAGCCGCCCCAGCGCCTGCAGCATGGGCTCCAGTGGCTGGTGCGCCCCGCTGTCGCGGTTCAGCAAGGCCCCGGTGCGGTCCGGCACCGGCACCTGGGCCAGCCAATGCTCCGGGAAAGCCTGGTCCTGCACGCCTCGGCCCAGGGCCTGCAGCTGACGCGAGCAGGCTTCGACAAACAGGCGCACAAAATCGGCCCCTGCCGCCGGCCCCATGCCGCCCAGAATGCCGACCACCTGCGGCGCAGAGAGCAATGCAGGTCCCATGATCAGACGGCGGGCTTGTCGCTCAGGGCTTTCAGGTTGTCCTTGAGCTGCGGGCTCATGGGCAGGCCCAGGGGCACGCCGCGCGGCGGAATGGGCTGCATGAACCACTTGGTGTAGAGCTTCTCGAACTCGCCGCTCTTCATCATCCCGCCGATCACGCCATCGACCAGGTGCTTGAAGCCGGCATCGTCCTTGCGCAGCATGCAGGCATAGGGCTCGACCTGCAGCGACTCGCCCACCACCTCGAACTCGTCCGGGTTCTTGGCGTTGGCCTTGAGCCCGAACAGCAGGATGTCATCCATGCCGAAGGCCAGCGCCCGGCCCGACTCCACCAGCAAAAACGAGTCGGCGTGGTCCTTGCCGAAGAGCATGTTGAAGTTCAGGTTCTTCTCGGTGCTGTACTTGCGCAACACCTGCAGGTTGGTGGTGCCGGTGGTGGTGGCCACGTTCTTGCCGGCCAGGTCGGCGTAGTCCTTGATGCCCGAGCCCTTTTTGACCAGCAGCCGGGTGCCGGTGTAGAAGTGGTTGATGGCAAAGGCCACGTCCTTGCCACGCGCTGTGTTGTTGGTGGTCGAACCGCACTCCAGATCGACCGTGCCATTCATGATCAGCGGGATGCGGTTCTGCGAGGTCACCGGCTGCCACTCGATCTGCAGATCGGGCTTCTTGAGCTGCTTGCGCACCGCGTCGGCCACCGCATTGGACATGTCCACGGCAAAGCCGATGGGCTTGGAGGGGCCATCCAGGTAGCTGAAGGGCACCGACGATTCCCGGTAGGCCAGGGTGATCTTGCCGGAAGCCGCGATCTTCTCCAGGGTATCGGCCTGCACCAGGGCAGAGCCCGTGACCAGGGTGGCAGCAGTGAGCAGCAGGGGGACCATTTTCATGAGCAGACCTCTAGAGGGGGTGAGGGATGAATGGAAGGGCGAACCGTGAAGGCCCAGTGTAGGAAGGCCTGCGCCCTGGGCGGTAATTCCTTTTCACGGCATGGGCATTACAAAAGGTAATGGGCCTGCTGCCGCAGCGGGAAAGCCCTGAGCAGACCAGCCAGCCCCAAGCTGGCCAGGCCCTGAGCACCGTTGGTGCCCCATAACCTCGCTGCATGGCCCCGGCCTCGATTGGCATGAGCGCGGGCGCCTGGTGCGCCCTACATTGGCAGCAGTCTTGAACCCAACAGAACAGAAGGATCGCTCATGCACGTCTGTGTGCTTGGCGCCGGCATCACCGGGCTGGCCGCCGCCTATTCTCTGCAGCAGGAAGGCCATCGTGTGACCCTGCTCGACGCGGCCGATGCGGTGGGCCAGGGGGCCAGCGGCGGCAATGGGGCCCAGCTCAGCTACTCCTATGTGCAGCCCCTGGCAGACCCGTCGATCTGGGGGCAGTTGCCCAAGCTGCTGCTGGCCGCCGATTCGCCGCTGAAGTTTCGCCTGCAGGCCGACCTGCACCAATGGGCCTGGGGGCTGAGCTTCATGGCCGCCTGCAACCGCCCGCGCTCGGAACGCAGCACCGCCACCTTGCTGGGCCTGGCCGCGCGCAGCCGCGAGGGCTTCGAGCACATGCTGGCCGATCTGCGGCCCGACTGCGACCACAGCACACCGGGCAAGCTGGTGCTCTACCCCACCGAGGCCGGGCTGCAAGGGGCGGCGCAGCAGATCGAGCTGCAGGCCCGCCTGGGCGGCGCCGCCCAGCGCCTGGTCTCGCCCGCGGAATGCGTGGCCCTGGAGCCCGCACTGGCCCGCTACCAGAGCGCCATGGCCGGCGCGGTCTACACCCCCAGCGAAAGCGCCGCGGATTGCCTCAAGGTGTGCCAGGCGCTGGACCAGGCGCTGGCGCAGCGCGGTGCCGAGCGCCGCTACGGCCGCCCCGTGACCCGGCTGGAGCTGGCCGGTGGCCGCGTGGTGGCCGCCCACACGGCCCAGGGGCCGGTGCAGGCCGACCACTTTGTGCTGGCCCTGGGGGCCGCCAGCGTGGCGCTGTGCCGCCCACTGGGCCTGCCGCTGCCGGTCTACCCGCTCAAGGGTTACAGCATCACCCTGCCGGTGGGCCGGGATCCGGCCCAGGCCCCACGGGTCAGTGTGACCGACAGTGCCCGCAAGGTGGTGTTCGCCCGCCTGGGCGAGCGCCTGCGCGTGGCCGGCATGGTCGAACTGGTGGGCTATGGCCGCGACATTCCGGCCGAGCGCATCACCAGCCTGTGCCAATCCACCGCTCAGGTGTTTCCGGGCTGCCAGGACTTCAGTGACGTCCAGGCCTGGTGCGGCCTGAGACCGGCCACACCCACCGGCCTGCCGATCGTCGGCCGCCTGCCGAAGGGCCCCGACAACCTGTGGATGAACTCCGGCCACGGTGCGCTGGGCTTCACGCTGGCCTTTGGCACCGCACGCCAGCTCTGCGAGGCCTTGCGCGCCTGATCCCGGCCTGATCCCGGCCTGATCCGTGCCCTGCCGCCGGTGCCAGAATGCGCGCTTGAACGTGCTGTCACGTGCTTTGTGAGGTGCCCATGGCCCATCCATCTTCTCGTCGATCCCGTCTTGGCGCCCTGCTGGCGCTGGCCACCACCGCCACGCTGCTGAGCGCCTGCGCCCAGGCCCCTGCCCTGCCCGAGTTGGGCGACACCCGCTGGCTGGGCGACGGCAATCCGCCCACCCAGTTGCGGCTGGACGCCAGTGGCCAGGCCAGCGGCTTTGGGGGCTGCAACCGGTTCAGCGGGCGCTGGCGCATCGAACAGGGTCAGCTGCGCGTGGGCCCACTGGCGGCCACCCGCATGATGTGCCTGACCCCGGGCGGGGAGCAGGAGGGCCCCTTCCTGGCCAGCCTGGAGGCCACCCGCTCGGCCCGCCTCGAAGGCGGTCGCCTGCTGCTGCTGGATGCCCAGGGGCAGGTGTTGCAAAGCTTGCGACCCGCGCCCTGAGGCTCGCCCGGCCTCCCCCCACCCCGCAGCGCCTCACAAGGCCTGACGGATGGCCTGCTGCATCTCTTCGGTGATGGCCCGCACCAGCACCGAACCAGGCTTGTCGGCCAGGCGCAGGGCCTGCACCGGAACAGCGATGGCGGGCTCCAGCGCCAGCACATCGACCTTGCTGCGGTCGGCCGACACGGCCGTGCAGGCGTCCACCAGGGCCACGCCCAAGCCGTGGTGGGCCATGGCCAACGCGGCATGGTAGGTCTGCACCGTGACGTAGGAGTTCAGGCCCACGCCGGCCTCGCGGCAGGCCTGGCTCAGGCGCGTGCCCACCGGATCGCGGGCATCGAGGTTGATCACCGGCACGTCCACCAGGTCGGCCAGGCTCAGCTGAGCCTGGCGCAGCTTGCGCACCGGCAGCAGCCCCTTGGGCACCACGCACACCATGGCGCATTCGGCCAGCGGCTCGTGGGTCAGGGACGGGTGGCTGAGCGTGCTGAAGACAAAGCCCACATCGGCCTCCTGCAACATCAGGCTGGAGATGATCTGGGGCGAATGCAGAGCCTCGACACTGACCACGATGTCGGGGTGCTTCTTCTTGAAACGGGCCAAGGCGCGGGGCAGGATGTCGTAGCTCAGCGCCAGCACCGAGACGATGCGCAGCTCGCCGGCCACCTGGCCACCGCGCAGGCTGGTGGCCAGGCGCTGCACCTCGTCGAGCTGGGCAAACAGGCGCTCGATGTGCGGGAACAGCGTCAGCGCCTCGGTGGTCGGGGTGAGCCGACCCTTGGCGCGCTGGAACAGCGCAAAGCCAAGCTGGATCTCGGCATGCTGCAGGGTGCGGCTGACGGCGGGCTGGGTGATGTTGATCAGCCGGGCCGCCGCGCTCACGCTGCCGGTCAGCATGATGGCATTGAAGACCTCGATGTGGCGCAGGCGCATGGGGGCCCCGGCTCAGCTGCCGCGCTGCAGGCGTTCGCTCTTCCAGTAGACGTCGTCGCCGCCATCCACCCGGTTGAGCACCCGGGCCAGCACGAACATCAGGTCTGACAAGCGGTTCAGGTACTGGCGCGGCGTGTCCTTCAGGGCCTCTTCATTGCCCAGCGCCACCACCGCACGCTCGGCGCGGCGCGCCACGGTGCGGCACACATGGGCCTGGGCGGCGCTGCGCCGGCCGGCCGGCAGGATGAACTCCTGCAGTCGCGGCAACTCGCCATTGAAGCGCGCCAGCGCCTCATCGAGCTGCAGCACGGCCTCGGCCTTGAGCAACTCGAAGCCCGGGATCGACAGCTCGCCGCCCAGGTTGAACAACTGGTGCTGGATATCGGTCAGCAGTTCGCGCACCGCCTCGGGCAGGCTCTCGCTGAGCAGCAGGCCGATGTGCGAGTTGAGCTCGTCCACATCGCCCATGGCATGCACACGCAGGCTGTTTTTGGACACCCGGGTGTTGTCGCCCAGGCCGGTGGTGCCGTTGTCTCCGGTGCGGGTGGCGATCTGGGTCAGGCGGTTGGCCATGCGGGGGTCCTTGCAAACGTTGAAAAAGCGCGGGGCCACGCCCGGCGTGGGGGCGGGCCGACCGGCTGTCGGGTCCTCGATTTTGCGCGAGATCGCCGTCCCTCGCCGCAGCGCCAGGCCATCAGCCCCCGGGCTCGGCAGGAAGCCGCCCACGCTCCTAGAATGGCAGGCTGGCCGCACCCGGCCCCCTATTCAAGCCGTACTGGAGACACCATGAACGCCCCCACCGCCCCCCTGCACCTGCTGCCCGAAGTACAGCAGCGCGACGTGCCCGCCGCCCTGATCGATGCCCTCAAGGCCCGCTTTGGCGAGCAGTGCAGCACCGCCCTGGTGGTGCGTGAACAGCACGGCCGCGACGAGTCCTCGTTCCAGGTGCCGCCGCCGGCGGCCGTGGTGTTTGCCGAAAGCACCACCGACGTGGCCGATGCCGTGCGCCTGGCCAGCCAGTTCGAGGTGCCGGTGATCCCGTTCGGCGTGGGCTCCTCGCTCGAAGGCCACCTGCTGGCCGTGCAAGGGGGCATCAGCCTCGATGTCAGCCGCATGAACCGGGTGCTCAGCGTGAACGCCGAAGACCTGACCGTGACCGTGCAACCCGGCATCACGCGCAAACAGCTCAATGAAGAGATCAAGGCCACCGGCCTGTTCTTTCCCATCGACCCGGGGGCCGACGCCACCATCGGCGGCATGACCGCCACCCGTGCCAGCGGCACCAACGCCGTGCGCTACGGCACCATGCGCGAAAACGTGCTGGCCCTGGAAGTGGTCACCGCCAGCGGCGAGGTCATCCGCACCGGCACCCGCGCCAAGAAGAGCAGCGCCGGCTACGACCTGACCCGCCTGATGGTGGGCAGCGAAGGCACCCTGGGCGTGATCACCGAGATCACCGTGCGTCTGTACCCCCTGCCCGAGGCCGTGTCGGCCGCCATCTGCTCATTCCCGAGCATCGAGGCGGCGGTGCGCACCACCATCCAGACCATCCAGCTGGGCGTGCCGATTGCCCGTGTCGAGCTGATCGACCACCACACCGTGCGCATGGTCAACCAGTACTCCAAGCTGGGCCTGCGCGAAGAACCCATGCTGTTGATGGAGTTCCACGGCTCGCCCACCAGCGTCAAGGAGCAGGCCGAAACCGTGCAGGAGATCGCCAGCGAGTTCGGTGGCAACGCCTTCGAATGGGCCAGCACCCCTGAAGAACGCACCCGCCTGTGGACGGCGCGGCACAACGCCTACTTTGCCGCCGTGCAGTCGCGCCCGGGCTGCAAGGCCATCTCCACCGACACCTGCGTGCCCATCAGCCGCCTGGCCGACTGCCTGCTCGACTCGGTGACCGAGACCGACGCCAGTGGCATCCCCTACTTCCTGGTGGGCCACGTGGGCGACGGCAACTTCCACTTCGGCTACCTGATCGACCCCGACAGCGCCGAAGAACGCGCCAAGGCCGAAGAGCTCAACCACAAGCTCGTCACCCGGGCGCTGCAGCTGGGCGGCACCTGCACCGGCGAGCATGGCGTGGGCCTGCACAAGATGGGCTTTCTGCTCGACGAAACCGGCGCCGGCGCGGTCGACATGATGCGCACCATCAAACGCGCCCTCGACCCCAAGAACATCCTGAACCCGGGCAAGATCTTCGCGCTGTGAAAGAGGCCGCCGGCCTCGCGCAGGCTTGACGTGCGCAGGCTCCTCAGCACTTGAAGCCAGCGGCTGCACCGCCAGCCGCTGGCCCAGTGCTTTCAGGATGAGCAACAAGTTGCTGAGTGCCGGGTTGCCACTGGGGGACAGGCGGCGTCATGCCATTGAATGGCCCGGCACACCCAAGCGAGCCAGATGAAAACCACCATCGCCCTGAATCTTCAACTTAAGCGGGTCAGGCAAAAAGTTCGGACTGCTCGTGCTTCAAAGCCTCGATCCGGCACATGAGGCCGATCTTTTCATCGGCTTTGCGCCTTGCGTGTTCAGACATGCAACTCGCCAACTCATCAAGTTGTTCAACGCCGCTGATGGTTCGGAACGTCTTTTCCTTGTTGACAAAGACAACCGACTTCTTCTTTTGCGCCAACAACTCAATGATGTTGCTCAATGTGCCGGTGCTCTTCGCATCCCAAACCATGAGGCCGACATCAGCGGCCGCAGCCATCGCGAGATCCTTGGCTGTAAAGAACGCCCTGGTTCCTGGCGCATGCTGGGTGGTGACGACATCCACAGGCCAATTGCCCACGTTGTTGCGGGGCACCCCGCCGCTGCAGTAGACGGTGGTGTTTTCGTGTCCGAGGGCCAGTAACTGCTGCTGGATGGAGGTGTCCGCCCCTTCAGCATCGCCCACAAGCACCTTGAACCCCAACGCGACGATGTTGCCAATACGATCCTTCACCTTCACATCAAGGTGCTTGATGTTCATGGAACCTGCAATGAAAACGGTGGTCATGGCGATCTCCAGGTCAGGGCGGCGACGTAAACATGCCTCACTTTAGGGTACTTTCGGAGAGCAGCGCAGGCGGCCTCCAGGGAGGCCCCGGTATGGAACAGGTCGTCAACCACAAGCACATTCCAGGGACCCGCTCCCTGAATCGTGTCGTGGACAGCGAAACTGTCGCCGATGGCCTCTATTTTCTCCTCTTTAGTCTGCAGATCCTTGAGGAGCTTGGCAGCGCGGCTTCTGTGTAGCAGGTCGGTAAAAACCGGGATACCTGACAAAGCACTCAGCGCTTGCGCAACTTCCGTCACCGGCTGTCGAGCACGTACCGTGGACGCTGGCATAGGAACAATGAACCCGATCCCGGCAAGCCTCGGGACGACATGGTCCAGCAATGCCTTTGCCAAGGGTTGCACCTGCCCCCAATCCTGACGGTACTTCAACTGGTAGGTAGCTTCACCGACATCGGTGCGGACTGATTCGAATCTCGGACGACCGTATTCATCGTCACCGAGGTGGGTGCTGCGAAGCATGTGCTTGTTCAATGCCCAACCGGCGTTCCAAGGTCCGTGCAACTGCCGCAAAACCACATCCATAGGGCCCCCTGTCGCGTCTGATCGCGATTATTCCCAGGGAAGCGAAGTCGAAGCTTTCCGACAACGTAACAAGGTGCCAGCGGTCTCTTGATCGACCTGCTCCCAAAGCCATGGACGTCGCCCCTCTTTCCGAAACACCTGTTTCGTACGGCTTGGCCGCCACAGTATTCACATCGGAGCATCAGGTCCTCCCAGCCATCTCGAACGCCCATGAAAAACCCCGCCGCGGCTCACGCCGGGCGGGGTTTTTTTGTGTGCCTGGACTCAGCCTGGCGGCGTGGATCAGTAAGTCAGTTCACCGTGCGGCAGCAGGCCGGCGCGGTTGGCTGCAGCGGCGGCCTGGCGCACTTCCTGGCGAGTGATGGCGGACTTCACGGCCGGCAGCACCTGCGAGTTGGTGTCCACGTCAGCGGCGTGACGGGCAGCGGCCACGGCCTGGGTCTTCACTTCGGCACGGCTGTATTGCGACACCACGTCGGCGCGCTGGTTGTATTCGGCCAGGCCTTCGGCAAAGCTGGGTGCGGCGGCCACGAAGGCAGAGGCGGCAATCAGGGCGGAGGCGATCAGTTGGCGGTTCATGATGATGTTTCCTTTCAAAGTTGATGGACTTCCGGGCAGGGCGGAGGCCTCGATGGGCGCCGTCTTGTCCAGCTCGGTGAGTCTTTGCAGAGGTGTCTGGCTCATCGATGGGATGAACTTTATAGGGTTAACACCAACAATAAAACATCGTCATGCGCAAATGGCTATTCCGTTTTTAGAAACAATCAAAGCGGAACTTTGGGTGCCGCACCGGGCCTGCCCGGCAGCGGGCGGCCTCATGAAGGCAGCTGGTTGAGCAACAGGCGCAGCCGCACCACAGGCAAGCTGTGCTGGCGCCCGGCCGCGGTACCGAGGGGGGTGAGGCCAGGTTGCCAGGCTTCGATCAGGGCTTGCAAGGGCTGCAGCTGACCGGCCTCCACCGTTTGACCGCGCAGCTCGGGGTAGCGGCTGGGGTTTTGGGTACGGGCCTGCAGCCAGGCCACGCTGCGCGCCATCGAGGCCCCGGCTGGGGTGGCCCGGTGGTACAGGTCGTCGCCACTTTCACGCAGCGCCAAGGCCAGCGTGAGCAGGGGGCGCAAGGCGTCCACCTGGTCGGCCAGTTGGCCACTCTGGTGGTAGTCCAGGCTCTCGCCCGTGGGCAACAGCGCGTCCATCAACTGCTGCTGCAAGCCGCGCCGGGCCGATTCGACCAGGGTGGCGTCGCTCAGGGCCCAGCCGATCAGGCCAATGCTGCACAGGCGGTGGCTGTTGCGGCGGTCCAGCGCATCGGGCCGGTCCAGTTGCCGGTCGCCTTGCTGGGCCAGCGCATGGGCCTGCCACCAGGCGTCGAGGCGGGTCCGATCGGCTGTGGCCATGTGGGGCCGCAACAGGCGGTAGGCCCACACCGCGGGCTCCAGCCAGCGCAGGCTCAGGGGCTGGGCCACCGGGGCCAGGCTGCGCGCCCAGGGGCGCAGCAGCTCCAGCGCCCGCTCCCGGTAGGCCGCCTGCCCATTGAGCGTGAACAGAAAGGCCAGGGCCTGCAGCTGCTCGAACTCGCCCAGGCTGTCGGCCACCCGGCGTGGCGGGGCCTCGCCTTGCCAACGGGGCTCGGCAGGCAGTTGGGCCAAGGCGTGCGGGGGCTGGCTCCAGCCGCGGGCCAGCAACTGGTACTGGGCCTTCATGACGGCCTGCACCTCGGTGGATTGGGGTGCGCGCTCGCGCAGCAGCTGCCAGTGGCGCTCCGGGGGCCACCACAGGGCGGGCAGCTGGGCCTGGGCCGGGGGATCCTGGGCCCACAGCGCACTGGCGGGCAGCCCGCCGACCACACAGGCCAGCCAGGCCCGGCGGTGGATGCTTTGAAAGCGGCTGGCGGTGTTCATGGTGGGCGCTCCTGGCGCGGTGGGCTGGCGGGTCGCCAGCGCTCGATGATAGGTTGCCCCGGCGCCAGGTGAAAGCCGGATCAGCCCCCCTTCAGAGCTGGTAGATCCAGACCGGACGCCCGTCGGGGGCCATCAGTCGGGCCTGGTGGGGCTGCTCCAGCACCTCGAACTCCAGGCTCACCAGCCAGCTGCCCGGGGCCATCTCGGCCTGGGCCTTGGCCAGGGCGCGCGCCATGCTCTCGGGGCGCTGGAACACATAGACCAGTTGGTACGGCGCCCAGGATTCACGCCAGATGTCACCGCGCCGCACCTGGGCCCAGGGGCAGCGCAAGGCGCACAGCAGGCGCAGCGGCCAACTCCACTCCAGGCCGTGCAGCACCGCCTCGGGCCAGGCCCGGCGCAGGGCCCGCAGACCGTCGCCCAGGCCACAGCCCGCGTCCAGCACCGCCGCACCCGCAGGCAAGGCGATCGCCTGGGGCAACCCCAGCAAGGCGCCCCGGGGGGTGGGGAAGATCGGCGCATCGCGCCAGGCATTGATGGGGTAGACCAGCAGCACCAGGCCCAGCGGCAGCAGCCACACCCAAGCTGGCAGCGTGACAGCGCCCGACACCAGCAACGACAGGGGAAAGCCCAGCGCGATCATGAAGCGACGCCACCAGTTGGGCCCCAGCACGCTGCCCAGGGCGCCCAGCGCCGCGGCACTGCCCAGGGCCAGCAGCACACCCACCCCGGCCTGCGCCAGCACGGCAAACAAGCCCCAGGCCGCGGCCCAGACCAACAATGCCGGCAAGGGCCAGGGCAGGCGCAGCCGGGCAGGTGGGCGGCGGCCGGGCACGGTGCTCATGGGTTCGAGCTGCGCATCAAGCCCCCGCGGAGCTGCCGCGCAAGCGGTCGATCAGGCCGTTGAGTTCTTCCAGCGAGCCGAACTGGATGGCCAGTTCGCCCATTTCTTCGGTGCGGCCAGCACGCTTGACGCGCTTCTTCACCCGCACCTCCACCGCCGCGGTCAGCAGGTCGGAGAGCTCCTCCTCCACCCGTTTGAGGTCACGCGACTTGTCTTTCTTGGTCGGTTTGGGCGAGGTCAGGCTGAATTCGGCGCTGATCTTCTTGACCAGGCCCTCAGCCTCACGCACCGACAGCTTCTTGGCCACGATCTGGTTGGCGGCGGTGATCTGGGTGGCCCGGTCGAGCGACAGCAGCGAGCGCGCGTGGCCCATGTCCAGATCGCCGGCCATCAGCATGGTCTGCACTGGCTCGGCCAGGTTCAGCAGGCGCAACAGGTTGGAGGCCGCGCTGCGCGAGCGGCCCACCGCCTGGGCGGCCTGCTCGTGGGTCAGGCCGAACTCTTTCACCAGGCGCTGCAGGCCCTGGGCTTCTTCGAGTGGGTTGAGGTCTTCGCGCTGGATGTTCTCGATCAGCGCCATGGCCGCGGCCGCCTCGTCGGGCACCTCGCGGATCAGCACCGGCACGCTGTCCAGACCGGCCAGGCGCGAGGCGCGGAAGCGGCGCTCACCGGCAATGATTTCGTACTTGCCGTCGTTCGGACCCGCGTGCAGGCGGCGCACCAGGATGGGCTGCATGATGCCCTGCGCCTTGATGCTTTCGGCCAGCTCGTACAGCGCCCCCTCGTCCATGCGGGTGCGCGGCTGGTAGACGCCGGGCACCAGCTGGTCCAGCTGCAGAGTGGCCGGCTGGCCGCTGTTGGCGGCAGGCACATTGCCGTCGGTCGCAGCTTCGTCCACCTTGGGGCCCAGCAGGGCTTCGAGTCCACGGCCCAGGCCCTTGGGTTTCTTGGTCGCCATCTTGGTCAGATCTTTCTTGGAACTTGGATTTCAGGGCCCATCAAAGCGCCTGAGGGGGTTGCAGGGGCGCTGACAAGGACTGCAGCAAGGCCAGCCCCTCGGGCCAGTCTCCCAGGCCTGATTCGGCATTCAGGTGCCCGCGTGGGCCCGCCTCCACCAGGCGGCTGCCCCAGGCCTGGGACAGGCCCTGGGCATGGGCCAGGCTGGCGTAGGGGTCGTTGCTGCTGGCCACCAGCACGCTAGCGAAGGGCAGGCGCTGGCGCGCCATCGGAGCCCAGCCGGGCAGCATCACGCGCAGGTCGTCGCGCGCCAGCTCGGGCGGCGCCACCAGCAAGGCCCCGCGCACACGGGCGGTGTTGCGCGAGTGCGCCGCCCAGGCCGCCACCAGGGCACAGCCCAGGCTGTGGGCCACCAGCCACACCGGCCCGGGCTGGGCCAGCAGCACTTCTTCGAGGCGGGCATTCCAGTCACCGCGCAGCGGGCGCATCCAGTCGTGCTGCTGCACCCGCACAAAGCCATGCTGCTGCTCCCACAGCGTCTGCCAATGGCCGGCGCCACTGTTCTGCCAGCCCGGCAGCAGAAGAACCTCTGAAGCCTGAATCATCGAACGCCTCCGGGGTTCACATAGTTTTGATGCGCTGCACCATTTCTTCGGCGAATTCGACGAAGGCCTGGCTGCCCTTGGCCTGCGGGTCGAACACCACGCCGGGCAGCCCGTAGCTGGGCGCCTCGGCCAGGCGCACGTTGCGCGGGATCACGGTGTTGAACACCTTGTCGGCAAAGTGGCCCTTGAGCTGCTCGCTCACCTGCTGTTGCAGCGTGATGCGGGGGTCGAACATCACGCGCAGCAGGCCGATGATCTGCAGGTCTTTGTTGAGGTTGGCATGCACCTGCTTGATGGTGTTGACCAGATCGGTCAGGCCTTCCAGGGCAAAGTACTCGCACTGCATGGGCACGATCACCCCGTGGGCAGCGCACAGGCCATTCAGGGTCAGCATCGACAGCGAAGGCGGGCAATCGATCAGCATGAAGTCGTAATCGGCATCGACCGCGGCCAGGGCGGTCTTGAGGCGCTTTTCACGCCGCTCCAGCTGCACCAGCTCGACCTCGGCACCGGCCAGCTCGCGGTTGGCACCCAGCACGTCATAGCCGCAGGCCTCGGCGCGCACCTTGGCCTCGGCCACCGAGGCCGACTCGATCAACACGTCGTACACCGTGAATTCGAGCTGGCGCTTGTCCACGCCCGAGCCCATGGTGGCATTGCCCTGCGGGTCCAGGTCGATCATCAGCACGCGCTGGCCGATCTTGGCCAGGCCGGCTGCCAGGTTGACGGTCGAGGTGGTCTTGCCGACCCCCCCTTTTTGATTGGCGACGCAAAAAATCTTGGCCATGAATTCGTTCTTGTTCTAGGGGTCAGGGGTTATTTGGAAAAGGCCAGCTTCAGGCCAAAGCCGATCAGAAACACGCCGGCCAGCTTTTCCAGCCCACGCGCAATCGCGGGGTTGGCACGCAGGCGTTCGGCCAGAAAATGCGTCAGCAGCACCACCACCACGCCATAGGCCAGGGTCAGCGCTGCGATGGTGGCCGCCATCACGCCAAAGGTCAGCAAACCCTGGTGGTGCACCGGGTCCACGAACAGCGGGAAGAAAGCCATGTAAAACACGATGGCCTTGGGGTTGAGCAAGGTGATGGCAGCCGCTTGTTGAAAATACTGGCGCGGCCGGATGTTCAGCACCGGGGCCGACCCCGGCTTGGCCGTGAGCATGCGAAAACCCAGCCAGGCCAGGTAGGCGGCGCCCAGCCACTGCACCGCATGGAAAGCTGGCGGCCATGCCGCCAGCAAGGCCGCCACACCGGCCACCGCCAACCACATCAGCACCTGGTCACCCGCGATCACGCCCAGGGTGGCGGCCATGCCGCCACGCAGCCCACCCTTGCCGGTGGAGGTGATCAAGGCCAGGTTGCCCGGCCCCGGAATCGCCAAAAACAGGACGATGGCCGCCACGAAAGCGCCGTAATCTGCAACACCGAACATGATTGGATCCTCCACCCACTGAGCGGCCGAGTTTACGCGAGTGGCCTGCCCGCCAGATGTCAGAACGTGCAGACCTTCTCAGATCAGGCCGGCTTCATCCAGATGATGCAGCGTTCGGCCTCCAAGCCGGGCACCTTGAGCTGTTCCACGTGAAACACCTGCACTGCGGCCGGCAAGGCCGCCAGCTCATCCGCCGGGTGCTTGGCCTTCATGGCCAGCCAGACACTGCCCTCGCCCAGGGCTGCCTGTGACCAATTCACAAAATCGGGCAGCGAGGCAAAGGCCCGGCAGCTGACCACATCGAAGGGGCCGCGGAGGTTCTCGACCCGGGCATGCACGCCACGCAGATTGCCCAGGCGCAGCTCGGCCGCCACCTGCTGCACAAAGGCAGCCTTCTTGGCCACCGTGTCCACGCAGCTGACCGACAGCGTCGGGCAGCAGATGGCAAAGACCACACCCGGCAATCCACCGCCCGAGCCCACGTCCAGCAGCTTGCGGGCCATGCCCTCCCCCAGGCTGGCCAGGTGGCGCTGCAGTGGCGGCACCGCCGCCAGGCTGTCGAGCAGGTGGTGGGTCAGCATCTCGGCCGGGTCGCGCACCGAGGTCAGGTTGTAGACCTTGTTCCACTTCTGGATCAAAGCCATGTAGTCGAGCAAACGGCCCACCTGCTGATCGTCCAGCGACAGGCCCAGGGCCTGCAGGCCGGCCCGCAGTTCGGCTTCAAAAGCACGTGCGCTCATGGGGCCACCGCCGTTTCGTCGGCCTGGGCAGCCTCGTTGGCAAAGCCACGGAAGCCGCCCTTTTTCAGGTGAATCATCAGCAACGAGATCGCCGCAGGGGTCACCCCCGAAATGCGCGAGGCCAGGCCCAGGGTTTCCGGCCGATGCTTGTTGAGCTTCTGGCGCACCTCGATCGACAACGCCCCCACCTGCATGTAGTCAAAGTCGGGTGGCAGTTTGAGGTTCTCGTAGTGAGCAGCACGCTGCACCTCGTCGCGCTGGCGATCGATGTAGCCCGAATACTTGGCCGCGATCTCAATCTGTTCCACCACGGGTTCGTACAACTCACCCAGGGCTTCGCGTGACACCACCACGGGCTGGGTCTCGCTGGCCACCGGCAGGTACTTGCCGCCGTCCAGCGACATCAGGGCTGCATAGCTCACATCGGGGCGGCGCAACAGATCGGCCAGGTTGTATTCGTGCTCGATGGCCTTGCCCAACACCCGCTCGGATTCGGCCGCCGGCAGGTTGCGCGGATTCACCCAGGTGCCGCGCAGGCGCTCTGTTTCACGTGAAACAGCTTCCAGCTTGCGACTGAAAGCGGCCCAACGCGCATCATCGACCAGGCCCAGGCGCCGGCCCGCCTCGGTCAGGCGCATGTCGGCATTGTCTTCGCGCAGCTGCAGCCGGAACTCGGCCCGGCTGGTGAACATGCGGTAGGGTTCGGTCACGCCCTTGGTGATCAGGTCGTCCACCAACACCCCCAGGTAAGCCTCGTCGCGACGCGGCAGCCAGGACTCGTCGCCACGGCATTGCAGGGCCGCGTTGATGCCGGCGAACAAGCCCTGGGCCGCCGCCTCTTCGTAGCCGGTGGTGCCGTTGATCTGGCCGGCAAAGAACAGGCCACCGATCTGGCGGGTCTCAAAGCTGCTCTTCAGGGCGCGAGGGTCGAAGTAGTCGTACTCGATGGCATAGCCCGGGCGCAGGATGTGGGCGTTCTCCAGCCCCACCATGCTGCGCACCAAGTCGTACTGGATGTCAAAGGGCAAGCTGGTGCTGATGCCGTTGGGGTAATACTCGTGGGTGCTCAGGCCTTCGGGCTCCAGAAAGATCTGGTGGCTGTCCTTGTCGGCAAAGCGGTTGATCTTGTCTTCCACGCTGGGGCAGTAGCGCGGGCCCACGCCCTCGATCTTGCCGGTGAACATGGGGCTGCGGTCAAAGCCGCTGCGGATGATCTCGTGCGTGCGCTCATTGGTGTGGGTGATCCAGCATGGCATCTGCTGCGGGTGCATGGACACCGACCCCATGAAGCTGAACACCGGGATGGCCCCTGGCAGCCCGCCAGGCATGCCATCGCCGGGCTGTTCAGTGCACTTGGAGAAGTCGATGCTGCGCCCATCGATGCGCGGCGGGGTGCCGGTCTTGAGGCGGCCCTGGGGCAGCTTCAGCTCCTTGAGACGCGCCGACAAGCTGACCGCAGGCGGGTCACCGGCCCGGCCGGCCGAGTAGTTGTTCAGGCCGACGTGGATCTTGCCATCCAGGAAGGTGCCCGCCGTGAGCACCACGGTGCGCGAACGGAAGCGGATGCCCACCTGGGTGACGGCGCCCACCACGCGGTCGCCCTCCACCATCAGGTCATCCACCGCCTGCTGGAACAGCCACAGGTTGGCCTGGTTTTCCAGCCGGTGGCGGATCGCCGCCTTGTACAGAATGCGGTCGGCCTGGGCCCGGGTGGCCCGCACGGCCGGCCCCTTGGAGCTGTTGAGGATGCGAAACTGGATGCCCGACTCGTCGGTGGCGATGCCCATGGCCCCCCCCAAGGCATCGACCTCTTTCACCAGGTGGCCCTTGCCGATGCCCCCGATCGAGGGGTTGCAACTCATCTGCCCCAGGGTTTCGATGTTGTGCGAGAGCAGCAAGGTCTTGCAGCCCATGCGGGCCGCGGCCAGAGCGGCCTCGGTGCCGGCATGGCCGCCGCCAACGACGATGACGTCGAATTCTTGTGGGTAAAGCATGGTGGTGAAAACGGGCCTGTTGAAGCCGCAGACAGAGGTGGCCAAACAAGACCCCAGCGCCGTGGGCGCCAGGCCGGGGGGCCAACGCCCCGGGAGGCGAGATTTTAACGGGCGCGCCCCACCCGCGCACCTGCCGTGGCCAAAGACCGCAACACCGCCTCTGCGAGCCCGTGTGCCACCGTGCGCCAGTGGCACCCCCGCCCCATTCAAGCTGACCCAGCCAACCTCACAACAAGCATCACAATGGCGCCCATGAATCAGCCCGTGTTTCACGTGAAACCAAGCCCCCTGCCCCACCCGCCCGATCGGCCTGGGAGCCCCGATTGCCGTCCAGGCTGTGGCGCCTGCTGCACCGCCCCGTCCATTTCCAGCCCTATCCCGGGCATGCCGCAGGGCAAGCCGGCCGGGGTTCGCTGCATCCAGCTCGACCCTCAGGAGCGCTGCCAGATCTTCGGCCACCCGGATCGCCCGGCCGTGTGCGGCCAGTTGCAACCCAGCCATGAGATGTGCCGTGACAGCCGGGAGTCCGCTCTGCAAGGCTTGGCCGAACTCGAAGCATTGACCCGCCCTGGGGCCTGATCAAGCCCCTGGTCTCAACGCCCCAGGCGTTGTCGCAACTCGCGCAGCAGGCTCAAACCCAGCTCGTGCTCATAGCGGCGCACGCTCAGCTCCAGACGCCCCGCCAGCTCGGCCGACACCTCGGTCAGCTCCGCCAACAGGGGCCGCAGCAGATCATGGGCTTCAAAGCCGGCCTCGATCAAGGCCAGCTCCAGCGCATCCAGCGCCTCGGCGGTCAGCGACGGGCACGACAGCCCTGCCGTCTCAACCAGCGACGGCGAGGCCGTGAGGTCGTCCATAGGTGCCTGCGATCGAGCCACGTCACTCCCTGCCTGGTGCAGCCAGCGGGTCAGGGCGGCATACAGGGCGGGCGGGTCCACCGGCTTGGCCACGAAGTCGTTCATGCCGGCCGCCAGGCAGTTGGATCGCACCTCGGCAAAGGCATTGGCTGTCATGGCCACAATGGGCAAACGGGCGCACCCCGGCAAGGCCCGCAACTGCCGCGTGGCCTCCAGGCCATCCATGCCCGGCATCTGCAGGTCCATCAGCACCAGGTCCGGCAGCACGGGCAAATCGGCACGCACCTGATCCAAGGCACTCTGGCCCGAATCGGCGCAGCTCACCCGCAGCCCGACCGAACTCAGCAGCTCGCTGGCCACCTCGCGGTTGATCGGGTTGTCCTCCACCAGCAACACATGCGCGCCGTCAAAGCGGTGCTCGGGCCCCTGCCCGGCCACCCACTGCGCCGGCACGGCCTGCACGGCTTCGCGCACGCGGCTGACCAACAGCAGCAGGCAGTCCAGCAGCGACGAATAGGACACGGGCTTCTCCAGCACCATGGGCACCCCCAGGGTGGCGGCCTCGGCGCGCAACTGGGCATCGACGCTGGCGCTGACCAGCAGACAGGCCGGCCCCTGCCCCTCGGGGTGGGCTGCCCGCAGGGCCCGCACGGTGTCCAGGCCATTCAGGCCAGGCATCAACCAATCCAGCAACACCAAGGTGTAGGGGTCGCCGGCCTGCTCGGCCTGGGCCACCCGGGCCAGTGCCTGCGGACCCGAATCCGCCACATCGGTGCGCAGACCCAACTGGTTCAGCATGTCTGCCAGGGCCTCACGCGCCTCGGGCAGGTCGTCCACCAGCAAAGCGCGCAAACCCGCCAATGGCTGCACCGAGGGCGGGCGGGCCGGGTTTTCGGCTTCTTGCAGCAGCACGGTCACCCAAAAGCAGCTGCCCCGCCCCGGCTCGCTCTCCACCCCGGCATCGCCCCCCATCAGCTGCACCAGGTGGCGTGTGATGGTCAGGCCCAGACCCGTGCCCCCAAAGCGCCGTGTGGTCGAGGCATCGGCCTGCTCGAAGGCGCTGAACATGTGGGGCAGGCGGTCAGCCGGAATGCCGATGCCGGTGTCCCGCACCTCAAAGCGCACCCGCAGCGCGCCCGCCGGGGCCCCGGGCTGCAGCCGGGCCCGCAGCAGCACCGAGCCGCGCTCGGTGAACTTCACCGCATTGCTCAGCAGGTTCAGCAAGGCCTGCGACAGGCGGGTCGGGTCGCCCCGCAGGGTGCGCGGCAGGTGGTCGGTGTCCAGCACCAGTTCCAGGCCTTTCTCGCGGGCTGTCTCCATCACCAGGGCACAGGTGCGCGCCAGCATGGTGTCCAGCGCAAAGTCGATCGACTCCAGGCTCAGCTTGCCGGCCTCGATCTTGGACAGGTCCAGGATGTCGTTGATCAGGCTCAGCAGGTGGTGGGCCGCATCGTCGATCTTGATCAGGCGCTCGCGCGCCGAGGGGTCGCTCAGATCGCGCCGCAGCAGGTAGGTCAGACCCATGATGGCGTTCATGGGGGTGCGGATCTCATGGCTCATGTTGGCCAGGAAAGCCCCCTTGGCCCGCGCCGCCGACTCGGCCCGGTCGCGCGCCAGCCCCAGCTCTTCATTGAGCTCCAGCAGGCGCTGCTCGGCCTGCTTGGAGCGGGTGATGTCGGTGGCCAGCACGAAAAAGCCACGCACCTCGCCCTCACGCCAGTCGGGCGTGTAATGCAACAGGGTCACCGCATGCGTGCCGCGGGCACTGAGCTCTTCGCGCTCAAAGCGCTGCACCTCACCCGCCAGGGCGCCCTGCACCTGACGACCGAAGGTCTGCAGGCGGGCCGGGCCAAAAATTTCTTCCATGCTGCGGCCGGTCACCTGCTCCTCGCGCAGCCCGAACCAATCCAGGTAGCCTTTGTTGACAAAGCGGCAACGCAGATCGCGCCCCCAGTAAGCCACCCGGCCCGGGATGTTGTCGGCCACCAGGCGCAGCAGTTGCTCGGCCTCGCGCAGACCGACCACCAACTCCCGCTGCCGCGCCTCGGCGTCTTTCAGGGCCTGCACATTGGTGGCAAAGAAGTAATAGCCCTGCACCACCCCGTTCTGCCAGTCGGGCAGGCGCTTGACCAGAAAGTGGGCCGACTGCCCGGCCTGCCCGGGCATGTCATAGTCATCGCTCAGCGTTTCACCTTGCAAAATTCGCTCGATGAAGGGCAACTGGCGCTGGAAGAAGGCCTCGCCCAGCACCTCGCTCACCGTGCGGCCCAGCACCTGCTCGGCACACTGACCGAACCAGTCCAGGTAGGCCTGGTTGGCAAAGCGCAGGCGCAGGCTGCGGTCCCAGTAGGCCACCAGCGCGGGCTGGTTGTCGGTCACGACCTGGGCCCGGGTCTCGCTGGCCAAGCGGGCCTGCACGGCCTGCTCCAGGGCCTGCGTGCGGGCCTCGACCAGCGCAGCCAGGTGCTCACGGTGGCGCGCCAGTTCGGCCGCCACGGCCCGGCTCTCGGTCACATCGGTGAATGACACCAGCACCCCTTGCAAGGCCTGGGTGGCAGGGTCGCGCAGGGGCTCGGCGTTGACGCTCAGCCACAGCATCGAGCCCTGTCCATCCGGGTGGCCCAACAGGCACTGGTGCACCGCCTGCCCGTCGCGCAGCACCCGGGCCAACGGCAGGTCTTCGGGGGCCAGGATGTGGCCGTCTTCGCGGCGGGCCTGCCAATCCCGCGGGTGGGGAAAGCGCTGCTGCATGTCCTGCAGGGACAGGCCCAGGATGCGTTCCGCCGAGGGGTTGCAGGTGCGAATCCGGCCATCGGGTGCGAACACCATCACCCCCTCGGTCAGCGACGACACCATGGTCCGATACACCGATTCGCTGTCGTGCAGGCGCTGCAACAAGCCGCTGCGCGCCCGCTCGGCCCGGTAGATGGCCACGCAAGCCCCCAGCAACAGCAGCAAGGCGGCCAGCAGGCCGGCATCAAAAGCCAGGTTCAGGCGCTGTGACAAGGCTTCGCTGTCCTGTTGCAATTGCCGGTTCACAGCAGCCACCCCGACATCCAGGTGATGCAACATCGTTCGCAGCGACAGGGCCTGCCGGGAATCGGCAGGCAGGCCATTCAAGGCCAGCGCCTGGCGACGGAACTCGGCCAGATCGCGTGGCAATTCAAGCACCCCGGCCCGCTCCAGCACCGGCGCCACGGCGGTGGCGGTATAGCCGTTCAGGGCCTCCGTCAGCAGGGCTTCACCGCGCGAGCGCTGCCACGGTGAGGCCTCGTCGCTGGCCAGCATCAGGTGCAAAAAGCCCTGATGCAGATCCTCTCCCGCCTGGGCCAGGGTCTGCATCTGCCGCTGGGCTGCCGCCAGACGCTGTTGCTGGTGCCCATGCAGGCCGGCCATCGACAGGCAGATCAACACCGCGCCCAGCCCGGCCAGCACGACTCGCCGGGGCACCGGGTAGCGGATGGGGGAGCCTGGGAGCGCCATGCATCAATCCAGCAAAACCCCGCCCAAAGACTGGTACTTGGCAACCACCGCGTCCTCGGTATCGGCATGGCGCTCGGCCACAACACAGAAATCGGCAAATCGCTGGGCAAAGGCCGCCGCCACGTCGGGGTCGAAATGGCGCCCGGCCTCGGCCAGGATCATGTCGCGCGCCACCTCGAAGGCAAACGGCGGCTTGTACACCCGGCGCGAGATCAGGGCATCGAACACGTCGGCCAGGGCCATCAGGCGCGCCGCCAGCGGAATCGCCTCGCCGGCCAGGCCGTCGGGGTAACCGCTGCCATCCCAGCGCTCGTGGTGATGCCGGGCAATCTGCTTGGCGCAGGCCAGAAAATCGATGGGTGGGCCGCCCTCGTCCATCAGGTCCTGCTCCGCCCGCTCGATGGCCTGGGCGCCCAGCAGCGCGTGGGTCTTCATGAGCTGCCATTCCTCGGGCGTGAGCTTGCCGGGCTTGAGCAGCACGTGGTCCGGAATGCCCACTTTGCCGATGTCGTGCAGCGGCGCCGACTTGGCAAAGCGCTCGATGGTGTCGGCATCCAGATCGCGGGCATGGCGCGGGTGCAAGGCCAGTTGCGTGGCCAGCAGGCGCATGTAACCCTGGGTGCGCAGCAGGTGGTTGCCGGTCTCGGGGTCGCGGGTTTCGGCCAGCCGGGCCAGGGCGTGGATGCTGATGTGCTGGATGCGCTGGTTCTCGGCCATGCGCCGGGCCACCTCGGCCTCCAGGCTGGCATTGCGGTCGCTGAGCAGGTCCCGGGCACGCTTGAGCTCCAGCTGGGTCTTGACGCGGGCCATCACCACGGGCGGACGCAGCGGCTTGGTGATGTAGTCCAGCGCGCCCAGGGCCAGGCCCTGAGCCTCGTCGGCGGTGTCGTCCATGGCGGTCACGAACAACACCGGGATGTCCTGGGTCTGCGGGTCGGACTGCAGGCGGCGCAACACCTCCAGGCCATCCATGCCGGGCATCATCACGTCCAGAAGAATCAGATCCGGCCGAGGCGCGGAGGCCGCCAGACGCAGGGCCGCCAGGCCCGAGTTCGCCACCCGCACCCGGTAGTGAGCCTGCAAGAGATCGCCAAGCACGGTGAGGTTGTCGGGCAAATCATCGACGACGAGCACCACGGGCCGGGTGTCGCACGGATCGCGCGCTGGCATGAAGGTATCCCCCTGATGGATTTTTCAGGCCATTATGGGCGTCTGCTTATAGTCTGCAAAGCCCTTGTAGCCCTAGCCCCCGATCCATCCAAGCATGGCGCAGATCACGGATTCAGGCCTCCGGCACCACCGCGCCCAGGGGCCGCTGGCGCCAGGCCAGCAAGGCCCCCACCCACAAGGCCAGTGCCGAAAACACCAGGCCACGCACCAGACCGCCGGGCCCGTCGGCAATCCAGCCCACCGCCGTCGGCCCCACGATCTGCCCGGCCGCAAACACGATGGTGAAGGCACTGATGCCGGCCGCCCAGCGCGAGGCCGGCAGGTTGTGGCGCACCAGCGCCGTGGTCGAGGCCACCACCGACAGAAACACCCCGCCAAACATCAGCCCTGACAGCAACAGCGCCGGCCACCAGTGGCTCAGGGCCGGCAACAGGGCGGCCAGCCCCAGCAAGGCATTCAGAAAAGCCAGTGCGCCCCCACCCCGCGCGCGCTCCAGCAAACCAGCCCAGAGCCGCGCAGAGGCCAGCACCGCCCCACCCAACAGGGCATAGAACAGGGTGATGCGTTCAGGCGCCACGCCCTGCTCACGCAACAAGGCCACCACAAAAGTCATGTAGCCGATGTAGCCCACGCCAAAGGCCGTGTAGCCGGCCAGGGCCGGCCACAGCGGTCGCAGGTCAAAGCCCCGCCCCGTGTTGCCCACGGAGGCCGGCGGCAGCAAGGCCGCCAGGCGCCGTGCCGGCCACCACAGCGCCGCACTGGCCAGCAGGCTGGCCGCGGCCAGCGCCCACCAGGCCCAGCGCCAGGCATGGGCCTCATGCACGGCCTGCTGCAAGGCCTCGGGCACCAGCCAGGCCGACAGCGCGATGCCCCAGCCGGTGCCGCCGTAATACAGGCCCAGCAACCAGCCCGAACGCCCGGGCTGCAAGGCCCCCAGGCGGGCGGCCATCAGGCCGCCTGCGATGAACACCAGCGCACTGGCCGCACCGGCCAGCAGGCGCTGGACCAGCAAGGGCCCCGCCTCGGTGAAAAACCCGCTGCAGGCCATGAACAGACTGGCCAGCACCGCACCGCCCAGCAACACCCGTTCGGGCCCCTGGCGACGCAGCAGCCAGGGCGTGGCCAGCGCCCCGATCAGGTAGCCCAGGGCATTGGCCGTGTTCATGGCGCCGGCCAGCGCATACGACCAGCCCAGGTCCTCGCGCATGGTGGGCAGCAGCAGACCGTAGGCAAAGCGGGTGATGCCCAGCGAAACTGCCGCCCCCAGCGACAGCGCCAGGGCCAGCAAGGTGGCGGGCAGGGCCGCGGGAGCGCTCAGGGTGGAACGCGGCATGGGTGTTGTCTCCGGCTATTTGTTATGACGCCACTGTAAGCGCGCCAGCGGCTCACTGCAGGGACGGCACCGGGTCGCGGGGGTGACCCACCGGACCAGTGTCAGGGCCGGCTCTGGCATAAAACGCATGATCTTGCGCAAGCAAGCCCATTGCGGGGGCGCTACGCTGTGCCCACTGTTTTGCGCCCCTCCCGTCCCGACCCTTTTTCAGGAACACCATGAGCTCTCTGTTCGAACCCGTCCAGGCCGGCAGCCTGAAACTCGCCAACCGCATCGCCATGGCACCGCTCACGCGCAACCGCGCCCCGGGCGCCGTGCCGGCAGCCATCACGGCCACCTACTACGCCCAGCGGGCCAGCGCCGGTCTGCTGATCACCGAGGCCACCGCCATCAGCCACCAGGGCCAGGGCTATGCCGACGTGCCCGGCCTGTATGGCGAGGACCAGATCGAGGGCTGGAAGAAGGTCACGGCGGCCGTGCACGCGCAGGGCGGCCAGATCGTGGTGCAGCTGTGGCATGTGGGCCGCGTCTCGCACACCGACCTGCAGCCCGGCAACGCCGCCCCGGTGGCGCCATCGGCCATCCGCGCCAACACCAAGACCGTGCTGATCAAGGACGGCGTGCCCGGCTTTGTCGAAACCTCCACCCCGCGCGCCCTCGAACTGGGCGAGCTGCCCGGCATCATCGAGGACTACCGACGCGCCGCCCGCGCCGCCATCACGGCGGGCTTTGACGGGGTCGAGATCCATGCCGCCAACGGCTACCTGATCGACCAGTTCCTCAAGACCGGCAGCAACCACCGCAGCGACGCCTATGGCGGCTCGATCGAGAACCGCGCCCGCCTGCTGCTCGAAGTGGTGGCCGCCATCAGCGCGGAGATCGGTGGCGACAAGACCGGCATCCGCCTGTCGCCGGTCACGCCGGCCAACGACGTGATCGATGCCGACCCGCAGCCCTTGTTCGAGTACGTGCTGCGCCAACTCGCCCCTTGCGGCCTGGCCTATGTGCACGTGATTGAAGGTGCCACCGGCGGTGCGCGCACCCTGCCCGACCGGCCCTTCGACTACACCGCCGCCAAGGCCGCCTACCGCAACGCGGGTGGCCAGGGCGCCTGGATGGTGAACAACGGCTACACCCGTGAGCTGGCCGATGCGGCCGTGGCCGCTGGCGCCGACATCGTGGCCTTTGGCCGCCCCTTCATCGCCAACCCCGACCTGGTCGAGCGCCTGCGCCGCAATGGGCCCTTCAACGAAGGCCACCGCGCCACCTATTACGGCGGCGGCGAGGCCGGCTACCTCGACTACCCCACGCTCTGATCCGGTGCCAGCCGCCGGTCCGGCCCCCGGCCCGGGCTAACATCGGGCCCGCACCCACCAGAGCCCCGCGAGAGCCCCATGAGAATCCTGCTGATTGAAGACGACCCCCAGCTGAGCGAGGCCCTGGTCAGCTTTCTGCGCGCCAAGGGCTTCGTGGTCGACACGGCCGGCACGCTGGCCCAGGCCCGCGCCACCTTGCCGGCGGCGCACTGGGGCGCGGTGCTGCTGGACCTGCACCTGCCCGACGGCGACGGGCTGGGCCTGTTGCCCCTGCTGCAACGCCAACATGCCGACAGCAGCGTCATCGTGCTAACGGCCCGTGACCAGATCACCGACCGCATCCGGGGCCTGGATGCCGGGGCCGACGACTACCTGGTCAAACCGTTCGACCCGGAAGAACTGCTGGCCCGGCTTCGCGCGGTTGAGCGCCGCCGTGGCGGCGCCAGCGGCCAGGGTGCCACCCTCACCCTGGGCGCCCTGAGCGTGGACCTGGCGCGCGACCGCGTGCGCGTCAACGGCCAGCCGGTGGAACTCACGGCCAAGGAATGGGCGCTGCTGCGTGTGATGGCCAGCCGCCCTGAACGCATCCACAGCCGCGAAAGCCTGCTCGACGCCCTGTACGGCTTTGACGACGACACCGACAGCAACACCCTGGAGGTGTTCATCAGCAACCTGCGTCGCAAGATCGGCCGCGAGCGCATCCAGACTCTGCGCGGCCTGGGTTACCGCCTGGCCGGCGACCCGGCCTGAAACCCATGCCCACCCCGGCTCGCCCCCCCACCAGCCTGTCGGCCCGACTGAGCCGCAGCCTGGTGCTGTGGGTGTGTGCGCTGTGGCTGATGACGGCGGTCGGCACCACCTGGTACGTGCGCACCGAGGTCAACGATGTGTACGACAGCGCCCTCAGCGAAAGCGCCTGGCGCCTGCTCGACCTGGTCAGCCACGAGATCGATGAACACGGCGCCAGCCCGGTGCTGGGCGAGGCACCGCCGCCGCGCTCGAGCAGCTTTCCGCTGCACCTGGCACCGCACCACCTGATCTACCAGATCACCAGCCCCGAAGGGCGCCTGCTGCTGCGCTCTGCCGACGCGCCCACCGAGGTGCTGGCCCCCGAGGTGCGCTACGGCTTTTCCGAGCAGGGCCCGTGGCGCGTGTTCAGCCTGACCCACCCGACCCGCCAGGCCCGCATCCATGTGGCCGACGCACTGCAGCACCGCCAGCACACCCAGATCGATGTCGTGCTGTCGCTGCTGCTGCCTTTGCTGGGCCTGCTGCCTTTTCTGGCCCTGCTGATCCGCCACATCACCCAGCGCGAACTGGCCAGCGTGGGCGCACTGGCCGATCAGATCCGCGAGCGCAGCGACCGCAACCTGAGCCCGCTGTCCAGCGCCGGCCTGCCCGCCGAACTGACCGTGATCACCGAGCGCAGCAACCACCTGCTGCAGCGCCTGTCGGGGGCCCTGGACACCGAGCGCGCCCTGGCGGCCAACGCCGCCCACGAGCTGCGCACCCCGCTGGCCACCACCCGGCTGCGCCTGCAAGGGGTGCAGGCCCTGCTCGGCCAGGAACCCACCGAGGTGGTGCAGCGCGAACTGCAGCATGCCCTGGACTCGCTGGCCCAACTGAGCCGGCGCACCGAGAAGCTGCTGCAGATGTCGCGCGCCGAATCAGGCGCCGCCCTGGCCCGCGAGCGTGTGCCCCTGACTCGCCTGGCCGCCGCCGTGGCGCAGGAGTTCTGGGCCGACCCGGCCCTGCTCAACCGGCTGCAACTGCAGTTGCCCGAACACGGCGAACCCGAGGCCCTGGGCGACTTCGACGCCCTGGCCATCGCTCTGCGCAACCTGCTTGAGAACGCCGCCCGCCATGCGCCCCAAGGCCCCATCGTGCTGGGCGTGCACCTGCCGGCCCAACTCAGTGTGAGCGACTGCGGCCCGGGCATTCCGCCCGAGCGCCAGGCCGACCTGCTGCAGCGCCACCAGCAAGAAGGCACGCCATCGCGCAGCACCCCGCAACCCGGCTACGGCCTGGGCCTGTCCATCGTCAGCACCATCATCGAACGCCAGGGTGGCCGGCTGAGTCTGCAGTCGCCCGCCCCCGGGCACACCGATGCTGCCCACCCGGGCCTGTGCGTGACCCTGGCGTTGCGGCCTGCCCAGGGGGCTTGACCGCTTCAAAACGGGGCCTCCGCCGGAGGGCTCCAGCCTTTCATTCATGAAACATTAAGGTGCAGGCCCTAGGCTCGGAAGCTCGCTCCAGAATATGCCCATGAACCTCCGCCACTCCTTCCTGCGGGCCACCCAGCCCGCTCTGCGAACCCTGCGCTCGCGGCACACCCTGGCTGCCGGCCTCACCCTGGGCCTGTTGGCGGGGGTGCCGTCTCAGGCCGCAGAACTGCTCAAGCTCAGCCCGGCCCAGGCCGAGGCCGCCCAACTGCGCACCCAGCCCGCCCAGACGGCCAGCGCCGCCAACACCGGCGCCAACCTGGTGTTGCAAGGCACGGTGATGCTGCCCAGCCAGGCCACCGACCTGGTCAGCGCCCCGGTGGCTGGCGTGGTCCAGGCCGTGTTGGTCAGCCCCGGCCAGAGCGTGCGCGCCGGCACGCCAGTGGCCCGACTGCTCAGCCCGCAACTGGTGGAATGGCAGCGCGACTGGCTGCAGGCCGACACCCAGGCCCAGTTGGCGCGCGAACGCCTGCAACGTGACGAGCAACTGTTTGCCGAGGGCATCATCGCCGAGCAACGCCTGCGCGAAACCCGCGGCCAGGCCCGCATGGCCCAGGTCACGCTGGACGAGCGCAGCCAGGCGCTGCGCCTGGCCGGCGTGTCGGCCCAGCAACTCAAACACCCGGCACTCGACGCCAGCCTCACCCTGGTGGCCCCCGCCAGCGGTACCGTGCTGGAACTCTCGGCCACCCCGGGCCAGCGCCTGGACGCCGGCATGCCGGTGGCCAAGCTCGCGCGCGCCGGCCTGCTCAGCATCGAGGTGCAGGCCAGCCAGCAGCAACTGGGCTGGCTCAAGGTGGGTGACGCCCTGAAGGTCGACGGCTGCAAGACCCCGGCCCGCCTGGCCGCCATCACGCCCCAGGTCAGCAGCGCCAGTCAGGCCGCACTGTTGCGTGCCGATTTCAGCGGCAGCGAGAACTGCCTGCGCGTGAACCAGTTCGTGCAACTGCACGCGGCTGCGACGCTGCCGGCCAGCGGCGCCATCAGCGTGCCCACCGCCGCCCTGGTGCAGCATGAAGGCCAGCCCCATGTGTTCGTGAAACGGGCCCAGGGCTACGAACCCGTGGCCGTGCGCACCGGCGCTGCCGGGGGCACGCAGATCACCGTGCTCAGCGGCCTGAAGGCCGGCGACGAAGTGGTGGTGCAAGGCACCGCAGCCCTGAAGGGCCTGTGGCAGGGGCTGGGCCTTGAAGGTGCACCGGCAGAAGCGCCCACCACCCCGACCAAGGCCAAATGATGCTGGCCCGTCTGATTGCCCTGGCGCTGTCGCAGCGCCTGTTCACCCTGGTACTGACCCTGGGCCTGATCGGCGCCGGCCTGCTGGCCCTGCGTGACCTGCCGATCGACGCCTTTCCGGATGTGTCGAGCACCCAGGTCAAGATCATCCTGAAAGCCCCCGGCATGACGCCGGCCGAGGTCGAGTCCCGCATCGTGGCCCCGCTCGAACAAGAGCTGCTGGGCATTCCCAAGCAAGTCATGCTGCGCTCCAGCAGCAAGTACGCGATTGCCGACATCACCCTCGACTTTGCCGATGGCACCGACATCTACTGGGCGCGCCAGCAGGTCAGTGAACGGCTGAACGGCGTGATGGGCGAACTGCCCCCGGGCATCGGTGGCGGACTGGCCCCCATCACCACCCCGCTGGGCGAGATGTTCATGTTCACGCTGGAGGGCGAGGCCAGCCTGGCCGAGCGCCGCATCGTGCTGGACACCCTGATCCGCCCACGCCTGCGTGGCATCAACGGCGTGGCCGATGTCAACTCGCTGGGCGGCATGGTGCAGACCTTCGAGGTGGTGCCCGACATGGCGGCCCTGTCGGCCCGCCACATCGCGCTGAGCCAGTTGCAAACTGCCCTGGAGGGCAACAACCGCAACGACGGCGCGGGCCGCCTGCAGGCCGGCGAAGAATCACTGCTGGTGCGCAGCGAGGGCAGCATCCGCAGCCTGGACGATGTGCGCGCCATCGCCATCACGGCGCGTGACGGCCAGTCGGTGCGCGTCGGCGACCTGGCCACCGTGCGCCTGGGCGAGCTGGCCCGCTACGGTGCCGTGACACGCAACGGCACCGGCGAAACCGTGCAGGGCCTGGTGCTGGGCCTGCGCGGCGCCAATGCCCGCCAGCTGGTGCGGGAGGTGCGTGCCACCCTGGATGCCCTGGGCCCCACCCTGCCACCGGGCATCACCATCGTGCCCTTCTACGACCGTGGCCAACTGGTCGATCGTGCCGTGGGCACCGTCACCAAGGCCCTGGGCGAAGCCATCGTGCTGGTGCTGATCCTGCTGCTGCTGTTCCTGGGCAACCTGCGCGCCGCGCTGGTGGTGGCCCTGATCCTGCCGCTGTCGGCCCTGGCCACCTTTGTGCTGATGCAGCAGTGGGGCCTGTCGGCCAACCTGATGTCGCTGGGCGGCCTGGCGATCGCCATCGGCATGCTGGTGGATGCCGCGGTGGTGGTGGTCGAGAACATCGAGGCTCGCCAGAGCAGCCTGCATGGGCCGGCCCTGGCCCTGCCCAACCGGCACCATGTCTACCGTGCCACCGTCGAGGTGGCGCAGCCGGTGGGCGCGGGCGTGGCCATCATCATGATCGTGTTCCTGCCCCTGCTCACGCTGCAGGGCCTGGAGGGCAAGCTGTTCAGCCCTGTGGCTCTGACCATCGTGTTCGCGCTGGGGGCCTCCCTGCTGCTGTCGCTGACCGTGATCCCGGCACTGGCCTCGTGGCTGCTGCGCCTGCCCCAGCCCGGGCACAAACCCCACCAGGCCCCCTGGCTGGTGCGGCGACTGGAGGCGCACTACACCCCGATGCTCGACTGGGCACTGGGCCACGGCAAGAGCGTGGTGCTGGGCTCGGTGCTGGCCCTGGCTGGCGCGCTGGCGGTGTTTCCGCTGCTGGGCAAATCGTTCATGCCTTCGCTCGATGAGGGTGACGTGATCCTGCAGATCGAAAAGCTGCCGTCGATCTCGCTGGACTCGTCGAGTGCCACCGACCTGGAGCTGCAGCGCCGCGTCCTGAAGGCCGTGCCCGAGGTCTCGGGCATCGTGGCCCGGGTGGGTGCCGACGAACTGGGCCTGGACCCCATGGGCTTCAACGACACCGACACCTTCCTGGTGCTCAAGCCCCGCGACAGCTGGCGCTTTGCCAGCAAGGACGCGCTGATCGATGCCCTGCGCGAAGCGGTGGCTCCGGTGCCCGGCATCAACCTCAGCTTCACCCAGCCCATCGAGATGCGCACCTCCGAGATGCTGTCGGGTGTGCGCGGTGATCTGGCCATCAAGGTGTTCGGCCCCGACCCACAGGAGCTGGCCCGCCTGGCCACGCAGGTGGTGCAGGTGGTGCAGGGCGTGCCCGGCAGCGAAGATGTGATCACCGCGCAGAACGAGGGCGTGCAGTACCTCAGCGTGGCCATCGACCGGGCCGCCGTGGGCCGCCTGGGCCTGTCCGTCGAGCAGGTGCAGAACGACCTGCGCGCCCTGCTCGAAGGTCGGCGCAGCGGCACCGTGGTGCAGGGCATCCGGCGCGTGCCGTTGATGATCCGCGGCAGCGATGCGCTGCGCATGGCCCCCGAGCAGTTTGCCCAGCTGCGCCTGCCCCTGCCCGATGGCGCCTCGGTGCCCCTGAGCCAGGTGGCCGACATCCGCGTGGTGGATGGCCCGGTGAAGATCGACCGCGAAAAATCCATGCGCATGTCCGTGGTGCGCGCCAATGTGCGTGACCGTGATCTGGTCGGCTTTGTGGACGACGCCAAGGCCGCGGTGGCACGCGAGGTCAAGCTGCCCCCCGGCTACCTGCTGGCCTGGGGTGGCCAGTTCGAGAACCAGCAACGCGCGGCGGCCCGTCTGAGCGTGGTGGTGCCGGTGGCCCTGGCCCTGATCCTGCTGGTGCTGTTCGCCACCCTGGGCCAATTGCGCCAGGCCCTGCTGGTGTTTGCCAACATCCCCTTTGCCCTGGTCGGTGGTGTGTATGCCCTCGGCGCTACCGGTGAGTATCTTTCGGTGCCGGCCTCGGTGGGCTTCATCGCGCTGATGGGCATTGCCGTGCTCAACGGCCTGGTGCTGGTGACCTGCTTCAACCAGCTCGCCGAACGCCACCTGCCGATCGACGAGGTGGTGCGCCAGGGTTGCCTGCGCCGCCTGCGCCCCGTGCTCATGACCGCCAGCATCACCGGCCTGGGCCTGGTGCCCCTGCTGCTGGCCACCGGACCGGGCTCGGAGATCCAGCGCCCCCTGGCCATCGTGGTCATGGGCGGGCTGTTCAGCGCCACGGTGCTGACCCTGTTCCTGCTGCCACTGCTGTACCGTCACTTTCACCGGCCCTCGCGCCAGGCCCTCGCATGAGCCCTGAAACCCTTTCTGCCCCCCTGCTGACAGCACCCTCTTCCGTGCCGATGTGCCTGCTGACGCTGTCGCTGCCCCAGGCCCTGGAGGAAACCCTGCTCGACGCCTTGCAGGCCCTGCCCGAACACCCCGGCCCCTACACCGTGCTGCAAGGCCACAGCCTGGGCGCCGGCGTGGACCTGCCCAGTGCCATGGAGCAGGTGAAAGGCCGGGCCCGGCGCACCCTGGTGCTGACCGTGCTGGCCGCGAGCACGGTGCCGGCCCTGATCCAGGCCTTGCAGGCCAGCGTGCCCCACCCCGACATCAGTTGGTGGACTGCACCGCTGTTGCAACACGGGAGGCTGGCATGACACGCGCATCCATCAGCCCCCCACGCCTGCTGGTGCTGGCCCTGTGCACCGCACTGAGCCTGCCGGCCTTCGCCGACACGCCGCCAGGCCCGGCCCACACCGACCCCGCCGCCACGCTGGAGCGGGTGCCCCTGCCCTGGGCTGGCCGACTGCAGAACGTGCTGCCCCCCGAAGAGCGCGTGCGCGCCATGCTGCTGCGCCAGCCCATGGTGCAGGCGGCGCGCGCCAACGTCGATGCCGCCGCCGGGCGGCAGGCCCGGCTGAACGCCGGCCCGCACGAGTGGACGTTCAAGGCCGGCGTGCAGCAACGCCGTGAAATGCCTGGGCCGCGCTACCGCGAAACCGAACTGGCCCTGGAACGCGGCCTGCGCCTGCCGGCCAAACTCGATGCCGATCAGGCCCTGGGCCGCAATGAGGCCGAGGTCGGGATGCTGGCGTTTGAAGACACCTGGCACGAATCTGCCCGCGCCCTGCTCAAGGCCTGGTTCGACGCGCTGCGCGAAGCCCGCACCCTGCAGGTCCTGCGCGAGCAGGTGGCCCTGGCCGAGCAACAACGCTCGGTGGCACAGCGGCGCCTGCAGGCGGGCGAGGCCGCCCGGCTGGAGCTGCTGCAGGCCGAGGCCGATGTGGGCCGGGCCCAGGCCGCAGCCCAGCAATCGGGCACCCGGCTGCGCGCCCTTCAAGCCGACCTGCGCTTGCGCTACCCCGATGTGCAAGCCGGGCTGGAGCCGACCTCCAGCGGTCTTCCCGCGCCTGCCGGGCTGGCTGAGACCGCCCAGCAGTGGGTAGAGCGGGTGCTCTCCGACAACCACGAGTTGGAACTGGCCGAAGCCCAGGCGCGCCACGCCGAACTGGTGGCCCGCCGGGCCGGGCTGGACCGGCAGGGCGACCCGGTGCTGGGCGTGCGCGCCTCGCGCGAGCGCGGCGGCCAGGAGCAGGTGCTGGGCGTGTATGTGTCGCTGCCCTGGGGCGGCGCCGGGCGCCGGGCCGACGAGCAGACCGCCCTGGCCCTGGCCGAGATGGCCCGCCAGAAGGTGGACGAGGTGCGCCAGCGCGTGGGCTCGGAAGCCTGGCGCGTGGCCATCAATGCGGTGGAAGGTGAAGCCAGCTGGCAGGCCCTGGAGGCCGCCTGGCAACGCATGGACCAGAGCGCCCGCCTGGCCGGGCGGGCCTACAGCCTGGGTGAATTGCCGCTGGGCGACGCCCTGCAGGCCCGCCGGCTGGCCCTGGAGGCCCGGCTGAATGCCGACGCGGCCCGGCTGGACATCCTGGAAAGCCAGAGCCGCCTGCTGCTGGACGCCCACCAGATGTGGACGCCGCCCGGGCACGGCGGTTGAGTCAGGGCTTGTGGACAGGCCCTGACCGGGCGTTCAGCCCAGGCCCACCGGGCTGGGCGCCCGCATCACGATGCGGGTGAACAGTCGGTCGTAGGCCGGGTCGCGAAGGCTGGGGTTGACCAGCGGGTCGGCATTGCTCAGGAAGGCCTCGTCCAGGGCCTTCCAGTCGCCCTCGTCGAGCACCTTGCGGGCTTCGGGAATGATCACGGTCTCTTCAAGCCGCATGTGATCGAGGTAAAAATCGATGTAGCGGCGCAACTCGTCTTCGAAGCGCTTGCGGCGGCCGTCGCCCATCAGCTCCCAGGCCAGCAGCAGGTGCTGCAGCTCGCGCACCGCGGTCTCGCCCTTCATGTGGTCGCGCTCCAGTTGCTCGACCACCGTCATCACATGCGGCGAATGCCGCGCCACCCGCGGAAACAACAGGTCCGACTCTTTCGGGTGGTGCAGGCGTTCGGGGAACTCATCGATGTAGAACAGCATCGCCCGCATGACGTCAAAGAAGCTTTCTGGCTCGTCACCCGGCCCCCGGTCGAGCATCATCAGCATGGAGCGCAGCATGGCCGCCAGCGCCGTGTGTTCTTCCTGGATGACCTTGATGCATTCTTGTGCCATGGTGTGCCCCGGGGTGTCTGTGAGAAGAGCACGAGCGTGCCACGCCGCCCGGCGCAAGTCCCTGACCCAGATCAAGTGCCACGCCTCAAAGCGAGGCGCCAGGCTCGATCAGCAGCTCCGGGGGCAGCACGATGCCCGCCTTCAGGCCTTGCCCGTCCGGGCCCCGGCCCAGCTCGAAGCGCGCGCCCAGCAACTGCGCATAGCGCGACACGATGGCCATGCCCAAGCCCACGCCTTCGCCCATCCATTCGCGCTCCTCGCCCTGCACCCAACGCTGCAGGATCCGTTCGCGCTCGGCCCCCGGGATGCCGGGGCCGTTGTCGATCACCGACAGGTGCACCCCGTCGGCCTGGCGCTGCAACTCGACGGTGATGCTGCCGCCCTCGCCCGAGGCCGGTCGCCCATAGCGCAGGGCGTTGTCCAGCAGGTTGTTGAGAATGCCTTCCAGCAGCGTAGGGTGGCCCATCACGCGCAGCGGCTCATCGAGCCCGCGCCCGCCCAGGTCGATGCCGGCGGCATCGGCACGCGGCAGCAGGCGCAGCACCGCATCGCGTACCAGCTCATCGAGGGCCACCGGCACGGCCTGCATCTGGGTGCGGGCCTCGTCGGCCAGGGCCAGGGCCAGCAGTTGATCGACCAGGTGGCTGGCACGGGCCTCGCTGCCCACGATGCGCTGCAACTGCATGCGCCAGGCCTCGGGCTCGCGCTGGGCCAGGCCATATTCGGCCAGGGCCCGGATGCCGGCCAGCGGGGTGCGCAGCTCATGCGCCACGTTGCCGGCAAACTCACGCTGGGCCTGCACGCCGCGGGCCACCCGGGCCAGCAGGGCATTGAGCGAATCCTCCAGCAGGTGCACATCTCGGGTGTTGGCCTGCACCTGCAAAGGCGTCAGGTCCTGGGCGTTGCGCTGGCCCAGCGCCTGCTGCAGGCGGGCCAGGGGCTGCAACTCGGCGCGGATGGCGCGCCCCAGCCAGGCCGCCAGCAGCACCAACAGCAGCACCTCAGGGATCACCGAGTACAGCAGCAGGTTGCGCAGCAGTGCGCTGCGGCTCTGCGTGGTCTGGGCCATGATGACCTCGAAGGCCAGCGGCTCGGATCGGCGCAGGCGCACCGCCCGCAGCGGCTTGCCCTGGTAGTAGATGTCGGCAAAGCCATACACGGCTTCGTCGGTGTCGGAGATCGGCGGCATGTTGAGCCCCGAGTGCCCGGCCAGCAGGCTGCCGTCGGGCCGGCGTACCGCAAAGTACACGCTCTCAACCTGGTCGAACAGCACCGCCCGCACCTCGCGCGAAGACAGCATCAGCTCCAGACCGGCATCGTTGGCGCGCACATTGCTGGCCACCGAATACGCGTCATCCAGCAAAGACCGGTCGTAGGCCGCCTGGGTGAAATGGCGCGCCAGCGAGATCGAGACCACGGCCCCGGCCAGCCAGGTCAGGCCCAGGGGCAGCAACACATGGCGCAGCAGCCGCGAGCGCAGAGAAGGCAGGGCCAGGGTGGCCGCCCCGGCGGCGCCCGTCATGCCTCGGCCTCCAGCAGGTAGCCCAGGCCGCGCAGGGTGCGGATGCTGGCACCGCTGCCCACCAGCTTTTTGCGCAGCCGCGAGATGAAGGCCTCCAGGGCGTTGTCGGCCAGGGCTTCGTCAAAGCCCGACAGCTTGTCAGCCAGGGTGCGTTTGCTGACCACCCGGCCCGGTGGGGTCATCAGCTCCCACAGCACCTCGAACTCGCGCGCGGGCAGCTCGAACCAGTCGCCCTGCAGGCTCAGGCGGCGCGCCTTGCGGTCCAGCGTCAGGGTGCCCACGGTGGTGATGTCCTGGGTGCCCTGGCTGCGCCGCACCAGGGCCCGCAAGCGGGCCTCGACCTCGGCCAGGTCAAAGGGCTTGCCCAGGTAGTCGTCGGCCCCGGCATCCAGGCCGGCGATGCGCTCCTCGGTGCGGTCACGGGCCGTCAGCACCAGCACCGGCACCTGGTCCCCGCGGGCCCGGGCGGCCCGCAGCAGGGTCAGGCCGCTGCCCAGGCCCTGGCCCACCTGGCCCACGGGCAGGTTCAGATCGAGCAGCACCGCATCAAACAGCTGGATGCGCCAGAAATGGTCGGCCTCACCCAGTGTGGCGGCCTCATCCACCCGGTGGCCCGCCTCGCTCAGGCTGCGCACCATCACGTCCCGGAGCACGGCGTCGTCTTCAATCACCAGAATTCGCATGCTTGTCATTCCTGAATGGCAGGATGCAAGCCTACCCCGATTCGCCCACCTTGCCTGCGCCAAGGTGTTCGGCGGCACGAGGCAAACGCCGTCCCCCCGGTTGACCGGTCTGCCCAAGACCATTGGCGCTCCGTGAACCTGGGGAAAACACCCAAAAGTCAGGTCCTGGTCAGGTTCAGGTCAGGGACCATGAGGCATAAGCTGTAACGATGAGCATCCGACAGATTTCCATGGCCGTGACGCTGGCCTGTGCCTGCGTCACGGCCGCGCTGGCCCAGACGGCCGCGCCCACCCCCTCCGTGCTGCGCCTGGAGCAGGTGTTGCAGGGGGCCCGCAACAACCTTGACGTGCAGTTCTCCAACGAGCTGGCAGCGGCGGCGCGGGCCGACATCGTCAGCGCCGACCACGCCCCGCTGCCGGTGCTGACCACCAAGGCCAGCCAGATGGACCTGCAGCATGGGTTGGGCAGCGGCAGCGTGCTCAATGAGAAGCGCATCGACAAAAGCGTCGGCCTGGACTGGACCTGGGAACGCGGCAACAAGCGGGCCTTGCGCACGCTGTCGGCGCAACGTGCGGCGGATGCGGCCCAGGCCGATGTGGACGACACCCGGGTGCTGCAACTGCAAGCCGGGCTGACTGGCTTCTACGATCTGTTGGCGGCCCAGGAGCGGCTGGCCGAAGTGCGCGCCATCAGCCAGAGCGCCAGCCAGCTGGCCGGCACCGCGGCCCAGCGCGTGCGCGCCGGCGACCTGGCAGCCCAGGATGCCGCCCGCACCGAGATCGAGGCCCAGCGCGCCCAGGGTGATGTGCGCCTGGCCGAGCTGGAGCGCCAACGTGCCGGCGCGGCCCTGAGCCAGGTGCTGGGCCGCAGCACGGCCACCGCGCTGGAAGTAGCCCCCGACTGGCCGGCCCTGACCCCACCAGACACCGGCACCGACCTGGCGGCCGTGGTCGATGCCCGCGCCGATGTGCGCGCCGCCCAGGCCCGCGTGGATGCCGCGCAGTCCGCGCTGGACAACGCCCAGGCACTGACCCGCAGCGACATCACCGTGGGGGCCTCGCTGGACCACTACCCCGGCACCTCGACCCGCCTGCTGGAGCTGCGCCTGCAGATGCCGCTGCAGACCCACTACGCCTACCAGGGCGAGATCGCCCGCGCCCTGGCGGGCCTGAACCAGGCCCGCACCCTGCTCGAACGCGTGCGCCTGAACGCCTTGCTGGAGCTGCAAAGCCTGCAGCAAAGCCTGCTGGGCACCCTGGCCCAGGCCCGCAGCTACGAGACCGAGATCCTGCCGCGCGCGCGCCAGGTGGCGGCCGGCGCCGAGCTGGCCTACAGCAAAGGTGCCATCCCGCTGGTGGATCTGCTCGATGCTCGCCGGACGCTGCGTGCCACCCTGATCGAAGCCGTCAACGCGCGCGCCGAGCACGCCCGTGCCCAAGGCCTGTGGCTGTTGCGCACCCAACCCCAGCGCCTGCTGGCCACCCCCTGATTCACACGGCCCCCTTTCACGGCGCCCCAACCCACTCCTGCCTACCCCATGCGCAAGCTCCCACTCCATCGCCTCTGCACCCTCGCTGTTCTGACCAGCGCGCTGCTGTCGGCCTGCGGCCCAGCCCCCACGCCCAATGCCGCCCCGCAACCCGCCACCCCCATCGTGCAGGGCCAGCAGTTGCGCTTTCCGGCCGGTCACCCCCAACTGGCCCTGCTGCCCACCCAGGCCGCCCGGCCCGCCCAGGACATCACGGTCGAACTGCCCGCGCGCATGGTCTGGAATGAAGAACGCACCCAGCGCATCTACCCCGCCTTTGCCGGCCGGGTCACCCGCATCGATGCCGACGTGGGCCAACGCGTGCAGCCCGGCTCGGCCCTGGCCCATCTGGCTTCGCCCGATTTCGGCCAGGCCCAGGCCGACACCGCGCGCGCCCAGGTCGATGCCCGCCTGATGAACCAGGCCGTGCAGCGCCAGCGCGAACTGTTTGCCGCCGGCATCATTGCGCGCAAGGATCTGGAGCAAAGCGAGGCTGACGCCTCGCGCGCCCAGGCCGAAGTGGCCCGCGCCCAGGCCCGCACCGCCCTGTATGGCGGCTCGGCCCAGGTCAACCAACAGCTCAGCCTGAGCAGCGGCATCGCCGGTGTGGTGGTGGAGCGCAACCTCAACCCCGGCCAGGAACTGCGGCCCGACCAATCGGGGCCCGGCGTACCGGCCCTGTTCGTGGTCAGCGACCCAGCCTCGCTGTGGGTGCAGATCGATGCCCGCGAGATCGACACCGGCATCCTCAAGCCCGGTGCCAGCTTCGAGCTGGAAGTGGCGGCCTACCCAGGCACCCTGTTCCAGGGCAAGGTGCTGGCAGCGTCCGATTTCATCGACCCCAGCACCCGCACCATCAAGGTCCGTGGCCTGGTGGCCAATGCCGACCGGCGCCTGAAAGCCGAGATGCTGGCCACCGCCCGCGTGCACCAGACCTTCAGCAGCGGTGTGGTCGTACCCGCGGCCGCCATCACCCTCAATGGCACCCACCATGCGGTGTTCGTGCAGACCCAACCCGGGGTGTTCGAGCCGCGTGACGTCACCCTGGTGCACCAGGGGCCCAAAGAGGTCGTGGTGAGCAAGGGCCTGCAGGCCGGCGAGTTGGTGGTGTCGGACAACGCCCTGCTGCTGGCACGCCAGTTCCACGTGGCCCAGGAAGACTCGATCGGCCGCAGCGACAGCCCGAAGAGCGCCCCCGCCACTGAAGGCAAAGAGAGCACCGGCAAAGGGAACGCCCCATGAGACGCCTGATCCAGTACGCGCTCTACCAACCGCTGTTCATCGTCCTGGGCACCCTGCTGTTTGCCCTGGCCGGGGTGATCGCCTTCAAGAACCTGTCGGTCGAGGCCTTTCCCGACGTCACCGACACCCAGGTCACGGTGATCACGCTGTTCCCGGGGCGGGCCGCCGAAGAGGTGGAAAAGCAGGTCACGCTGCCGATCGAGGTGGCCCTGTCGGGGCTGCCGAATTCGATCCGTGTCTTCTCGCACACCCAGTTCGGGCTGAGCTTCATGGTCGTCACCTACGACGACAAGGCCGATGTGAACCTGGTGCGCCAGCAGGTCAGTGAGCGCCTGCGCGGCGTGGACCTGCCCGCCGGCGTCGAGGCCGAGATCGCGCCCAACGCCACCCCCGTGGGTGAAATCATGCGCTACCGCCTGCGCGGCGACGGGCTGAGCACCACCGACCTGCGCACCCTGGAAGACTGGGTGGCCGAACGTGCGCTGCGCCAGGTGCCCGGCGTGGCCGATGTGGTGGCGATGGGCGGTTCGATCAAGCAGTACGAGGTGCAACCCGACCTGGACAAGCTGCGCGCCTACCGCCTCAACTTCCAGAACCTGCTCGATGCCCTGGGGCGCGGCAACTCGAACGCGGGCGGCAGCTATGTGGCCCAGGGGGCTCAGCAGTACACCATCCGCGGCCTGGGCCTGCTCAAGTCGTCGGAAGACATCGGCCGCATCGTGGTGGCCGCACGCAACGGCACCCCGATCCTGATCCGCGACATCGCGCAGGTGAAGATCGGCGCCGTGCCCCGTCTGGGCGTGGTCGGCCAGGACCTGGACGACGACGTGGTGACCGGCATCGTGATCATGCGCAAGGGCGAGAACCCGAGCGTGGTGCTCAAGGGTGTGAAAGACAAGATCGCCGAGCTCAATGAGCGCGGCCTGCCCCCGGGCGTGAAGATCGAGCCCTTCTACGACCGCACCTGGCTGATGGACAAGACCCTCACCACGGTGTTCCGCAACCTGGTCGAGGGCGCGGTGCTGGTGTCGCTGGTGCTCTACATCTTCCTGTCCAACCTGCGCGCCAGCCTGGCCGTGGTGGTGGTGATCCCGCTGGCCCTGTTGGCCACCTTCATGGGCCTGAAGATCATGGGCGTACCGGCCAACCTGCTGAGCCTGGGGGCCATGGACTTCGGCATCATCGTCGACGGCGCCGTCATCGTGATCGAGAACATCCTGCACCGGCTGGCGCAGAACCGCGAGGACATGCCCGATTCGGAGCGCAAGCAGACCATCATCGACGCGGCCAACGAAGTGGGCCGCCCCACGCTGTTCTCGATGCTGATCATCATTGCCGCGCACATCCCCATCTTTGCGCTGCAGCGCCACGAAGGCCGCATCTTCCAGCCCATGGCCTTGTCGGTGACCACGGCCCTGATCGGCTCGCTGGTGTTCTCGCTCACCCTGGTGCCGCTGCTGGCCTACTGGATGCTGCGCCGCAAACTGCCCCACCACGACAACCGCGTGGTGACCGCCGCCAAGGGCTTGTATGAACCCGTGCTGGGCTGGGCGCTGAACCACCGCCGCAAGGTGCTGGGCATTGCCGTGGCGGCCTTCGCCATGTCGGGCGTGGTTGCCTCGCGCCTGGGTTCGGAGTTCCTGCCCGAACTCAACGAGGGCACGACCTGGATCAACTTCGCGCTGTCACCCAACGTGTCGACCGAAGAGGCCGCGCGCATCCTGCGCATGGCTCGCAAGGCCTTGCTGACCGTGCCCGAGGTGCGCACCACCGTGTCCAAGGCCGGCCAGCCCGAAGACGGCACCGATCCCAAGACCATCAGCATGGCCGAGATCTTTGTGGACTTGAAGCCCGAGCACGAATGGCGTGCCGGCATGACGCACGACAAGATCATTGACGAGATGGACCACGCCCTGTCGGCCATCCCCAGCATCGACCCGGCCTTCTCGCAGCCGATCCGCGACAACGTGCTCGAATCGATCTCCCAGATCAAGGGGCAGATCGTGATCAAGCTCGCGGGTGACGACCTGGCCGAGATGCGCCGCATCACCGAAGCCATCACGCGTGAGGTCAAGCAGGTGCAGGGGGTGTCGCGGGCCGAGATCGACCGCGACGGCCAGGTGCCGCAGTTGTTGATCGACATCGACCGCGACCGGGCCGCCCGCTACGGCCTCAACGTGGGCGACATCCAGGACGTGATCGAGGCCGCCCTGGCCGGCAAGGCCGCCACCAGCCTGTGGGAAGGCGAGCGCAAGTTTGCCGTGGCCGTGCGCCTGCCCGCCGAAGACCGCCTGGTGGCCAAGCTGGAACGCACCCCCATCCCCACGGCCGACGGTGGCTATGTGCAACTGGGCGCGGTGACGCACATCACCGAAACCAGCGGCGCCATGAACATCGCCCGTGAGGCCGGCCGGCGCACCACCGCCATCGGCATCTTCATCAAGGACCGCGACATGGGCTCGGTGGTGGCCGACATGAAGGCCCGGGTCGCCAAGATCGACATCCCGGCCGGCTATGTGGTGAACTGGTCGGGTGAGTTCGAAAACCAGGAACGCGCCATGAAGCGCCTGTCCGTGGTGGTACCGATTTCGCTGCTGCTGATCTTTGTGCTGCTGTTCGATGCCTTCAAATCCTTCAAGATGGCCTCGCTGATCCTGCTCAACGTGCCCTTGGCCCTGGTGGGCGGGTTTGTGGCACTTTGGATCTTCGGCATCCCGTTGTCGGTGTCAGCGGCCATCGGCTTCATTGCCCTGAGCGGCCAGGCCGTGCTCAACGGGGTGGTGATGCTCTCGGTGTTCCAGCAGTTGCGCAAGGCCGGCCACACGGTGTACGAAGCGGCCCGCATCGGTTCCATGCAACGCCTGCGCACCGTGCTCATGACGGCCATGCTGGCCGCCCTGGGCCTGCTGCCCATGGCACTGTCGCGTGAGATCGGCTCCGAAACCCAGCGCCCGCTGGCCATCGTGGTCATCGGCGGCCTGGTCACGGCCACTCTGCTCACCCTGGTCGTGCTGCCCTCGCTGTACGTGTCGTGGTTCTCGCGGGCCAAGAACGCCAAGACCAGCGAAGGTGCCTCCTGAAGGCCATGACCCAGGCTGCCCTGCCCAGTACGGCCGTGGTGTTGCTGCACGGCCTGTGCAGCACACCCGACGAGTTGCTGAGCGTGAACGGCCCCTTGCGTCAGTTGGGCTGCAGTGTGGTTCCCTTGCAGATCGCAGGCTATTCCTTCGATGCCGCGCACCCCGAGGCACCGGCCCAGCGCTTTGAGCACTGGGTCCGGGCCGTGCACGCCTGCGTGCGCCAGCAGCGCGAAAGCCACCAGCGCGTGGTGCTGGTCGGCATCTCGGCCGGGGCCGGCCTGGCCCTGAGTGCCGCCATGGACCCAGCCACCCCGGTGGACGGCCTGGTGCTGATGTCCACCACCCTGCGCTACGACGGCTGGGCCATTCCACCCTGGCATTTTCTGTTGCCGCTGGCGCTGTACACCCCGATCGGGCGACTGTGGCAGTACAAGGAAAAGCCCCCCTATGGGGTCAAGAACGAACGCATCCGGGCCTGGATCGCGCGCGAGCTGGAGAACCGGCGGGTATCACGTGCGGGCAGTGCTACCCTGGGCGTGAGCTACCTGCGCGAAAACGACCGGCTGCTGCGCCGCCTGCGCCGACATCTGGGCCAGGTCATCTGCCCCCACATCCTGGCTTTGCATGCAGAAGAAGACGAGGTTGCCAGCCCGGACAATCTGCGTCTGCTGGCAGTTGGACTATCATCCGCGCCTGTCTCACTCAAGACGGTTACCGTCAGAAACAGCTTTCACATGATCAGCATTGACAATGATCGTCAGCAAGTTGTACGCGAAACCGTCGATTTCGTGCGCTCGCTGCCCGCGAGCTCTCCTGTGCCCCCGATCTGAGCTGCCAGCCGCCTCCAACATGACTCCCGATATCGACCAGACCATTGCCCAGATCCTGGTGGACAAGTTCCACATCGAAGCCGAACGGGTCAAGCCCGACGCGGCCCTCGAGGACCTGGGTCTGGACTCGCTGGCCCTGATGGAATTCGTCTTCGCCATTGAAGACGCATTTCAGCTTCGCATTCCCGAAGAACGCCTGGACCCGCGCCAGGGTGGCATCACCCTGCAGCACCTGGCCGGCGTGATCCGCGAACACCTGGGCACCAGCCCTAAACCTGCAGGCGCATGAGCAGCACCGCAGCCCGCATCGGGGTAGCGGGCCTGGGGCTGATCAGCCCCCTGGGCCACACCCCGGAAGCCTTCCAGGCCAAAGTGATGGCCGGTGAGTCCGCGGTCGGCCCCTGGCTGCTCGACCTGCCGGGCATCGACCCGGTGATCCTGCCTCTGGCCCGCTGCGATTTCAACGACGGTGCGGTGCGCACCCCTTCACGGGTGCCGGCCGACCGTGGCACCTCGATGGCCCTGACGGCGGCCCAGTCGGCCTGGGCCGCCAGCGGGCTGGACATGGCGGGGCTCGATGCCGAGCGCGTCGGCCTGTACTGGGGCAGCGGCATGGCCGGTGCACACAGCTTCGACGCCAGTTGCCACACCTTGTACGGCGAGCACAAGCGCCTGCGCCCGACCACCGTGCTGAGCACCATGCCCAATGCCGCAGTGGCCGAGATCAGCCTGCAGCTCGGCATCCGCGGCCCCTCACTGACCTACGCCTGTGCCTGTGCCTCGTCGGCCGTGGCCATCGGCGAGGCCCTGCGTGCCCTGCGGGGCGGCTGGATCGATGTGGCGGTGGTGGGCGGCCATGAATCCATGCTCAGCCCCGGCGTGCTGGCCAGTTGGCAAGCCATGCGGGTCATGGCCCCGACCGGTCCTGAAGGCAGCCTGGCGGCCTCGGCCTGCCGCCCTTTCTCGGCCGACCGGCACGGGTTCGCCATGGGCGAAGGCGCTGCGGCCCTGGTGCTGGAAAGCCCGGTCCATGCCCTGGCCCGGGGTGCCCAGCACACGCTGTGCCTGTCAGGTTACGCCACCAACAGCGATGCCCGCCACATCAGCCAGCCCGATGCAGCCGGCCAGGTGCGCGCCATGCAGGCCGCCCTGCGTGATGCCGGCCTGCAGCCACAAGACATTGGCTACGTGAATGCCCACGGTACAGCCACCCAGGCCGGCGACCGTGCCGAGGCCGAATCGCTGCAAACGGTGTTCGGGGAACGAGGGGTGGCGGTCAGTTCCACCAAGGCCATTCATGGGCATCTGCTGGGGGCCGGTGGCGCCATGGAACTGGTGGTGGCGTTGCAAGCCCTGGCCACTGGCCAGGTGCCTCCCACCGCCCACCTCCACCAGGCTGACCCGGCCTTTGCACTGGACCTGATCGCCGGTGCAGCCCGCGCCGTGCCAGGCTTGCGCCACGCGATGTCGAATTCATTCGCCTTTGGCGGCACCAACGCCGTGCTGATTGCCAGCCTGGCTTGAAGAGTGCCGCGAACCGGCCCTGCGCGGGGCCAGTTCATGCCGGGTTCACATGCCCAGCAGATGGGGTTCGCCAGCCGACGAACCCAGGTAGCCGCCCCGGCGGCTGCTTTGGACCGCACTGGCGTGCTGATCGCTCAGGCGGAACTGGCGCACCACGCTGGCCAGGCGATCCGCCTGCTCACGCAGCGATTCGGCGGCGGCGGCCGACTGCTCGACCAGGGCCGCGTTCTGCTGGGTCATCTGATCGATCTGGTTCACGGACTGGTTCACATCGCCAATGCCGGTGGACTGCTCGGAGGCCGCGGCCGTGATCTCGCCGATGATGTCGCTCACGCGCTGCACGCCGGAAACGATCTCGTCCATGGCCGACCCCGCGTCTTCGACCAGCTTCACGCCGCCATCGACCGCGCTCACGCTGTTCTTGATCAAGCCCTTGATTTCGCTGGCGGCCTCGGCCGAGCGCTGGGCCAGGCCACGCACTTCGCTGGCCACCACGGCAAAGCCACGCCCCTGTTCCCCGGCACGGGCCGCTTCGACGGCTGCGTTCAGGGCCAGGATGTTGGTCTGGAAGGCGATGGTGTCGATCAGTCCGATGATGTCGTTGATCTTGCGGCTGGAGGCCGAGATCTCATGCATGCTGCTGATGGCCTGGCGCACCACCGAGCCGCCGCGCACCGCGGCGGTAGAAGCCGAACCCGAGAGCTGGTTGGCCAACTGGGCCGACGACGCCGTCTGCTGCACATTGCCCGTCAGGTTGCTGATGGACGACACCGTGGCCTGCACGTTGGATGCCGTCTGCTCGGTGCGGCCCGACAGATCCTGGTTGCCCGAGGCAATCTCATGGCTGGCAGTGGCAATGCTTTCGCTGGCGTCACGCACCTGCGACACCATGGAACCGAGCCCGGCCTGCATGTCGGCCAGGGCGTTCAGCAGATCGGTCACCTCGTCTTTGCCCTCGGCCTCGATGCGGCGCGACAGATCGCCCCCGGCAATGGCCTGCGCGGCCTGGCGGGCCACCTCCAGTGGGCGGCAGATCGAGTGCATGTTCAGCAGGGTCAGGGGCACCACCACGATCACCGTGATCACCACGGCTGCCGCAAACAGCAGTTGGGTCTGCTTGGACACCCGGGCCTGATCGGCCACGGCTTCATTGACCTGGGCCGTCAGGCTCTTTTCGATGGCGGCCACGGCCTTCTCAGCCTCGTCGTACTGGGCCACCGAGCGAGCGCTCATGCGGTTGGCAGTGGTCGCGGACTCATACCCGCCCGACTCCAGTTGATTGGCCACCGAGGCAAACTGATCTCGGTAGGCCACCAGCTTCTGGCCCACGGTTTCCAGTTCAGGCTTGTTGCCCATGGTTTCGCTGCTGGCCATGCGCTTGATCATCTGATCAGCCCGGCCCAGCGACTCCAGCCATTTGGCCCGCAGCTGCTTGACCTGCTCGGGCTTCTCGTACTGGATGATCATGTCTTTCTCGAACCGGCGGGCCTGCCCCAGCTCGGCGCGCAACTCCGCCAGATTGCCCATCGAGGCATAGGAGTGGGTCATGAAATCCTCACTCATGGTCTGGATGCGGAACATGCCCAGCATGCCGGCGCCGCCCAACAGACTCAAGAGTCCCAAGACCACCGCAATGGCGCCGATCATCCGGAAGCGGATGGTGAACAAGCGCATCAGCGCAAACACATTCATACAAGAACCTCCGGGTGGCACTCAGAAATGACAGGCCTCACCTGTGAAATCTGGACAGGGCACAACGTGTGAAGAATTCCCCAGTTTGCCAGACTTTTACGTCTGAAACAGGTCCAGAACAACCCGAGCGACTTCAGGGTCTCCAGCGCTTGAGCAACAGGGCATTGGTCATCACGCTGACCGAGCTCAAGGCCATGGCAGCACCGGCCACCACCGGGCTGAGGAAGCCCAATGCCGCCAGGGGCAGGCCCGCCACGTTGTAGGCAAACGCCCAGAACAGGTTCTGCCAGATCTTGGCCACCGTGCGCCGAGACACCTCCAGCGCCTGGCCGACCAGGGCCACGTCGCCACGCATCAGCGTGATGCCGGCAGCGTGCATCGCCACATCAGTCCCGGTTCCCATGGCCATGCCCACATCGGCCGCGGCCAGAGCCGGGGCATCGTTGACGCCATCGCCCACCATCAGCACCGTGGCACCCGCCTGTTTCAGATCGCGGATGTGCGCCGCCTTGTCGGCCGGCAGTACCTCGGCCACCACCTCGTCCGGGCCCAGGCCCAGGCGTTGGCCCATGGCCAGCGCCGCGACCCGGTTGTCCCCCGACAGCATCAGGATCCGCAGCCCACGATCGCGCAGCCCCGACAGGGCCTGGGCCGCACCCGGTTTGGGTTCATCGGCAAAACCCAACAAGGCGCAGGCCTCCAGCCCCTCGGGCCGGCGGCGCATCAGCACCGACACCGTCGCGCCCTGGGCTTGCAAGGCGGCCAGCGGCGCCGGCAACCAGCCGGGGGCCAGCCCCAGTTCATTCATCCAGCGCAAGCTGCCCAGCAGCCATGCCTGGCCTGCCACCTCGCCCTGGCTGCCGCGCCCGACCACCGCCTGCACCGCGTTGGCCGCCTGCAACACCAGCCCACGCTGTTGGGCCTCGGCCAACACCGCCCGGGCCAGCGGGTGCTCGCTGCCGGCCTGCAGACTGGCCGCCGCCAGCAACAAGGGCGACGGCGCCAGGCCGGGTGCGGGCTCGAACGCCAGCAAGCGCGGCTGTCCCACGGTCAGGGTGCCGGTCTTGTCGAACACCACGGTGTCGACCCGGCGAGCCAATTCCAGCGCCTGGGCATCCTTGATGAGAATGCCATGGCGTGCCGCCACCCCGGTTCCGGCCATGATGGCCGCTGGTGTGGCCAGGCCCAGCGCACAGGGGCAGGCAATCACCAGCACCGCCACCGCATGGATCAGCGCCGGCTCCAAGGCCCCGGCATGCCACCACCAGGCCCCGAGGGTGATCAGGGCCAGGCCCAGCACCACCGGCACAAACACGGCAGACACCTGGTCGGCCAGCCGCTGGATGGGCGGCTTGCCCGCCTGGGCGTCCTCCACCAGCCGGATGATGGCTGCCAGCACCGTCTCCTGACCCACGGCCGTCACCTGCATCAGCAATCGGCCTTCGCCATTGATCGAGCCGCCGGTCAGGACGGCGCCCAGCGCCTTGGGTACCGGCAAAGGCTCGCCGGTGAGCATGGATTCATCGACCTGGGACTCGCCCTCTTGCACCAGACCGTCCACGGGCAGGCGTTCGCCCGGTCGCACCACCAGCCGATCGCCTACCAGCACCTCACCCAAGGGCACGTCCACCTCGCCCTCGGCCGTCAACAAGTGGGCCTGATCGGGACGCAGGGCATGCAAGGCGCGGATCGCTGAGGTGGTCTGGCGTTTGGCGCGGGCCTCCAGCCACTTACCCAGCAGAACCAAGGTGATCACCACGGCCGAGGCCTCGAAATACAGGTGGGGCATCTGATCGGGCGGCGTGTTCAGCCACAGCCAGATCGACAGGCCATAGCCCGCGGATGTGCCCAGCGACACCAGCAGGTCCATGTTGCCCGTGCCCGCTTTCAAGGCATGCCAGCCCGCCTTGTAGAAACGGGCGCCAAGACCGAACTGCACCGGCGTGGCCAACAACCATTGCCACCAGGCCGGCAGCATCCAGTGCCGGCCCGCCAGGTCGCCCAACATGGGCACCACCAGGGGCAATGACAGCAGCAAACCCAAGGCCACCGGCCCGAAACCCGACCACGGCGACAGCTCGGCGGGATCTTCCAGGCCAGCCACCCGGGGCTCATAACCGGCGTCCCGCACCGAGCGACGCAACAGGGCTTCCGCCTGGGGGCTGGCCTGCACCACCACCCGGGCCGATTCGGTGGCCAGGTTCACGGTGGCCTGCTGGACACCAGGCACCTTGCGCAGCGCACGCTCAACCCGGCTCACGCAAGAGGCACAGGTCATGCCGCCAATGCCGATGTCCAGCGTGCAGACGTCGGTCGAAGCCGGCTCGGACCGGGGGGAAGCGTCAATCGAGGATGGAGAAGTCATGTTGGCAAGCCTAAAGCCTCCCACCATGGCAAGGTCAATGAAAAAAAAGAGCCGCCAAAATACAGCGCAAGGCTTGACCTTCCCACGGTGGCAAGCTTGATCATCACCCCCACGGTCTGAATCCAGACCCCTTCAGGAGAAAGCTCATGGAACATCAATTTCAAGTGCAGGGCATGACCTGCGGCCATTGCGAACGCGCCGTCACCCAGGCCGTCAAGGCTGTCGACCCTCTGGCCCAGGTGCAGATCGACCGCCCAAGCGGTCAGGTCACGGTACAAAGCGAAAAACCTCGCGAACCCCTGGCCGCGGCCATCGCCGAGGAAGGCTACGCCGTCGCCGCATGACACCGAGCCCACAGCGCCGCCAAGACACCGGGCCCGTGCAGATCGGGGAAGCGGCTCGCCTGGCCGGGGTGTCGGCCAAGATGGTCCGTCACTACGAATCATTGGGCCTGCTCGCTGCCGTGCAACGCACCGACAGCGGTTACCGCCTGTATGGTCAGGCCGATGTGCATCGGCTGCGCTTCATCCGGCGCAGCCGCGAGCTGGGTTTTTCGATGGCCGAGATCGCCGAACTGCTGGGCCTGTGGGGCAATCAGGAACGCACCAGCGCCAGCGTCAAACGCATCGCCCAACACCATGTGGATGAGTTGTCGCGCCGCATCGCGGCCATGCAGGCCATGCAACGCTCGCTGCAACACCTGCTGCAGTGCTGCTCGGGTGACGAACGCCCGGAATGCCCGATCCTGGACGACCTGGCGGGCCTGCATGAGGCCGAAGCCAAGCCCTGTGCGGGCTCGTGCCCATCGGTAGAACATTGACACAGATCATGTCGACGATACCCCGTGGGGTATCAAATTCAGTCTTCAACAACCCTTCTGGAGCTATTCATGACCAAGAACGTCGGCGGTATCGACCGCATCCTGCGCATTGCCGTGGGCGCCGTGCTGGTGGCCCTGGCAGCCACGGGCACCGTGGGGCTGTGGGGCTGGATCGGTGTTGTGCCGCTGGCCACCGGTCTGCTGGGCTGGTGCCCGCCTTACCAATTGCTGGGCTGGAACACCTGCGGCCTGCGCAAGGATTGAAGCGGTTTCAGCGCCACAGCGCATAGGCCACGCCGATGGCCGCCAACAGGCCCACGGCGTCGGCCACCAGGGCACACACCAGGGCATGGCGGGTGTGCCGGATGCCCACGCTGCCGAAATACACGGCCAGCACGTAGAACGTGGTTTCAGTCGATCCCTGGATGATGGCGGCCAGGCGTCCCACAAACGAATCCACGCCGTGGGTCTGCAACACGTCGACCATCAGCCCACGCGCCCCGGCACCTGAAAGCACCTTCATCAACCCCACCGGCAAGGCGGGCAGAAAAGCCGTGTCCCAACCCAGGGCCGACACGCCCTGGCCCAACCAGCCCATCAGGGCATCCATGCAGCCAGCCGCACGGAACGCCCCCACCGCCACCAGCATCGCCACCAGGTAGGGCACGATCTGCACCGCCACGCTGAAGCCTTCGCGAGCGCCTTCGATGAAGGCCTCGTAGACCGGTACCCGGCGCCAGCTGCCCACCCCAAGGAACAGCATCACCAGCGCCACAATCAGAAAAGCCCCCACCGCCCCCGTGAGGCGAGAAGCCTGCTCGGCTGGCAGGCTGGCCAGGCCGGCCACCACCGCCAGCAGGCCAGCCACCGCCGCCAGCCCGGTCAGCCAGAAACGGGGCCGCCACCAGGCCATGCGCTGGGCCACGGCCACCGCCAGCACGCCGGCCAGCAAGGACGTGAGGGTGACCACCAGGGTGGGCAAGAAAATATCGGCGGCATTGAAGGACAGCAGGCCCTGCTTCAAGGCCACGCTCTGCCGGATGGCAATCACCGAGCTCGGGATCAGCGTCAGCCCGGCGGTGTTGAGCACCACGAACATCACCTGCGCATGGCTGGCCACCTCCGGCTGGGGGTTGAGCGTCTGCAACTCCCGCATGGCCTGCAAACCCAGCGGCGTGGCGGCATTGTCCAGACCCAGCAGGTTGGCCGACAGATTGAGCGTCATCGCCCCTTGCGCCGCATGCCCGGCCGGCACCTCCGGAAACAGACGTCGCAGCAAGGGGCTGGCCAGCCGCGCCAGACTGGCCACCATGCCGGCCTTTTCGCCGACACGCATCAGGCCCAGCCACAAGGTCATGATGCCGGCCAGGCCCAGCGACAGCTCAAAGCCCGACCGGGCTGAATCAAACATCGCCCCGAGCAGGCCCGGAAAGGCCGCGGCATCCCCCCCCACCAGCCAACGCCACAGCGCGGCGGCAAAAGCCGCGCCGAACAGACTGACCCAGACAAGGTTCAAGGCCATGGGGACATTTCAGCAGATTTCAGCCGAAGTCAGCGCACTCAGAACGGCGGCGAATCGTCCTCGTCTGCCGAGGCTGCCGCACCCGGGGCCACCGGCTGCGCGGCCTGGGCCTCCGCCGGGGCCAGGCTGGGCCGCTGGGCTTCGCCCCCCAGCGCATTGATCAGGTCGGGCAACATCTGCACCAATTCACCGGTGGCGATGGCCACATCGGCGTCAAAACCACCGTCGTCGGCCGATTTACCCTCGAACACCACGTCCTGGAAACTGATTTTCTTGAGCTGCATGCCCTCGGTCAGCATGAAGGAGACCCGGTCATCCCAACTCAAGGCCAGCCGGGTGGGCAGCTTGCCCTGGGCGATGTGTTGCTTGACCTCGTCGTTGTCGAGCGGGTGGCGGGCGTAGCGCACCACCGACTTGGATTCATCTCCGGCCTTGAGCTCGCATTCCTGCTCAATGGCAAAACCGGCCGGCGGCTCCTGGGTGGTCAGCCACTCGGCCATGGCGCTCACCGGGCTGATCTGGGTGTCGAGCAGGGCCACGGCAAAACCATCGAGCGACTTGACCAGAGCGGTCACCACCTCATCGGCCCGCCCCTGGCTGCCCGCTTCGATCATCAGCAGGCGCGCCGACTGATCGATCCAGACCAACACCGAGCCCTGCTTGGAAAAGGCCATCGGCAGCAGGCTGTGCTTGATCTCTTCCTTGAGTTCCTTGGTTTCCTTCTTGCCGGGCTTGCGGCCGGTGGTCTGCTCGATCTGCTGGGCCCGTTCCTTGGCCTTGCGATTGAGCACCGAGCCGGGCACGCTTTTCACCTCGATCATGAACTTCAGGATCCACTGCCCGCCCACCGACTCCAGCAAGGGGCCGTGGGCATCGCCACGGGGTTCGACCCAGCCGACGGATTTCTCCTGGCTGGCACCGCATTCCACGTAGCGCACCTTGTCGAGCGCCGCTTCCACCTCTTCCATGGAGGCCGTCCAGCCTTCACCCAGGCGGTAAACAATCAAATTCTTGAACACTGAAATCCCTTGAATCAAAAAGGCATCCGGGAACTGTGAATTTCGACAGGTCCCCACCCCTCCATTGTGAGGGCTGGCGGGGGCCTGCAGCTTTACTTAGTCTCACCGCCCACTCATGGCCGCGAAACAGCATCCCAGCAGACTGGGAACCCTGTTGATGTGCCCCCCCGGCACGCCAGCTCCCCTGAAAGGAAAGCCATGAAATCACTGACCAAGATCGGATGGTCTGCCTACCTGCTGGTCGCCACGGCCTGCATCGGTCTGGCCCAGGCGGCCCCCACCACGGATGGGGTGACAAACACGCCCTCCCCACGCAGCATGCAGTTCAGCGACTCAGGCCACCATCGACCCGACCCGGCCCGCCGACTGGCCCGATTCGAACGCCACAGTGCCGAACTCAAGGCCCGGCTCAAATTGCGGGCCGATCAGGAAGCCGCCTGGACGGCCTTCACCAACGCGATCAAACCGCCGGCCTCCCCACCCACCCGGCCTGACCGGGCCGAATTGGCCCAGCTCAGCACGCCTGAGCGCCTGGACCGACTGGAAACCCTGCACCAGCAGCGCGCTCAAAGCATGGGCCAGCGGCACCAGGCGACCAAGGCGCTTTATGCAGCACTCGATGCCGAACAGCAAAAAGTGTTTGATGCCGAAGCCCAGCGCCTGATGGCCCCCAGGTCAGGCCCAGAACACGGCATGCACCACCCCCATCACCCAGCCTGAGAAAAGGAGGCCAGCACAACACAGGACGCCAGACCCTTCCAAGATTGATCACGCGCAACCCCCCAGCACCGTCAGGTCCTGGGGGGTTTGTTTTTTGCATTATGAAATTTACGAGTCAAAATGCCGCAGAAAACCCTGGGGATAGCGCAAGAACAACTCGGGGTTTGTCCACAGCCGCCGCGCAGCGATCCCAGTTGTCCCCGGCCAAGCCCGAAATTCCCAGGCCTCGTCCCACAACGTTTGAAGTGTGACAAGTATTTGATTTAAATAGAAAAAAGTGACTTATCCACAGAAAAGTACCTTGCTTACTACTACTACTATTTAAATAAATTAAATACAAAGAAGAAGTCAGGGACACCCGCACGGGTCCATGGAAGACGCGTTTTTCTTGAATGGGGTGCTGTGGTGAGCAACGAATCGGGCGTCTGAAAAACAAGTTCAAAGGTCTTCGGCCACCCTGACCACACAGGCCGTCCGACCTGAACAGCCTTGATGACCCGGTTGTGCGCTGCCCAGAGCACCAGAAACCCCTGTACAAGCTCTTTTTTTCCAGGTCCGGCAGGGTGACCCCTTGCATCACAGGCCAGCCTTCGCCAACTCAGGCGCTCCAAAATCGTTGAAGCAGGGCTCAGGCCACAGCAGATGGGCAAAAAAGCCCTGTCGCGCGTCCCTTCAGCCAACGGCGTTGGTTGACTGTTGTTTTATTGATCAACGCTGTTCGAGCCCTCCAAAGAGGGTCTGCACGGGACAAGTTTGGGGATAAATCCAGAACAAGCCCCTGCTTGTCCACAGGCTGGCGCATCAAGCCAAAGTTGTTGATGAAAGTGAAACACCTTGAGAGCAGAGCTGCGCACAGGCTTCAATCATCTGCAAGTTATTGTCAAAGATAGAGAAAGATGAGTTATCCACAGACTAGGACGCCCCTTACTACTACTACTATTTCAATATATTGAATACAAAGAAGAAGTCAGGGACAACTGGGTGGCCCCAAATGTGATTGAAATGCGGGTCATAAATGATTTCCGCTCTTTTCCGTCGGTCTGGAATGTAAAAATTGCCCGTTTTGGCGCTTTGAACGCGTTTTTGTCGCCAGAATCACGGTTCGCTGCTGGGTCTGTGCCCTGGCAAAACCTGTTTGTCCTCCCTTTTTTGATGCTTTTTTCTGTTCCAAACACGGATGGGTCCGGTGAACGTCGCCTGCATGGGTGGTGCTTTCACACGCCGATACCCATGCGCTGCGATGCCAACCGGTTACGGTGGACGGGCTGCGCACGTTCATGAACTGGATGGGAAACCCGGGGCAGGAGCAGGCCCGAAAGCTCAGCTTGCAGCGCTATCAAGTGCTCGACACCGAAGCCGAGGCCCCTTTTGACGAATTGACCCAGTTGGCCACCCGTTTGCTGGGGGTGTCGACGGCCTTGGTGGGCTTTCTGGATGACCCACGCTGGTGGTTCAAGTCCCGGGTGGGGTTTTCGCTGGAACAATTGCCCCTGGAGCAGTCGTTTTGCCGCGAAATGTTGTCCACAGGTCAAATGCTGACGGTGGATGACGCCAGCATCGACCCCCGTTTTGCCCAGCATCCTCTGGTGTTGGACGGGCCCCAGATCCGCGCCTATGCCGGCGTGCCTTTGATCAATGATGAAGGCCATCTGCTGGGCAGCCTGTGTGCTTTGGACTCTTCGCCACGTCAGTGGCTCGAAGCGGATCGGGTCCAACTGCGTCTGCTGGCCGATCTGGTCATGGCGCGCCTGGAATTGCGCCGTCGCCAGATCGAGCTGGCGGCGACCCATCAACGGCTGAGCCACAAGGAGCGCCTAGGGGCGGCCTGTGAACAACAGATGAACCAGTTGGCCCGTTGGATGCCGACGGCGATCTATCAATTTCGCCTGTCTTCGCCCGGTGTCGGGTCGTTTCCTTTTGCCAGCCATGCGTTCCTGGATCTGTTCGGCTTGGCGCCGGAGGTCTTGAAAGCCGACGCAGCGCCGTTTTTTGAGCAATTGCATGCCGATGACCGCGAAGCGATGAGGCAATCGGTGCTGGCTTGCGAAAAGACGCTGACGCCCTGGTCCATGGAGTTCCGCAGCCATCTGCCAGACGGCCGGCTGGAGTGGTTTCAGGGCAAGTCGAGGCCGACCATGGAGCCTGACGGCTCGGTGCTCTGGCACGGGCTTTTCATCCGAATCTCTGACCGCCGCCGTGCCGAGCAGGAACTGCGCGAGGCCGAGGCACGCTGGAAATTCGCACTCGAGGGGGCTGCTGCCGGGGTCTGGGACTGGAACATCGAAAGCAACGAGCACTATTTTTCGCCTCAGTACCGCGCCTTGTATGGCTACGGCGAGGCTGAAGCGTTGCCGGGCGATGATCCCGATGCCTGGGTGCATCCGGAAGACCTGGCCGCCCACCAGGCGGCCCGCCAGCAGCATTTCGAGGGTGTCGCCCCTTTGTTTCGCAACGAGCACCGGGCACGTTGCCGCGACGGACAATGGAAATGGATCCTCAGCCGTGGTCTGGTGGTGGCCCGGGATGCCCAGGGTTGCCCCTTGCGCATGATCGGGACCCACACCGACATCACCGAACGCAAGTTGACCGATGAGGACAACTTCCGGCGTGCCTACTATGACCCGCTGACCAGCCTGCCCAACCGGGCATTGATGGTGGCCAAGCTGTTCGAGTGGCTGCAGGCTTGCCCGCCCGAAGGGTCGGGTGCCGTCATCCATGTGGATCTTGACGGCTTCAAGCGCCTCAACCATGCGCGAGGCCATGGCCAGGGCGATGTGCTGTTGCGCAGTGTGGCGCGGCGGTTGAGTGAATCGCTGGGCCCGGACGCCATCCTGGCCCGCCTGGGAGCCGACGAGTTCGTGGTGCTGTTGCCACATCTGCCGCGTTCTGCATCGTTGCTTCCGTGGCAACAGGCTCAGGCCCTGGCCGAGCAGTTGCGGGTGGCCTTGCTGCAACCCCTGCCGCTGGGAGACCAGAGCTTCAGCGTGACCGCCAGCCTGGGCGTCACCGTGTGCCCACAACTCGATCAGGGGTCGGATCAGGGGGCCTACCCCGACGCTGAAGATGTGCTGCGCCAGGCTGACGCCGCCATGAACCATGCCAAGGCCACCGGGGCCAACCGGGTGGCCTTGTTCGAGCCCGGTATGCAGACCGAGATCGAAAAGCGGTTTTTGATCGAAGAAGACCTCAAGCACGCGCTGCAGGATCAGCAACTGTCGCTGCACGTGCAACCCCAGTTCAGCACCGGGCAGGTGGTGATCGGGGCCGAATTGTTGATCCGTTGGCAACACCCGGTGCGAGGAGCGGTGTCGCCGGTGGAGTTCATCCCTGTGGCCGAGACCTCGGGCCTGATCGTGCCCCTGGGTGAATGGGTGCTGGAGCAGGCCGTGCAGGCCTTGCTGCAGTTGCAGGCGGCCGGGCTGGCGTTTCCGTTGTCGGTGAACGTGAGCCCCAGGCAGTTCCGCCAGCCTGATTTCGTGGAGCGGGTGCGCGCCCTGTTGCAACGCAGTGGTGCCCCGGCCAACCGCCTGATCTTCGAAATCACCGAAGGCTTGCTGCTGGAGCGTTCAGACAGCGTGCAGTCACAGATGAACGAGCTGATCGCACTGGGCATCCGTTTCTCGATCGATGATTTCGGCACGGGTTTTTCCAGCCTGGGCTACCTCAAGCGGCTGCCGATCCATGAGATCAAGATCGATCGCAGTTTCATCGATGGCATTCCAGAGGATGAAGGCGATGTGGCCATCGTGCGTTCGGTGCTGTTGATGGCGCGCCAGTTCCGGCTGCAGGTGATTGCCGAAGGGGTGGAGAACGAACGCCAGGTGGCGTTCCTGTTTGCCCACGGATGCGATGGGCTGCAGGGGTATCACTTTGCGCGCCCCACCCCCTTGTTGCCCTGGCTGGCCAGCTGTACCCGGGGCGAGGCCCCGGCCTGACGCCGGGACCCGCAGGCCTGCCCTGCACTTCAGTGCATCGGCTGCAGGTTCTGGTTGCGGCTCAGGAACTGGCTCAGTTCCTGATCGGCCATCGGCTTGCCGAAGGCGTAGCCCTGGAAGGCATGGCAGTCGTGGCGTGCGAGAAAGTCTTGCTGGTCACGTGATTCGACGCCTTCTGCGATCACCGCCAGCCCCAGGCTGCGGCCCAGGTTGATGATGGTGCGCACGATGGCCGCGTCGTTGGGATCGGTGAGCACATCGCGCACGAAGGACTGGTCGATCTTGAGCTGGTCCAGCGGCAGGCGCTTGAGGTAGCTGAGGCTGGAGTAGCCGGTGCCAAAGTCGTCCAGCGAGAATCCCACCCCCAGGTTTTTCAACTGACCCATGCGTTCAATGATGGCGTCCATGTCGTCCACCAGCAGGCTTTCGGTCAGCTCCAGCTTGAGCCGGTCCGGTCGGGCTCCGTGGGCGTCCAGTGCGCTGATCACGTGTTGCACAAAATCAGGGTGTTTGAATTGGCGTGAACTGACGTTCACGGCCACGCTCAGGGACTCGGTCTCGACCTGTCCGGCCCAGCGTGCGAGCAGGCTGCAGGCCGTGTCGAGCACCCAGCGCCCGATGGGAATGATCAGCCCGGTATCTTCGGCCAGCGGGATGAACTCGGCAGGTGACACCATGCCGCGCACCGGGTGGCGCCAGCGCACCAGTGCTTCCACCCCACTGACGTGCCGGCCCTGTTCGGTCTGTGGCTGGTAGTGCAGCATCAGCTCGCCCCGGGCCAGTGCCTGGCGCAGTGCCGCTTCCAGGGTGGCGCGGGCACTGACTTCGGCCTGCATGGCCGGGTCGAAGAAGCGCAGCGTGTTGCGCCCGGCCGTCTTGGCCTGGTACATGGCCAGGTCGGCCTGCTTGAGCAGTTCGCTGATGCCGCTGTTGCCATCCATGAAGGGGGCCACGCCAATGCTGCAACTGCTTTCATGCTGTTGGCCGGCCAGCAGGAACGGCGCCGCCATGGTGGCCAGCACCTTGCCCCCGATGCGGCTGGCGTGTTCGATCACGTCCTGGTGGGCCTGGCCCAGGTTTTCCAGCATCACCACGAACTCGTCCCCACCCAGGCGGGCCACCGTGTCCGATTCACGCACGCAGGCGCTCAGGCGCCGCGCCACCTGGCGCAGCAGCTCGTCACCCTGGTCATGGCCCAAGGTGTCGTTGAGGGTTTTGAAGTTGTCCAGATCGATGAACAGCAAGGCCCCGCCTGCGCCGGTGCGTGTGCTGCTGGCGAGTGCATGCTGCAGGCGGTCCATCAACAGCTGGCGGTTGGGCAGTTCGGTCAGGGCATCGAAGAAGGCCAGGCGCTGGATCTGCTGTTCCGCCTGTTTGCGGGCCGTCACATCGGTGTTGATCGACAGAATCGCCTCAGGCGTACCGAAGGCATCGTGCACCAGGGTCCACCGGCTCTCCACGGTGAGCGAGCTGCCATCCTGGCGCTGTTGTTCAATTTCGCCGCTCCATTCGCCGTCTTGCAGCAGGTGCGCGGGATCAAGATCGAAGTGCAGGTGCTCACGTTCGATGCACAGGCCGATCTCGGGGTCCAGGGCCTGGGCGGCGGTGAAGCCGTACAGGCGTTCAGCTCCCTTGTTCCAATAGCTCAGCCCGCCATCGATGCGGCGCACGATGATGGCGTCTTGGGCCTTGTCCAGCAGCGACGCTTGATCGCGGATCTGGCTGTCTGCGGCCAAGCGGGCCAGTTCGGCGCCGGCGCGCGCGGCAAAGATGTGCAGGGCCGACACCAGAAAGCTGGTCTGGGCCAGCGGTCGCTCGAACAGGGCAAACACCAGGCCCACCGGTTCACCGGCCGCGTTGTCCAGGCGCCGGCCCACATAGGCCACCGCCGGCGCGTGCCCCGCCATGCCGGGATAGGCACAGGCCAGTTCTTTGCGCACCAATCCCATGCCGTCTTTCAGCACTTGTTCACAGGGGGTCCCGGCGAGCAGGTAATCGGCTTGGGCGATGGCCTGCCCAGCCACCTGGGCCGCAATCAGGCGCAGGCGAGCGGGTGAGTCTGCCGTGGCCGGTAGCAATCGGGCCACGAAACCGGCCTGCGCATCCAGGGCCTCGGCCATGTTGCGGGCCAGTTGATCGAAGAACGCCGTGCCGGTGCTGGCCGACACGGCCGTGGCCAGCTTCAGTACGGCATGTTGCAGGCGGTTCTGCTCTTCCTGGGCCCGCAGGTTGCTGATGCCAAAGGCCAGATCGTTGGACAGGGACTGGAGCAACTGCTCTTCGGCATGGCTGATCCGGCACGCTTCGTCCGAGTGCAGTGTCAACAGGCCCAGACGGCGAGCGCCGACGCGCAGAGGCAGGCACACCAGGCCGCGCAGCCCATGTTGCAGCGCCTTGGATCTCCAGGCCGCCCAGTCCGGGCTTTGCTGCAGATCCGCCAGGATCAACAGTCGTCCGTCGAGCAAGGCCTGGGCCATGGGGCTTGGCGGGGCATCGGCCTGGTCCAGTTGTTCCAGAAATCCACCACCCTGGCCGTATCGGGCCACGGCCCTGATCTGCTGCTGGGGCTCGTCCAGCCCCAAGTAAGTCACCCAGGCCAGGCGGTAGCCGCCGATGTCGACCAAGGTGCGGGTCACGTCCTCCAGCAGGCCCAGTTCGGTGTTGGCACGCACCAGCGCTTCGTTGCAGGCGCTGAGGGTCAGTTGGGCCCGAGTCAGGCGCTGCTGGTCGCGCGCGGCGCGTTGCCGTTCGGTCACGTCGGTGGCGATCACCAGCCGGGCCGCCTCACCGTCGAAGGTGATGGTGTTGGCTGTCACTTCCACATCCATCAGCGTGCCGTCGCGCCGGCGGTGGCAGCGTGGCGTGTTGATCTGCACGTCACCGCGCTGGATCGATGCCAGTCGCTCCTGACGCGAGGCTTCGCTGTCGTCGACCCAGAATTCGGGCGCCTTCATGTGGCGCAGTTCCTCATGGCTGTAGCCGTAGTGCGCCACCATGGCCTTGTTGGCGGCCAGCATGCGCATGTCACCGATGCTGTGCACCCACATGGGCTGTGGGTTCAGGTCGAAGAGCAATCGGTACTGGGCTTCCGAGGCCTGCAATTTGGCCCCCAGGCGCTGGCGCTGAATCACACCGCCCAGTGTCAGGACCAGGATCTGCAAGTTGGTTTCATCGCGCAGGCTGAAGGCCTCGGGTCGGCCCGAGACCACCCGGATCACCCCCAGCACCTGCTCGCCCGCCTTGAGTGGTGCCACGATCAACGAGCGCACTCCCAGTGCGCGGGCCAGCGAAACCTGGACGCGCGGGTCTTGCTCAGTGTCTTGGCAGCGCACGGTGTTGTTTTGCAGCAGCACCTGGCCTGCCAACGTGTCGTGCAGCGCGATGCGCCGGCCCACATAGGCACTCAGCGTGCCGGCGCAGGCCATGCAGACACAATCCAGCGCGTCCACCAACTCGACCGAGCTGCCTTCGGCACCGGTCAACTCGGCAGCGCGCCGGGCCATCAACTCCAGAACGCCGTCCAGGTCGAGTTCGGCGTTGGCGATCTCTTGCTGCATGCGCACGATGGCCAGCCGGGTTTCAACCTCACGTTTGCGGGCATCGATGTTCTCCAGGGCCCCCTGCACTGCCACGGTGGTGCCCTGTTCGTCGCGCACGGCTTCGCCGATCAGCCGTACCCAGATGGCCTGGCCGTCGGCGCGGCGCAGCATCAGTTCAAGCTCGAATCGGGCGCCCTCGCGCACGCAGGCCCGGTAGGCGGTGTTCAAGCGTTGCTGATCGTCGGGCAGGTAGAAGGCAAAGGCCTGTTCCGCCGTGATGGTGGTTTCGGGACTCACACCATGGATGTGGGCCACTTCGGGCGACCAGACAAACTGGCGATCCGGCAGGGTCAGGATCCACCCGCCGACTTCTGCCACCTGCCCGGCAATGCGCTGGGCCTGTCTTTGCAGTTGCTGCCATTGGCGGGCCTGGCGGTTCTGTGTCTCTGCGTCGTTCCAGCGGGATTGCTGGCGCCCGAACTCCAGCAGCAGCAAGGCTTGCGAGGCCAGGGCGTCCAGGGCTTCGCGTTGTTCGGTGTCCAGCTCTCGCGCCTGCGAATCAGCGACACACAGCATGCCCATGCGTTCGCCGTCACGGCTGCGCAGGTCCACGCCGGCCAGAAAGCACAGGCCGGGCGGCCCCTGCACCCAGGGGTGGCCGGCCCAGGCCGGGTCCTGTTGCGGAGAAAACTGGCGGATCGTCCCGTCTGCGGCCTCGGACCATGCGGCATGCAATGCACTTGTCCACCGCATGGGGCCCAGTGTGACCCCGGTGCCGGCCACGACCACGGGGACCTGGTCCTGCCACACCGCAAACCAGGCCTGGCGCGTACCGCACAAGGTGGCTGCCAGGCGCACCAGACGATCAAAGTGGGGGGCAGTGGCCAGATCGGGCAGGTGGGGGGTTGACGCTGCGGAGACCGGACGGGTGTCCGTGCTCATGACCGTGCCCGAGCGGCACATCGAAGATGGCACCGGAGACCGGTCGGCAGGGCCGGCTGCCCAGGCGAGAGGGAATAATCAATGAAGGCGCTCAAACGGACAACTCACAGCCCTTGCGAAAAAGTAAAGCAAGGAAATTGTGACCAATGGTTTCAGATGGCAGAGGGGTCGTCAATTGGGGCTCGACACAGGACTGACATTTTTGCAACGGAATCCAGCAGCAGCGTTTTTGGGGCGAGTGTGTTACATTGCGGGATCGCCCTTGGCGACTGACTGCGCCTGTTCACTGGTTGAGCGGATGCGCCCACCCCCGGCAGAGGGGGTTGTCGGTCCAGCCCTGCTTGTGGCGTGTCCGTCAGCTCACGCACCATGCGGGGCGCTGGCGGCTTTCCCCTTCTGTTGACGCTGCCACTGCTGGCGCGTTGCCGGGTTCGCGCCAGTTGTGGCCGGGTTCTCTGGTTGTTCAGGACGGGCTCCCTAGGCATTTGGGGCTGCCAGTATTTTTTGTCCGGGACCATTTGGTCACAGCTGACCCAGGTCTTTTCAACCCCTTGATGATTTTCAACTCGAACTCAACAACTGCTTCAGACCCCATTCAGATGGGCAAGTACCGAATTGCTGCCTGCGCCCGCGAACTGGAAGACGGCGCTTTTGCCTCCCAGGTTTCCATCGCCAGTGGCCGTGGCAGCGCCAGTACCGACCGGGTGATGCGTTTCACCCCCCAGTTTTCGACACGTGCCGCTGCTTCGGGCTATGCCATCGAACAGGGCATCCAATGGGTACGCGACCTTGCGCGCCCTCAACTCCTGACACCGTAATTAAAGGAAAGCACCATGGCCAAGGAAGAGCTGATTGAAATGATGGGTGTTGTGAACGAAGTGCTGCCTGACACGCGTTTCCGTGTCACGCTGGACAACGGTCACGAACTGATTGCCTATTCGGCCGGCAAGATGCGCAAGAACCACATCCGCATTCTGGCTGGCGACAAGGTGTCGCTGGAACTGTCGCCCTATGACCTGAGCAAGGGCCGCATCAAGTTCCGCCACATCGAAGGCCGTGGCCCGATGGTGCCGCGCCGTCCGCGTTGATCGCTGCCAAGGGCTGAGTCGCTTCAGCCCAAGGTCTTTCAGCGATTGAGCTGTCAGGCCATCCATGACCAGTCTGCCTTGCGTGCGGGCGTGGTTGCAAACCCCACCTGGCGTGGGGTTTCGTGTTTTCAGGGACGCTTCAGTGGCGATGCCCAGCTCAGGGCCACACCGTGGCTGAGTTCAAAAGGCAGTTCGACCGGTTGGGCTGCGGGTTCGCCGCGCAACACCAGGGTGCAGGGGCCTTCGCCGCGTGTGGTCAGGCGGTGTTTCAGTGCCTGGGCCCGTGCATTGCCCGCCTCGTCCGGGGCAGGGCTTTGCAAGCGCAACTCGGTGGCCCCCAAGAACAGGCTGATTTGCTGCACGCCTTCGTCGAGCAACACAGGGCTGGCTTGAAGATCGGGGCCCAACAAGGCCTGGTAGCGTGTCAGCGAGGTTGGCAAGGCCTGCACGGCGATGTCCAGTCTGGCCACGCCCAGGCTGCCATTGGGGTGCAAACGATCGGCTGGCAACTCGGACACCCGCAGCGCCCGCGGGCTGATGTCTCCGCACAGAAAAGGCAGGTCGGGGCTGGCATGGCGCGCAGTCTGCCAGCGCAGTTGGGCCCCGTCGGGGCGCAGGCGGGCGCCGTCAAAGGGGCCCTCCAGGCTGAGCAGGCCACGGGCGCGCGCCGCGTTCAACACCTCGGTGGTGTCGCCGGGCAGCAGGGCGAAGTCGACCAGGCCTTCGCCGGCATTTTGCAAGGTGTTGTACCAGCGCTCCTGGGGGGCTGGGCCCTCCCAGGCGATCAGTTCCAGGTAGCTGCCGTCCTGGAACACCACCAGCGCGTTGTGCGAGGTGCGTCCGTTGTGCCGCCCACCGATCAAGACCTGAAAGCCCAGCGCCCGGTAGTCGGTGATGGCCTGATCCAGCCTGTGCACGGCAATGACGATGTGATCGAGTGGCAGGGGCATGGCGGTTCTTTCTAGTCGTCGAGTTTCAGATGGGTCTGGCGCACGAACAAACCCCAGCGTTCGTATTCATCCTTCAGGTGGCGGTCGAGGGCTGGGCCGTCGGTGGCCATCACCTCAAAACCTGCCTGGCTGAGTTTCTGGTGGATGTCCGGGCTGTTGAGTGTGGCCTGAAAAGCGTCGGTCAGTTGCCGTACCGTGGCTGCGGCCGTGCCCGAGGGGGCAAAGATCCCGATCCACGAATAGGCCTCGAAGCCGGGATAGCCCGATTCGGCCACGGTGGGGACCTCGGGCAGTTCCGGCAGGCGTCGTGCCCCGGTGACGGCCAGTGCCTTGAGTTTGCCGGCTGCAATCTGACTGCGCAGCGCGGCATAGCTCAGCAGGGTCAGGCTGGTCACATCGCCGAGCACGGCCTGCACCGCCGGGCCGCCGCCGCCGAAAGGCACGTGCAGCACAAAGATGCCGGCGCGCCGCTTGAGGTCTTCCATCACCAGGTGGTTCATCGAACCCAGCCCGGTGGAGGCATAGCTGAATTTCCCGGGCGCTTTGCGGGCCGCTTCGATGAAGCCGCGCAGATCACGCGCCGGTACTGAAGCCGATGCAGCAATCACCAAAGGGAAACGCAAGGCCAGCGACACGCCCGTGAAATCCTTGAATGTGTCGTACGGCAGGCGTGGTTTGGCGATTGGGTTGATGGCATGGGTGTCGAAGCTGACCAGCAGGGTGTTGCCATCGGGGGCTGATTTGGCGACGTATTGCGTGGCCACCTGGCTGGCGGCCCCCGGGCGGTTTTCGATCACCACGGGACGGCCAAGCTTCTCGGACAGGCGCGGCTGCAGGATGCGCGCCGCGATGTCGGTGCTGCCTCCGGGTGGAAAGGTGATCACCAGCTTGAGCGGGGTGTCGCTGTCGGCTCGGGCCACGGGCGACAGCGCCAGGGCGGCTGCGCCCAGCAGGCTCAGGGCGTGGCGGCGGTGCAGAGGGAGGTCGGACATGGGCAGACTCCTGGTGGGTGGCAATGTTGGAGAGGGGTCAACCCATCCACTGGCTGACAGGTACGGCAGTGTCCTGCAATTCCTGCGAGATCACGTCGACCAGGGCGGGGCCGTCGTGCATGAGGGCGGCCTTGAGCGCGGCTTCGAGTTCGGATGGGTCTTCCACCCGCCAGGCCTTCACCCCAAAGGCTTCGGCCACGCGGGCGTGCTGGGTGCGGTTGAAGTCGACTGAAAAATAGCGCTGTTCATAGCCCGTCTTCTGGCTGGCCTTGATCCAGCCATACACCGAGTTGGAAAACACAATCATCTTCAGCGGGACGTTGCGCCGGACGATGGTCTCCAGTTCGCCGCAGGTGAAGCCGAAGCTGCCGTCACCCATGACCGACACCACCACCGAGTCAGGCTGCCCGAAGGCCGCCCCCACACCGGCTGACATCGAAAAGCCCAGCGCGCCGTGCGCCCGGTTGGTGATGAAATGCCGCCCTGCCTGGGGGGCATTGAAGTAGGCCGAAAAGTAAGGGCAAGGTGTGCCCGGATCGGCCACCACGATGGCCCGGGCCGGCAGCAGCCGGTTGAGCAGATCGACCACCCGCTCGGGCTTGATCGGGCGGTCCAGCGAAGCGGCCAGCGGGGCAAAGAAAGCCTGCTTTTCAGCCCGTGCCCGTGCGGCCAGGGCTCGGCCATCGGCCGCATCAGCCGGTCGCCGGGCGGCCCGCTGGGCCACCGCGGCTGCCAAGGCCTGCAGGCCCAGCAGGGCATCGCCCACCAGAGCGACGTCGGTGCGGTAGTTGGTGGCAATGGTCATGGGGTCCACGTCCAGGTGCACGATGGTGACGCTGCGCGGCGGCATCTGCCAGTGCTCGGTGGTGGTCGAGCCGGCGCGGCAGCCCACAAACAGCACCAGGTCGGCTTGCGCCACCACGGCGCGGGTGGCGGCCACGCCGCCGTTGGTGCCCACCACCCCGGCATTCAGGGGGTGCGTGTCGGCCAGGCTGCCCTGGCCACTCACGGTGGTGCACACCGGCGCGTTGAGGTGGGTGGCCAAGGTGGCCAGGGCCTCGCAGGCGCCAGCAATCACCACCCCGCCGCCGCAGATGATCACGGGGGAGCGAGCGGCCACCAGGCGCTCGGCCGCCTGCTCGATGGCCGCCGGATCGGGCGCGCTGCGGTAGGCCGGCACGTGGTCGTGCCCGGGCTGGGCCCAGACATCGGCAGGGTCGAGCGCATGCTTTTGCACGTCGTAAGGCAAGGCGATGTGGGCCGCCCCGGGGCGGCCCGTGGTCATGGCCCGAAAGGCGCTGCGCACCGCGCCGGGGATCTGGTCCACCCGGTCGATGGTGGTGTTCCACTTGGTCAGCGGCTTGTACAGCGCCTGCTGATCCAATTCGGTCAGCGGAAACTTGCCACGGGCCCCCACCGACACATCGGAGGTGATGCCCAGCACCGGCACCGACGACTCATTCGCTTCCACCAGGCCCGGCAACAGGTAAGTGGCGCCGCCGCCACTGGGGCCTTCGCACACGCCCACCTTGCCAGTCACCCGGGCATAGCCGTCGGCCATGTAGCCGGCACTGCGTTCGTCGCGCGTCAGGATGTGGTCGATGCCGTGGTCCAACCGGGCCATCGCGTCATAGAAAGGCAGGCTGGTATCACCGCACAGGCCGAAGATGTGCTTCACCCCATTGAGTTGCAGCATGCGCACCAGGCCGTCGGCGCCGTTGAAAGAAGAGCTCATGGACCATCCATTGCGTGAAAGTGGGGCTGCTGCCAGCAGCGGGTTGGCCTCGAAAGGCATGTTTCGATTTAAGTATACTTAAATCAGGCGACGCGTCCAGAGGCACAATCCAGACCCATGAAAGCCCCCATTTCCTCGATCCGGCGCGAACGCGGCAGCGGTGTGTTCAATACCTTGCGTGAGATGGCCATCAGCTGCCAGCTCAAGCCGGGCGAACGCTTGAGCGAGATTGAACTGGCGGCCCGCCTGGGTGTCAGCCGAACCCCCGTGCGCGAGGCACTCAACCGGCTGGTGACCGAGGGGTTTCTGCAGCCCTGCTCGCGGGGTTTCATGCGGCGCCCGCTGGATGTGCAGGAGACGCTCGATCTGTACGAGGCGCGGGTGGCGGTGGAACGCGAATGCCTGCGCCTGGCCCTGTTGCGTGGCACCCCCGAGCAACTGGATGAAACACAGGCTTTTTTGAGCCACAGCCGTGGCGTGCCTGCCGATACGCCCATGGCTGAGTTGGTTGCCCTCGACGAAGCTTTTCACCAGCGTCTTGCCGCCATGTCGGGCAACGCTGAGTTGCAGCGCATGCTGGCGAGCCTGAACGACCGCATCCGTTTCATCCGTTGGATTGACATGGAGCACGTGGGCCGTGACTCCACCCAGCAAGAGCATCAGGCCATCCTGGAGGCCTTGCGCCGTCGCGATGCGGCGGCGGCCGAACAAGGCTTGAGCGAGCACATTGCCCTGCGCCGTGACCAGATTGCCGAGGCCATCCGCCTGGCGCTGGCCCGTCTCGAAGCCGCCTGATGCAAGGCCGGCGGCACCGGCTCAGTCGCTGAACCACACCCCTTTGGCGATGGCTGCGGCATTGATGCCGCCATAGGCAGCCAAGGCCAAAGCCTGGGCCGCAAACACCCCGGCCAGCCCCCAGCCGGCGCGCCAGGCCAACCAGCCGCCCGCCGCTGCAATCACCAGCCGGGCGATGTTGCCCAGCACCGGCCACAGCAGGCGCCCCGCCCCTTGCGAAGCAAAGTACAGGATCAGACCCAGGCCGAACAGCCCATACACCGGCCCCACGATGCGCAGGTATTGCGCCCCCACCGCCTGCATGCCGGCATCGCTGTCGAACAGCGACAACCAGGCGTGTGGAAAGGCCGCCGCTGCCAGCCCGATCAGCTCGCACAGGGTCACCGCCATGGCCGCCCCGATCCAGGTGGCGCGCAAGGCCCGGTCACGCCGCCCTGCCCCCACCGCTGTCCCCACCATGGCCACCAGCGGCCCCCCGAAGCCAAACACCAGCGGGACCAGCAGGTACTCCAGCCGCGATGCCGTGCCATAGCCGGCAATGGCCTCAGGCCCGAAGCGCCCGGCCAACCCGGTGGCTATCGCGATGGCCACATTGGTCGCCACCGTTGAGATTGCACCGGCCAGGCCCACGCGCAAGATGTCACTGAACAAAGGCCAGCGCAGTCTCGCATCGGCCCAGGTGGGGCGCAGCAGGCTGCGGGGCGACAGCAACCACAGACCCAGCGCCACCGAGCCGCCTGCGTAATACAGCAGCAGAGCCAGGGCGCCGCCGGCAATGCCCATGGCCGGCACCGGGCCCCAGCCGAAAATCAGCAGCGGTGACACCGGCAGCAGCAGCAGCGTGCCCACGCTGATCACCTGAGCCGGCAGGGCCATGTTGCCGGTGCCCCGGATCACCGAGGCCAGCGAGTTGAACAACCACACCAGCACGGCGCCGGCAAACACCCAGTTCGAGTAGGTCAGCGCGGCTTGAAGCGACCCTCCCTGTCCGCCCATGACGGCATACAGGGGGGCTCCACCCAGCAGCGCCGCCGCCGTGAAGGCCAGGCCGAACAGGCCCGACAACACCAGCGCATGAAACACCAGCGCGTGGGCATCGTGGCGCCGATGGGCGCCCAGCGCCCGGGCAATGGCCGAGGCAATGCCCCCGCCCATGGCGCCGGCCGACATCATCTGCATCAACATCACCACCGGAAACACCAGCGCCATGCCCGCCAGCGCATCGGTGCCCAGCCGGCCCACAAACCAGGTTTCGATCAGTCCAGCGGCGGCCTGGGCCACCATCACGACCACATTGGGAGCGGCCAGGCGCAGCAAGGTGGGCGCGATCGGCCCTTCCAGCAGCAGCCGGGTGCGCGGGTCCATGGCTGGGGGCTGGGTGGGAGCCGCCGTAGCGGCGGTGGTGGCGGTGGCCAGGGCAGGTCTGGGATGCATGGTGTCTCGATGGCCAACGGACCGAAGGGCCTTGGCTTAAATAGATGTATATGCATCAATTATGGGTGACTTGTCCATTTCCTGCTGGCGCGCGCAAGACACGGGTCCGCGCGCGCCGGATCAGGGGGGCTTGGACGGCAGGCCGATCAGCCTGGGGCGGCTGCAGAGTCGACCTTGTGCAGAAAGGCCAGCGTCACGCGTGGGCTGGCGTTGAGCAGCTTGGCCAGTTCCTCGATGTCGCTGCCCAGAGCCGGGTTGTCCCAGCCTTTCATGGTGTGGCGGGCCAGGCGTGAGGCCAGCACCACGTTCTGCACACTGGGGTGATCGGCATGCTTGCCGTCACTGATGCGGATCAGCAGCCGGGGCAGGTGCCACAGGCGCAGCAGCGCCTGACGCAGGTCGTCGAGTTCGACATTGAGCAGGCTGCGCTGCGCCAGCACGCTGCGCAGACCCGGGTCGCGTTGCTGGGCATGGCGCACCTGCAGCATCAGGTCAGGCGCATGGCACCACATCAGCAACTCTGCGAAGTCGTGCAGAAAGGCGGCCTCGTGGATCATGTCGATGTCGGTGTCACTGCGGTGCACCGCAAAAGCCATGGCGAAATGGGCCGCGCGCTCGCTGCGTTGCAGCACCTCGTACAGGGCCTCCAGTGCCTCGGGCTGTTCACGCAGGCGATCCTCGACCGTGGGTTGTGGCCCGAATCGGTTGAAGAACGGCGTGATGCCTGTCATGACCAGCGCACTGGTGATGCTCTCGGTTTCCGTGTCGTCTTCATCGCGGCGAAGTGTCGCCACATGGGCCATGAACTTCACCGTCATCAAGGGGTCGGTGCGCAGCACCGGCCCCAGGTCGCCAGGCCCGATGTCGTCCTCGCGGGCACGCAGTTCCTCCAAGGCCTGGGCCGTGCTGGCCAGCACCGGAATTTCGGCCCGCATGAAGTGCCGTACCCAGGTGCGCAGGTCGCGCAAAGGCCACTTCAGGAACACGGGGGCCGGCGTTTCATCGCTGGCGTGGGGGGCGGTGATGTCCATCGGTGGATTGGGCAGGGGAGAGTCCGGCTAGTGTCATTTTGTGACTGCCGCAGGTCAAGGTCTTCGTGGGACCGTGCTTACCCTGGCCTCCCGTGTTCGACGGCCCGGGTTGTCAGACCCGGGCTTGCATGGGTTGCCAGCGCCAGCCGGCCTCTTCCTGAGCCGCCCCATCGATCACAAAGCCCAGCTTTTCGTAGGCCGCCACCGCATTGAGCGAGGCATTCACCGTGAACGGTGCCGTGTCGGCCTGCTGCTGGAGTGCGTGTTCGCGCGCCACCTGCCACAGGGCACGAGCGATGCCCCGGCCTTGCCAGCGTGGGCGCACGAACAGGTACTGCACCTTGCGCACGCCCTGCAGGGCGATCACGCCGCAGGGGTCGCCGCCTTCGGCGTCCAGCGCCACCCAGAACGGCTGCTGTCTATCGTCCAGGCGCTGGCGCAGCCCGGCCCGCGCGTAGCTCGCCAGCACCCGATCACGGGCACTGGCTTCCAGCGTGGGCCAGATCGAGCGGATGGTGGCAGCCACCATCAGGGCCTGGATCGCATCGGTGTCACCCGGGCCCGCGGGCCGGATGGGCCAGGCCAAGGCACTCTGTGGCTCGCGCGCGCTCATGCGTCCACCTTGGCATTCGTTTCGGCATCCCGCGCCGGGCGACGCTCCTGCAAGCGGTTGGCCACGCTGATCACGGCCTGGATCGAGGCGGTCACGATGTTGTGGCTCATGCCCACACCAAAGCCGCTGCCGGCCACGCCTTCGAGTGCGGCCTCGACGATGGCCAACGCCTGGGCATCGGCACCGCTGCCGGTGGCGCGTTCTTCGTAGCTGTCCACCCGCATCGGCAGACCCAAGGCATCCACGGTGGCGGCAATCGGGCCGTTGCCCTGACCAGACAGGCGTTGGCGCACGCCCTGGATGCTCAGGTCCAGCTCGATGCCCTGGCCGCTGCTGTCCAGAGTGTGGCCGTGGTACTGGATGGCATCGGTGCCGCTGCTGCTGCCGCGCAGATAGGTGTGACGGAACAAGGTCCAGATGTCTTCGCCATTGATCTCGGTTTCGCTGGCATCGGTCTGGCGTTGCACCACCGCGCTGAACTCGACCTGCATGCGGCGCGGCATCACCACGCCACGCTCGCGCTCCAGCAAGAAGGCGATACCGCCCTTGCCCGATTGGCTGTTCACCCGGATCACGCTGTCATAGGTGCGGCCGAGGTCGGCCGGGTCGATCGGCAAGTAAGGGACCTCCCACAGGCCGTTCGGGTCCTGGGCGGCAAAACCCTTCTTGATCGCATCCTGGTGCGAGCCCGAAAACGCCGTGAAGACCAGGTCGCCTGCATAGGGGTGGCGGGGGTGCACCGGGATCGAGGTGCACTCTTCGGCCACACGGGCCACGGCGGTAATGTCCGAAAAATCGAGCTGAGGGTGTACGCCCTGGGTGTACAGATTGAGCGCCAGCGTCACGATGTCCACATTGCCGCAGCGCTCGCCGTTGCCGAACAGGCAGCCTTCCACCCGGTCGGCGCCCGCCATCATGGCGAACTCGGCCGCCGCCACGCCTGTGCCCCGGTCGTTGTGCGGGTGCACCGACAACACAATGTGCTCACGTGGCACCAGGTGGCGGTGCATCCATTCAATCTGGTCGGCAAACACGTTGGCGGTGGCGTTCTCCACGGTGGTGGGCAGGTTGATGATCACCTCCCGGCCCGGGCCCGCGCCCCAGGTGTTGATGGCCGTGTGGCAGGCCTGGAGCGACACTTCAAGCTCGGTGGCGCTGAAGGTCTCGGGCGAGTACTGCAAGGTCCAGCGGGTGTCGGGCTGCGCGTCGGTGAGCTGCTTGAGGTAGCCCACGTGGTGGGCAATCAGGCCCATCACCTGCGGCACGCTCATGCCGAACACGATGCGGCGCCAGGCGGGTGCGGTGGCGTTGTACAGGTGCACGATGGCACGTGGGGCGCCTTTCACGGCCAGCACCGTGCGGGCAATCAGGTCTTCGCGCGACTGGGTCATGACCATGATGGTCACGTCATCGGGAATCAGCTTTTCCTCGATGAGCTTGCGCACAAAGTCAAAGTCGGTCTGCGAGGCGGCTGGGAAGCCCACCTCGATCTGCTTGAAGCCGATGCGCACCAACTCCATGAACAGACTCATCTTGCGCTCGGCGTTCATCGGCTCGAACAAGGCCTGGTTGCCATCGCGCAAGTCGGTGGACAACCACAAGGGGGCCTGGGTGATGGTGCGCGAGGGCCACTGGCGATCAGCGAGGGCGATCGGGGCAAAAGGGGCGTACTTGGCAGACGGGTTGGCAATCATGTCGGGCTCCACGAACAGTTGGCGGCGCCGGGGTGTCCGGGCGCGGCCGCAAGGGTCGAAACAAAGAAAACTAAGAGAAGGCGACGACATCCCCTGCAGCCCTTTGCGCTAGGCAAAGGCTGGTTCGTGGGCCGGGGTCAGGGGGAAGTCTTGGAAGAGCGCGAAGCTCAGGACACGAACGCGAGCAGACCCCGGCCGAGCACTAGGCTTAGCGTCAGGGTGGTGGATTGCTGGCGTTGCATGGGCGAAATGCTATCACAGCTTTTTTCTAAGGGCCTGCGTACCCTGCCTATCGCTGCGATAGCCGCTTCGACGTAGCGCCTGCTTTCGCCCGGGGCCGGGGGGCGCCCGCCCGCAAATTAGGGCGCGCAGGCCCTTGTGGCGGTGCCTCGCGCCTCGTGCAGCAGGCGCCGGCCCGTTGCACGCAGCGCGACGTGGCGCTTGCCATCGCCATCTGCCGTGCGCTCAACCAGCCCTGTCTTCTCCAGCGGCAGCAGCCGAAGCAGCAAGTGCGAGGCGGACATCCGCAAGCTGCGTGCCAGCGCCGCCGTGGGCATAGCGCTGCCGGCGGCATCCAGCACCGTCAGCAGCACGAAATCGGTCCACGACAGGCCGTGATGTGTGCCGAGTTCATCGTCGAGCTTGAACGCGATCGCCGAGTGCTCCAGGTGTCGATCCACGCAGGCCTGCAAGGCTTCTTCGCTCATGGTGCCAGCCCTTGCAGTTCGCGGTGAATCTGCTCCAACGCTTTCAGTTCGCCCGCATAGTCGAAACTCTCATCCTGGCGTTCCTTCACGAGTTCCAGCACCTCGAAGGCGAGTCCGTCCTCGCCGCTGCAATTCCACCCGGCCTGCAGCTTGCGGTCTGCGTGCTGACCCATGCGCAGTTCGAAGCGAGCGCGATTCAGCGCCGCGTACACGTTACGGCTGGCGCCGAGCAGCAGGTGATCGCCCGCTCGGTCGCGGATGGCGTAGATGCCCATGGGCGGGAAGCTGTCACGCACCTGGCGCGCGGCGGCCCGTCGCGCCGAGCGCGACGCCTGGTTGGCGGAATAGTCCATCTTTTTTCTCCTTGTGACGGTAGTAGAGGCCGTGCAGCGCCAGCATGGCGAGGAACGCGGCAGGACAAGCCCAGAACACACCTGCCAGGCCGAAGCGCGCTTCCAGCGCCACGGCAAGGGGCCATTCGATGCCTACGATCGCGGCCAGGCTTAGGAGTGCCGGCACCAGCGCCGCGCCGCTCGCGCGCATCGCGCCGACCAGCACGTGGCTCCATCCGAGCAGTACCCTGCTCCAGGCGACGGTGCGCACGATGGTGAGAGCCTGTTCCAGCACGGCTCCAGGCTCCAGGAACACGCGCAGCGCGAATGGCGCGAGCAGGTGCGCAGCGCCAACGACCAGCGCGGTGACCAGGGCGTTCAAACGCAGCCCCGTACGCACGATCGCCAACACCCTTTCGCGCCGTCCCGCGCCGACTGCGTGCGCGCTGAAGATCGCCGCGGCAATGCCCAGGCTCATCGCCGGGAACTGCACCCAGCTCAGAACCTGCGTTGCCGCGCCATAGGCGGCGGTAGCGGTCGAACCATGGCGGTTCACCAGGCCCAGCAACACGATCTCAGCAAAAGCCATCGCCAGCATCTGCAATGCGGCTGGCAGACCGATGTGCAGCATGCGTCGGGCGATCACCGCACTTGGCTTGCAGTGCTGCCATCCGGCGCCGGGTGCTAGCGGATGGCCGTCCCGACACCAGCGCCAGATCAACACGGCAAGTGCAGCCAGCTGTGCAACGAGCACCGAGACAGCCACGCCAGCAGCGCCCAAGGGCGTGGCCGCAACGAACAGCGGCGTGCACACCGCGCCCACCAGCGTCGCGCCCAGCAAGGACCACATCGGCGAGCGCGCGTCGCCGGTGCCGCGGCTCAGTGACACGCCCGCCCATGCGACGAACACGAAGGGCGTCACCAGCAACATGGCGCGCGCATAGCGGATCGCGGCCGGCAAGATGTCCGGCGGCGTGCCGAGAGCCTGCATCAACCACGGTGCAGACCACGCACCCGCCACCGCGACCGCAAGCCCGACCCCAAGCGCAGCCGCGAAGGCCGTCGCACCCACGCGCCGCACCTGCGTTGCGTCACATGCGCCCCATGCTTGTCCCGCAAGAATGGTTGCGCCGGAGCTCAGCCCGATGATCAGCGACAGCAGCAGGAAGAACGCGGGAAAGAACGAGGCGGCCGTCGCGATGCCGATCACGCCCAGCAGGTGTCCGAGCCAGAAGCCATCGAGCAGTCCGCCCGCGCTTTGCAGCGCATGCGTCAGGATAAGGGGAGTCAGCAGCGCAAGGTAATGCGTGCGCAGTGTCGGCGTCGGTCCGGCGGGGGTTGGCATTTCTCGCTCGTTCATGGGGGGCCTTGTGAATCGCGGGCGTGCGTGTGCCCGCAGCGCTGCAGCCCGGAGCCGCGCGCTGATTTCAAAAAAAGAAGGAAGTCCGGCTCAGCCGGGTGCAGGTTCGGCGAGATCTAACACGTAGGTCTGCACGTCTTCCGGCCAAGCGGCCATCTGCGCCACCAGCCGCTCGTGGTCGCCGGCGAACAGTGCCCGCGATGCTTCCTCGAAGCCCGCGAGATGGCCGGCCAGCGTAGACATGGCGTGATACGCGCGGTCGCGCGCCTGGCGCGTCCGGCTCTTGTCGCCGTCGTTGCGCCGCGCTTCATGCACAAGCTTGCGCAAGACCACGGAGGCCCCGCCCGGTTGCGCGGCCAACCAGTCCCAGTGTTCCGGTAGCAATGTCACTTCTCGCGCGACCACACCGAGCTTGGGGCGGCCGCGGCCCTTGGGCGCCGGGGTTGGCAGCACCTCGGTGTAGCGTGCCGCAACGGCTTCCTCGCCGCCACGCAAGTCCAAGTCAGCCGACCGACCACTGGCATCGCTGAAGACCAGTGGATACCTCTGGGGTTGCGCCTGCTGGGCCCGCAGCACGGCCACGGCGACCTCATGCAAAGGACCCTTGGCGAGGCGCCGTCCCTCGAGGAAGGCTGTGTAGGTGAGTGGCGTGGGCTGGTTCATGTCGAAAATTTTACCCGGATCAAATTCGCAGGTCAATAATACCCGGGTAAAAATAAAACGGTCTGACTTGAGGACCCGTCACGTGCCCGTTTGTGCCTGCACCAGTCCGTGTTGCAACGGCTGCAGACTCCGCCTGAATGCGGGGCTTGAGTCGGCTGCGTCGATGCCCGCTTCAGCGCTGGCCTCGTGGCCACATCAAGGCCAGCAGAGAGAGGCCGCAGAACACGGCGCCGGCCACAAAAGTCGTGGCCGGGCCCTGGCTGTCCCACAGCAGGCCGGCCACCGTGCTGGCCAGCAGCATGGCCAGGCCGCTGACCAGGTTGAAGAAGCCGAAGGCCGTGCCCCGCAGGTCATCTGGTGCCGTGTCGGCCACCATGGCCGCCAGCAGGCCTTGTGTCAGGGCCATGTGCACCCCCCACAGCGCCACGCCGGCCAGCAGGCCGGCGGGCCCGGCCTCGGTGGCCAGCAACAGGTCGGCCAGCAGCAGCACCAGCACCCCGGCGGCCAGCAGGCCACGGTGCCCGATGCGATCCGACAGTTTGCCGAAGGGGTAGGCCAGCAGCGAATACACCCCGTTCATGGCCACCATCACCAGCGGCACCAGGGCCATGGCGATGCCGCTTTGTTGGGCGCGCAGCACCAGAAACGCTTCGCTGAAGCGGGCCAGCGTGAACAGTGCACCCAAAGAAACTACCCACCAGTAGGCTGCCGGCAGCCGGCGCAGCTTGGCGCGCTGGATCGGATTTTCGCGGGGTGTACTAGCAGGCCGCGCGGGTTCCTTCAAGCCCAGTACCAGCAAGGCTACCGCCAGCCAGGCCGGCACCGTGGCCACCCAGAACACGGCGCGGAAATCATTGGCCCAGAGCAGCATCAGGCCGGCAGCGATCAGCGGGCCGGCAAAGGCCCCCACGGTGTCGAGCGACTGGCGCAGGCCAAAGGCCGCGCCGCGCAGATGGGCCGGTGCGATGTCGGCCACCAGCGCATCGCGCGGGGCCCCGCGGATGCCCTTGCCCACGCGGTCCAGCAGGCGGGCTGTCACGATCAGGCTGGCGCCGCCGGTAAGGGCGAACAGCGGCTTGCTCAAGGCCCCCAGGCCATAGCCCAGCACGGCCAGCGATTTGCGTCGGCCCCAGTAATCGCTGAGCACGCCCGAGAACACTTTCACGATCAGTGCCGTGGCCTCGGCCAAGCCCTCGATCAGGCCGACCGTGGCCATGCTCATGCCCAGCGTGCCCACCATGAACATGGGCAGCAGGCTGTGGATCATCTCGGACGAAATGTCCATCAGCAGGCTCACGAAGCCCAGGGTCCAGATGCCTGCCGGGATGTGGCGCAGTCCGCTGGCAGGCGATGTTGGATTGGCGCTCATGGTCTGGGCGGTGTCAGAGGCCCAGGGGCGACACGCCGATCAGCCACTGGTGGCCCCAGAAGGCAAAGGCCGCCCAGGCCAGCAGTCCGGCCAGCACCGTCATGGCGGTGCTGCCACTGTGGGCTGCGGGGTAGACCGTGCCCAGGGCCCGGTCGCGTTGTCGGGCGCTGCGGAAATCCAGCACGGCCCAGGCCAGAAAGCTGCCGAACAGCAGCCCGTCGGCCAGGTTGCCATTGGCCAGCAGGTGTGCCAGCGCCCACACCTTCACCGCCAGCACCATGGGGTGGTGCAAGCGGGCCTTGAATCCGTTGTGGGGCACATAGGCCGCAGCCAGCAACACGAACGAGATCAGCATCAGCAAGGCCGCGCCATGGCGAGTGGCCACCGGGGGGACCCACAGCACCACAGGGCTTTGCCGTGCCAGGCCGTAGCCCCACACGATCAAGGCAAAGCCCAGCAGCGACAGCAGTGAGTAAAGGCCTTTCCAGGCGCCCTCACCCAGTCGCGTGCGCGTGCGCCAGCTTTCGGCCACGATGCGCACCGAATGGACGCCCAGGAACAAGATCAAGCCCAACACCAACCATGTCATGGATTCACCTCCTCACGCCACCCGGCGACTGGCTGATTATGGGTGCCCTGGCGCGGCTTTGCATGTCAGGTGTGTACAAGGTCGACTCCTTTGCCTGGGGTGGCCGCGTCGCGCAGACACTGCACCAGCAGACTGGCTGCCGGGGACAGCCGTGCGCCGCGGCGGGTGACGATGCCGTAGGCCTCATGGCGTGAGCGGATCGCCAGCGGCAGTCGGCGTGCGATCCGGTGCTCTTCGCAAAAGGCCATGGTGCCCTCGGCCATCAAGGCCACCAGGGTCGGGTCCTGCTTGAGCATCAGCATGGTGGCCAGCGATGAGGCTGTCTCGATCGGATAGGGGGGCAGCCCCAGGCCCGCCTCGCGGAACTCGCGCTCCAGCAGGGTGCGCAGGGGCATGTTGCCGGGGTAGAGAATCCAGCGGCACGAGGCCAGTTGGGCCAGCGTCACCCGTCGGGCCTTGGCCAGGGCGTGGCGCGGTCCGACGGCCACGGCCACGCTCTCATCCTGCAAGGCTTCGTAGTCGAACTGGTCGGCCTGTTTGGCCACCGTGGTGCGGCAGATGGCCAGGTCCAGCCGCCCCTCGTTGAGCAGGTTCAGCAGCTCGCTGCTGATGCCTTCGCGCACCTCGATCGACAAGGCCGGCTGGGTCTCGCGCAACTGGGCCAGCGCACCGATCAGCACCGAGTGCAGCGCGCCGGTGATGGTGCCCACGGCCACCCGGCCGCCACTGCCCCGCAGCACCCCGTCGATCTCTTCGCGCAGGTGGTCCAGGTCGGACGAGATCACGCGGGCGTAACGGATGATGCAGCGCCCCAATTCGTTGGCCAGCACGCCCTTGGGTGAGCGCTCGAACAAAGCCATGCCGAAGGTCGACTCGATCTCGCGCAAGGCCTTGGTCAGCCCCGGCTGCGTCATGCCCAGGCGATCGGCCGCCCGGTGCAGCGAGCCCGCTTCGTCGAGCGCCACCAGCAGGGTGAGTTGGCGAAAGCGCAGGCGAGAGGTGATCGAGGTGAGGCTGGGGACCATGGGGATTCCAAAAGGTTATTGCCAGATCAAAAGCTCTCACTATGCAGCATGGCGGGGCCCTCCCAGAATCCCGCAGCACAAGGAGACAAGGCATGAAACTGCTTCGCTATGGCCCCCCGGGCCAGGAGAAACCCGGCCTGCTGGATGGGGCTGGCCAACTCAGGGATCTGTCGGCCCAGGTGGTTGACATCGAGGGCAGCACCCTCGACCCCAACACCCTCGATCGGCTGCGCGCCATCGACCCCTTCAGCCTGCCTCTTGTGGCCGGTACGCCTCGCCTGGGGCCTTGCGTGGGGCGCATCGGCAAGTTCATCTGCATCGGTCTGAACTATGCCGATCACGCGGCCGAATCGGGCATGCCCGTGCCCACCGAGCCCGTGGTGTTCAACAAATGGACCTCGGCCGTGGTGGGGCCGAACGATGATGTGCGCATCCCGCGTGGATCGCTGAAAACCGATTGGGAGGTCGAGCTGGGGGTGGTCATCGGCCGTGTCGCCAGCTACGTGGAAGAGGCCGAGGCCATGGCCTACGTGGCTGGCTACTGCGTGGTCAATGACGTGTCGGAGCGCAGCTACCAACTGGAGCGTGGCGGCACCTGGGACAAAGGCAAGGGCTGCGACACCTTCGGCCCCACCGGGCCCTGGCTGGTCACCGCCGACGAGGTGCCCGACCCGCATGCGCTGCACCTGTGGCTGGAGGTGGATGGCCAGCGCTACCAGGACGGCAACACCCGCACCATGGTCTTCAAGGTGCCCCAGCTGGTGGCTTACCTGAGCCGCTTCATGACCCTGTACCCCGGTGACGTGATCTCGACCGGCACCCCACCCGGCGTCGGCATGGGCTGCAAGCCCGAGCCGGTCTACCTGCGCCCTGGACAGACCCTGCGCCTGGGCATCGAAGGCCTGGGTGAACAACAACAACGCACCGTGGCCGCCTGAAAGGAGCCGACACCATGAACCAGCAAGAATTTGAAGGCCGCACCGCTGTCATCACGGGCGGCGCCCAGGGCATCGGCCTGGCTGTTGCCCAGCGCCTGCTGGCCGGTGGCGCCCGGGTCAGCCTGTGGGATGCCGATGCCTCGGCGCTGGCCGCGCAGGCCCATCTGCCCGTGCACCGGGTGCAGGCCAACATCACCGATCCGGCCGATGTCGAGGCGGCCCTGAGCGAGACCGAGGCCCGATGCGGCCCCGTGGCCCTGCTGGTGCACAGCGCCGGCATCGCGGGGGCCAATGCCCCCTTGGTGGATTACCCCACGGCCGAGTGGTTGCGCGTGCTCGATGTCAATCTCAACGGCACCTTCCATGTCAACCGGGCGGTGGTGGCGGGCATGATCCGGCGCAACTACGGCCGCATCGTCAACATCGCCTCGATCGCGGGCAAGGAGGGCAACCCCAACGCGGCGGCTTACAGTGCCTCCAAGGCGGGGGTGATCGCCCTCACCAAGAGCCTGGGCAAGGAAACGGCGCAGTACAACATCGCGGTCAATGCCATCACACCGGCCGCCGCGCGCACCCGAATCTTCGAGCAGATGTCGCAGCAGCACATCGATTACATGCTGTCCAAGATCCCGCGCGGCCGCTTCGTCGAGGTGGATGAGATTGCCGCCATGGTGGCCTGGCTGCTGACGGCCGAGAACTCGTTCACCACCGGTGCCGTGTTCGATCTGTCAGGCGGCCGCGCCACCTATTGAGACCTTGAGACCTTGAGACATCGAGACCGGCCCCGCCCGGCGCGCCCCCGCTGATTCCAGCCATGACAACAGGAGACAACACCATGACCATCCCTCGCCGCGGCTTTCTGGCCGCCAGCTGTGCCCTGGGCATCGCAGGCCCTTTCTCGTCGGCCCGCGCCGCCAGCGACTACCCTTCGAGACCGATCGAGCTGATCGTGCCTGTGGCGGCCGGCGGAGGCACTGATCTGGTGGGCCGCGCCTTTGCCGAGGCGGTCAAGAAGTACCTGCCGCAACAACCTGTGGTGGTCACCAACAAGCCCGGGGCCAGCGGCGCCATCGGCACCGCCGAACTCATCAATGCCAAGCCCGACGGCTACAAGCTGGGCATCATCATCTGTGAGCTCACCATCATCCCCAACCTGGGCATCACCAAGCACACGGCCTCCGACCTGCGCCCCATCGCCCGCCTGAATGCCGACCCGTCGGCCATCACCGTGCGCGCCGACGCCCCCTGGCAGAACGTGGACGAGTTCCTGGCTGACGCACGTCGCCGCAAAGACCCGGTAGCCATCGGCAACGCAGGAGTGGGTTCGATCTGGCACATGGCGGCTGCCGCACTCGGCGACAAGACCGGCATCGCTTTCAACCACGTGCCCTTCCTGGGCGCGGCCCCGGCCGCCGTGGCCTTGCTCGGGGGGCATGTCGATGCGCTCACGGTCAGCCCGGGCGAGGTAGCCCAGCATGTGGCGGCCGGCAAGATGCGCACGCTGGCCGTGATGGCTGAGCAGCGCCTGGGTTCGGCATTGTTCGAGAAAGTGCCCACCCTCAAGGAACGCGGGGTGGACCTGTCGGTGCAGGTCTGGCGCGGCTTGGGGGCGCCCAAGGCCCTGCCGCAGGACCTGGCCGACCTGTGGGCTGACGTGGCCCGCAAGGCCGCCGATGACACGGTGTTCCGTGAGGCTCTGCTCAAGGCCAACCTGGGCTGGGCCTATGCCGATGGGCCCAGCTTCCAGGCCGCCATCGACAAGGACCGGGCCTTCTACAAAGACCTGGTGCCCAAGCTCAACATCCCGAAGGCCTGAGTGAGCTCAGCGTGCAGCGTGGCGCTCGCGTTGCTGCGCCAGCCACCCGGGCACCGCGGCCTTGCTGCAACGTTGAAGGGTGCTCAGCAAGCCGTGGTCGGCCTGCAGTTGCCAGCGCTGCTGCAGTTGCTGCTGCAGGTGGGCCAGCAGCGATGCGGCCATCTCGGCATCGGCCAGCGCCCGGTGGGCGCGGCCGGCGGGCGGCAGGCCCAGAAAGGAGATCAGCGAGCCCAGCTTGTGGCTCGGGGCCTGCGGGATCAGACGGCGTGACAGCAGCACCGTGCAGGCAAAGGCTTGCGGCGCGCTCAGGCCGGCCCGAGCCAGCTCGGCCACCCAGAACTTGCGGTCAAAGGCCGCGTTGTGCGCCACCATGGGCGCGTCGCCCACAAAGCGGCTGGCTTCGCCCATCACCTGCTCGGCCGGCGGCGCGGCGGCCACCATGGCATTGGTGATGCCGGTGAGCTGGGTGATGAAGGACGGGATGCGCACCCCCGCATTCATCAGGCTCTGGAAACGGTCCACCACCCGCCCCTGCTCCAGCAGCACGATGGCCACCTCGGTGGCACGTGCGCCTTGCTCGGGCGAGACGCCCGTGGTTTCGAAGTCGATGACAGCAATGGTGGACATGGGATGGGGCCGAAAACAGAGGAAGTCAGGGGTCGCATCGACCCGGGTGGCACGGCTGCAGAACGAGCGCAGCTCAGTCGCGGCGTCGATCGGAGTCCTGGCTCTGGTAGTAACGCGCCTTGGCCGCATACATGGCCTGGTCGGCCCGTGACACGGCAGCATCAAGCGACTCGCCCTCCTGACAGGTGGCCGTCCCCATCGACAGGGTCAATGGCTGGCCCGGGTAGAACTGGTTGTTCATCTCGAGCAGCGACTGGATGCGCTCCTGCACCGCGGTTGCGGCCCGTGCATCAGAGGCCGGCAGCAGCAGGGCAAATTCGTCGCCCCCGATGCGGGCCGCACAGGCCGGTGCATCCACCGCCTTGCCCAGCACTTCACCGGCGCGGCGCAACATGGTGTCGCCGGCGGCATGGCCTTCTTCGTCGTTGACCCGCTTGAGCCCGTTGAGGTCGACGATCAGCAGGCTGACGGGCCAGGGGCCGCGCCGGGCCAGTCGATTGAGCTCGTCGGCATAGAAGGCGCGGTTGCGCAGCCGGGTCAGCACGTCGTGCTTGCCCAGGTACTCCAGGTAGGCTTCAGCCTTCTTGCGGGCGGTGATGTCCACCAGCGACACCAGCACCAGGCTCCAGTCGTTCTCATGGCCTTCCAGCACCGAGAACTGCATGTGGATGTGCAGCTTGTCGCCGTTGAGCGTGTAGTTGGCTACTTCGCGGTGTTGCACCAGCTTGTTCTGCCACAGGTCGATCAACTGGTCGGAGAACGAATCCACCATCTCGCCGCGGAACAGCTGGTCGAGCCGGCTCAGCAGTTCGCCCTTGGACTGGGCACCGAACATGTCCAGCGTCAGCTGGTTCACGTCCACCACCCGGATCTCCTGCATGCAACGGGTCACAAACTCGGGGTGCACCCGGATGAAGGTGGGAAAGTCGGTGATGCCCTGGCGCCGCGCCTCGTCCAGCAATTGCTTGACGGCGCTGAAGTCCTCCACCCACAGCGACACGGGCGAGTGCTCGAAAAGATCGCGCGCGTACTGCTCGCTGTTGGCCAGGCGCTGCAGGTTGCGGGTGGTGTCGGTCACGTCTTCCAGCGACACCATCACGCGGTCCCATTCGGCCTCGTGGCCCTGCAGGATGCGGGCCCGTACCAGCACGTCGAGGCGGCGCCCGTCCAGCGTGTAGTTGACGGTCTGGTTCACGAACTCATGCTGGCCGTTCCACAGCTGCGTCCACTCGGCCACCACCTGCGGGAACATGTCGTCGCGGAACACCTGGCCCAGGTTGGCCAGCAGATGGGTCGTATCGGTGGCACCGAACAGGCTCAGGGTCTTGCCATTCACCCGCAACACCTGGATGCAGCCCGTGCCCTCGGCCACCAGCTCGGGGTGTTGTGCCAGGTGCGCGGCCAGGTCTTGCACGCCCTGGTCGCGCAGGCGCTCGAAAAAGCGCTTGAGCAGGCTGAAGTCTTCCAGCCACAGCGACACCGGCGCCAGCTCGAAGATGCTCTCGAAATCAGTGGCGGCAGCGGTCGGTGTCAGGAGGCTCATGGGCGTGGGGTCGGACGCGGGTGGCGTCCCTGGAAAATGCGGTTCTGGCAGTTTAGCGGGGCCATGTGAAGCCTGGTTGACGGGCTACACAGCGTCGTTTCAGGCGGCTGTGCCTGCGTCGTGGGCCTTGCGTGCGCTGGCGCGCCGCGCCCGCACCGCTTCGGCCAGGCCTTGCAGCACCGGCAGCGTCTGGGCCATGCTGATGCAGGCATCGGTCACCGAGACGCCGTGCTGCAGCGGTTGGCCGGGCACGATGTCCTGGCGCCCTTCTTCCAGGTGGCTTTCGATCATCAGGCCGGTGATGCGCACATCGCCGGCCGCGATCTGGCGCGCCACGTCGGCAGCCACCTCGATCTGGCGGCGGTGCTGCTTGCTGCTGTTGGCATGCGACACATCGATCATCACCTGTTCGCGCAGGCCGGCCGACTTGAGCATGGCGCAGGCCGCGTCCACGTCGGCGGCACTGTAATTGGGCTGCTTGCCGCCGCGCAGGATCACGTGGCAGTCCTGGTTGCCACGGGTCTCGAAGATGGCCGACTGACCCATCTTGGTCATGCCCATGAAGGCATGTGAGGCCTGGGCGGCCTGGATCGCATCGGCCGCCACCTTCACCCCGCCGTCGGTGCCATTCTTGAAGCCCACCGGGCAACTGAGCCCGCTGGCCAACTGGCGGTGGCTTTGGCTCTCGGTGGTGCGCGCGCCGATGGCGCCCCAGCTCACCAGGTCGCTGATGAACTGCGGGCTCAGCAGGTCCAGGAACTCGGTGCCCACCGGCAGGCCCACCTCCAGCACGTCAAGCAGCAACTGGCGGGCCAGCTCCAGCCCTTCGTTGATGGCAAAGCTGCCATCCAGGTGCGGGTCGTTGATGTAGCCCTTCCAGCCCACCGTGGTGCGGGGCTTCTCGAAGTACACCCGCATCACGATCAGCAGGTCGTCGGCCAGCGCATCGGCCTGTTGCTTGAGCTGGCGGGCGTAGGCCATGGCCTGCGCGTGGTCGTGGATCGAGCACGGGCCCACCACCACCACCAGCCGGTCGTCTGCACCGTGCAGCACGCGCGAGATGGCGCTGCGGCTGTGTTCCACCAGAGCCTGGGCCGAGGCGGGCGTGGGCAGCCATTCCTGCAGCAAGGCGGGCGTGATCAGCGGGCGCACCGCACGGATGCGGGTGTCGTCGATGCGGGTGGTGTCGTGGGTGTGGTCGGCCGAGGCGGTCGAAGCGCGAACGTGGGCAGTCATGGTGGCAGCGTTGGGGTTGTTCGGAGGACGGGCTGGGGCTCAGGCCTTCTTGAGGAAGACCGACTTCAGCATGAACTGACCCTGGTCGGTCTTGCAGTCCACATCGTGGTCGCCGTTGTCATGCACCAGGCGGATGCTTTTGACCTTGGTGCCCTTTTTCAGCACGGTGGAGCTGCCCTTGACCTTCAGGTCCTTGATCAGCAGCACGGCGTCGCCGTCGGCCAGCGGCTGGCCGTTGGCGTCACGGATCACGCCGTCGCCCGGGGCGGTGTCTTCATCGCTGGTTTCGGCCTGGGCCGGCCACTCGAAGGCGCAATCGGGGCAGATGAACTGATCGCCATCGGCGTAGGTGTTCTCAAGCCCGCATTGGGGGCAGGCGGGCGGGGTGGTACTCATGGTAGGGTGATCCGGGGAAGCAATGAAAGCCCGATAGTTTAGGCCCCCAGCCTCAATGCCCGTGACGGGGCCTGGCGCGAGGCCGGGCATCGGCCGTGGAGGAATGCACGGGTTCCAGCAGCGCAAAGTCGATGAACCCGCGTTCCACGTCGGTGTGTTTGAGCTCCACGCGCAGCAGCTGGCCCACGCGCAGCGGCGGCAGGTGCCCGATCAGCCGCCCCTCCACCGGGGGCGCCAGCAGACGCACCCAGGTGGCCGAGGCCTCGGTGCCAGTCACCAGCGCGTCGAACGATTGGCCCACAAAGCGCTCCAGGTACAGCGCGGCCTCGCACTTGCGCAGCTTGCGCTCCACCTTGCGCGAGGCGTCTTCCTGGCGGGTGCAGTGCTGTGCCAGCGCCTGCAGTTCGGCGTCGCTGTAAGGCATGGGCTGCTGGGCCAGCGCGGCCTTCACCATGCGCTGCGTGATCAGGTCCGGAAAGCGCCGGTTCGGCGCGGTGGAGTGGGTGTAGTCGCGCAGTGCCAGCCCGAAGTGGCCCAGCGGACGCTGGCCCGCCTGCTCGACCACGTATTCGCCCGAGCCCATCAGCTTCACGATGACCAGCGACAGGTCGGGGAAACGCAGCGGGTCGGCCGCGTGCCGCCGCGCCAGAAAGGCTTCCAGCGCGCGCGAGTCGGGGCTGCCGGGCAAGGTTTCGCCATACTGGGCCGCCACCTCCACGATGCGCATCCAACGCTCGGGCGAACGCACCACCCGGCGCAGCGAGCGCCCGCTGTGCCGCGCCAGGAAGTGGGCGGTGCAGGTGTTGGTGGCGATCATCAGCTCTTCGATCAACTGGCGCGCGCGGTTCTGCACCTGCTGCTCGATGCCCACCAGTTGCCCGCCGTCAAACACGGCCCGCGGCTGGAAGGTCTCCAGCGCCAGCGAGCCCTGGGCATGCCGGGCTTGGCGCAGGGTCTGGGCCACCTGGTCCTGCAGGCGCAGTTGCTGGTCCATGCCGCTCACGCGGGCTGCGGCCTCGGGCAGCGGGCCCTGGCCCTCCAGCCAGGCGGCCACCGCGTCATAGGCCAGCTTGGCCTGGTTGTGCACCCGGGCCCGGTACAGGCGCGCAGCGTGCACGCTGGCATCGGCATGGATCACCATCTCGGTCACCAGGGCCAGCCGGTCCACCTCGGGGTTGAGCGAGGTGAGGTCATAACACAGGGCCTCGGGCAACATCGGAAAAATCCGCGCCGAGGTGTAGACCGAGGTGGTGTTGAAACAGGCATGCTCGTCGATCGCCGAACCTTGAGGCACCACGCTGTCGACATCGGCAATCGCCACCCACACGCGGGTGGCGCCGTCGGGCAGGGCCTCGGCCACGGTGAGCTGATCCAGGTCGCGCGAATCGTCGTTGTCGATCGAGCACCACAGCAAGTTGCGCAGATCGGGCAAGGCCTCATCAGGCGCCGCCGGGGCCTGCCGGATCGCGTCGACCTGGTGCTGCACGGCAGGCGAGAATTCGGGCTGCAGGCCCCGCTCGGTCATGCTGGCAGTGGCGATGCGTTGCAGGTCGGCGTAGCGGCCGGGCCGGTTGGCGTAGGGAGCAGACATGGGGCACAGCGGCCGGGGCAAGCCCGGGCAAAAAGGGGAGACAACTCATTTTGCAGCAAGCCGACCGGGTGAATGGGCTGGACCGACGCCCCCCTGTGCAGGGGGCGACAGCGCTGGATCGACTCGGGCTGTTAGAGTTTTGCGCTTCAAGCGGTGCCCATTCCGGCTGCCGTCCTTGACCCGACCGCACCTGACCCGACCGCATCTGATCTGACCGCACATGACCGCACACCGCAGCGCCTCCGCCCCCTCCTCCGCTCCCGCCGCGCCGCGCCACCCTGGCGCACCGGCACCGGGCCCTGCCAAGCCCCTGTGGCGGGTGTTCCTGAGCTTTCTCGGGCCCATGTTGCTGAGCAACATCCTGCAAGCCCTGTCGGGCACCATCAACAACATCTACATCGGCCAGATCCTGGGCGTGCAGGCCATGGCTGCGGTGTCGGGCTTTTTTCCGGTGGCCTTCTTTTGCGTGTCCTTCATCATCGGCCTGGGGGCGGGCTCGTCGGTGCTGATTGGGCAGGCCTGGGGGGCCCGCGACACCGGGCGCGTCAAGGCCGTGGCCGGCACGGCCTTGTGCGTGGCCCTGCTGCTGGGCCTGATCGTGGCGCTGGTGGGGGGCAGTTTCACCCCGGCGCTGATGCGTGCCCTGGGCACCCCAGCCAACATCCTGGACGAGGCCACGGCCTATGCCCGCATCGTGCTGCTCAACATGCCGATGATGTTCCTCTTCCTGCTGATCACCGCGATGCTGCGGGGCGTCAGCGACACCGTCACGCCACTCAAGGCGCTGCTGCTGTCCACCGCGCTGGGCCTGGTGTTCACGCCGGCCTTCATCCTGGGCTGGGCGGGTCTGCCGCGCATGGGGGTGGCCAGTGGTGCCCTGGCCTCGGTCTTGTCCACGGCCTGCGCGCTGCTGTGGCTGGGCTGGCACCTGCGCCGCCGCCTGCACCCCCTGGCACCCGATGCCGCCTTGCTGCGCCACCTGCGCATCGAGCCCCGACTGCTGGCCACGGTGCTGCGCATCGGTGTGCCCACGGGGCTGCAGATGATCGTCATCTCGCTGGCCGAACTGGCCCTGCTGTCCCTGGTCAACGGCTTTGGCTCGGACGCCACGGCGGCCTATGGTGCGGTGAACCAGATCGTGGCCTATGTGCAGTTTCCGGCCATCTCGATCGCCATCACGGCCTCCATCCTGGGCGCCCAGGCCATCGGGGCCGGGCGCAGCGAGCGCCTGGGCGACATTGCGCGCACGGGCCTCTTGATGAACCTGGTGCTCACCGGGGCCCTGGTCACCGTGGCCTATCTGTTCTCGCGCGCCGTGATCGGGTTTTTCATCACCAGCGCCCCGGTGCTGGAGCTGGCCCAGAACCTGTTGCACATCATGCTGTGGAGCAGCGTGATCTTTGGCATGGCCAGCGTGTTGTCGGGCGTGATGCGGGCCAGTGGCTCGGTGCTGGCGCCCACCGCCATTTCGATCTTCTGCATCCTGGGGGTCGAGGTGCCTGTGGCCGTGCTCATGAGCCGCCACATCGGCGTGGAGGGCGTTTGGGTGGCCTACCCCGTGGCCTTCATCGCCATGCTGCTGTTGCAGAGCCTGTACTACCGGCTGGTATGGCGGCGGCGTCCGATCCGCAAGCTCGTGTGAAAGGCCCCGCGCCCCAGGCCCTCTTGGTGCTTCACAGCGTGGCCACGTAGCGCACTGCCGCCATGGCAAAGGCAAACACCAGCCCTTGCATGAAGCGGTTGCGCACGGGCACCGGGGAGCCGCGTTGGGCACGCCAGTGCCCGATCCACGCCAGCATCCCACCCGACAACAAGGGCGACAGTGCCAGATTCGCCAGGCGAAGGCCCTTGCCCGGCAGCAGCGAGTGGGGCAGCACCAGCAGGCTCAGGGCCCCCACGGCCAGGCCCAGCAAGGCATAACCCAGCAAGGTCACCAGCGGGTGGGGTGGTGCCCGGCGTTCGGGCTTGCGAACCAGATGCAGGCCCCATTCCGCCAGCAGTTCGCCCATCACCTGCAGCACCACCTCGCCGAAGATCTCGAACACCAATTCGAACAGAAATTCCATCGTGGCAGGTCCTTGGTTCAATGAAAGCGCTGATCGAGCCAGCGCCGGGCCAGGGCGGCGATGTCGGCCGGGCTCAGGGGCTCGGTGGTGTCCACCGACAGCACCCAGGGCAGCTCGTCCGCCTCGGGCCCGCCGGGGCCCCTCAACTGGCTTTGCAGCACTTCGGGCGTGGCCTCCGAGGCATCATCGCCGCGGGCCTGCCGCGCCTGGATGCGAGCGCGCATCAGCGCGGGGTCGCAGTGACAGTGCAGCACTCCAAAAGGCCGGCCCAGCGAACGGGCCAGGGCCTGGAAGCGGTCGCGTTCACCGCGCCTCAAAAAGGCCGCATCCACCACCACGGGCCAGCCCGCGCGCAAGGCCATGTCGGCCTGCTCAAGCAGACGGTCAAAGGTGCGGCGTGTGGCTTCAGGCGTGTAAAGCGACAGCCCCAGTGCCTCGGAACGCTGCAGCGCCTGCAGGCCGAACAAGCGCTTGCGCTCCACGTCCGAGCGCAGGCGCACGGCCCCGGTGGCTTGCAGCAATTGCGCCGCCACCGTGGATTTGCCCGAGCCCGACAGGCCCAGCGTGATCAGCAGGCGTGGCCCGCCTGGCTGGCCCTGGCTCAGGTGTTGCGCGCAGGCCAGGTAGTCGGGCGCGCCCGACTGCGGTGGGCTCAGGGTGGCCACCAAGGCGCGCACCAGAGCACGCGCCACCTCGTAGAAACGCAGCACCGCCAGCCCTGCATGGTCGCCAGTCTGCTGCAGGTAGTGGTCCAGCACCCAGGCTGCCAGATCAGGGCGACCGTGGGCGTGCAGGTCCATGGTCAGAAAGCCCAGGTCGTTCATCACATCGATCCAGCGCAGGGCCGGGTCGAACTCGATGCAGTCGAAACCCGTGGCGCCTTCATCGGTCAGCACACAGTTGTTCAGGTGCAGGTCGCCATGGCCTTCGCGCACCCAGCCCTGTTCCAGCCGGGCCTGCCAGACCGGGGCCAGCACCCCGGCCTGGGCCTGGAGCCACTGGCGAAGTGCCGCCACCGAGCCTTCACCCTTGCCCAGGGCCGCCTGCAACTGCGCCTGCAACTGCGCCAGCACCTGCAGCGCCACCTGTTCGATCTGGGGTGCCTGGCCCCAGCCCTGCCCGGGGCGGGCCACGGCCGCCTGCTGGTGAAAGCAACCCAGGCGCTGCGCCAGGTCCTGCAGCTCTTCGGCGCGCAGCAAACCGGCGGCCAGCCGTTCGCTGAGCAGGGCACCCGGGGCAAAGCGGCGCATGTGCACCGCGTACTCGATGGCGGGCCCCTCGCCGCCCAGCACCGGGGCCTCGGGGGTGCCGGTGATGGCCTGCACGCCGAGGTACAGCTGCGGTGCCAGGCGCTGGTTCAGGCGCTGCTCCTCTTCGCAGAAGTGCCTGCGCAGCGCCAGCGTGCTGAAGTCCACAAAGGGCAGCCGCACCGGCTTCTTGAGTTTGTAGGCGCTGGGGCCTGCCAGCAGCACCCATGAGATGTGGGTTTCGATCAGGCGCACGGGCTGCCCGGTGCTGGCCTGCAGCCCGGCCTGCAGGGCATGGATCAGCACGGCGTCCGCACCGGGAAGGATGGGCTTGCTGGGGTTCATGGGGCCCCAGTGTGCCGCACCACGCGGCGGCCGGCTTGACCTGGGGCAAGCCGGCCTTGCGGGCCAGCGCTGGCTCAGTCCATGGGTGCCCGGGTGAACACTGCCAGCCCCTCGGCCCAGGCGCTGAAGTCGGCCAGGTGCGGGCAACGTGTCGCGCCGATCTGCCCTGGCAGCATTCTTTGCGCAAACGACCAGGCGACGGTGGCACTCACGCCGGCCTGGGTCAGGGCCGGGGCCTGGCGTGGCCAGGGCGCACGTGCCAGGTCGGTCTCGAGTGCATCGAAGGCAGCCAGTGCCTGGCCACGCACCCGCTCCAGCCAGGGGCCGTGTTGTTTCTCGGGCGGGCGCAGCTGCAGCTCGTAGACGATCTGAACTGTTTTCTCGCAGGCTGCCAGGGCCAGCCCCGTGGCCCGCAGGGCCTGCAGTCGAGCTGGGCCGGCTGCAGGCCACAGACTGGTGGTGGCGAGTGATTCGAGGTGGTCCAGAATCAGCCCGGAGTCCATCAGCACCGTCCCGTCGTCGCACACCAGGGTGGGTGCCTTGACCACCGGGTTGATGGCCGAAAATTCGGCGTACTGCCTGAACACCGACACCGGCCGATGTTCAAAGGGCAGGCCCAGCCAGTGCATCGACACCGCAACGCGGCGAACATAGGGCGAATCCAGCATGCCTATCAATTGCATCTTCAGGTCCTTCAGAGGAAAGATGCTGACGATAGGCCGGTGGTGCCGAGATCGGAATGGGCAACCATCGGAAATCAAGCCCTGGCGCCGATGCCTCATCGGTGGCGTTGGGGTCTCCTGAAAGCGTGTATGAAACTTGACCCCAAAGACCTTCAGATTCTGCAAGCCCTGCAACGTGACGCGCGCCAGAGCCTGGCTGCGCTGGGCAAGCGCATCGGGCTGTCGCAGCCTGCCATGAGCGAGCGCGTGCGCAAGCTTGAAGACGCAGGGGTGATCGAGGGTTATGGTGCCCGGGTCAATCTGCGGGCCCTGGGCGTGGGCTTGCAGGCCATCATCCGCATTGAGACCACGCATGCCTACATCGCACGGTACGTGGCCTTGTTCGAGTCGATGGACGAGGTGCTGGAGGCCGACCGCGTGACCGGCGAAGACTGTTTCATCGTGCGCTGCGCGATTGCCGAACCCGCCGACCTGCAACGGGTGGTGGACACCCTGGCTGCCCATGGCAGCGTCACGACCTCTCTGGTGTTGTCGAGCCCCGTGCGCAAGGTGGTGACGGTGCAGGCAGCGCTTCGTTAGGGCGCCCTCCGGCAGGCTCAGTTCTTCAGGCCCCACCAGCCGGGCAGCAGGCGGCGCACCTCGGGCCGGGCAAAGCGGTCGTCCAGCAGGTGGATCACGCCTTGGTCGTCGGGCCCGCGGATCACCCGTCCGGCGGCCTGCACCACTTTCTGGAGACCGGGGTAGAGGTAGGTGTAGTCGTAGCCGGCATGAAACTGGGCCTGCAGCCGGCGGCGGATTTCTTCGTTGACAGGGTTGAGTTGCGGCAGGCCCAGGGTGGCCACAAAGGCACCGATCAGCCGCCGGCCCGGCAGATCGATGCCTTCGGCAAAGGCCCCGCCCAGCACGGCGAAGCCGATGCCCTGACCCTCGTCCTGGAAGCGAGCCAGAAAGCCCTGCTGCTCGGCTTCGCTCATGCCCCTTGATTGGCTCCAGCAAGGCAGTTGGGGGTGCCGTTGGGCCAGGCGGGCTGCGGCCTGCTGCAGGTAATCGTGGCTGCTGAAAAAGGCCAGGTAATTGCCGGGCCGGGCCTGGTACTGCGCGGCCATGCGATCCACCAGGGGGTCGAGCGAGGCCGCGCGGTGCTGGAAGCGGGTGGACAGGTTCAGGGCCGTGTGCACCTGCAACTGGGCGGCCTGGAACGGTGACTCGACCTCGATGCAGGCGGTGTTGTCGGGCAGGCCCAGCAGGTCGGCGTGGTAGTGCATGGGTTGCAGCGTGGCCGAGAACAGCGTGGCGGTGCGGGCACTGGCGAAACGCGCGCGCAGAAAGTGCGCCGGCACCAGGTTGCGCAGGCACAGCACCGATTGCCCGGGCACGGGGCTGGCCGCCGGGCCGGGGCTTGTGTCCACCATCGAATGCGGGCCGAACTGCTCCAGCAGGCGGCCCAGTTGCAGGGCTTCGAATTGAAAGTCGAGCAGGGCCGGGTCGTTGTCGCTGGGGTGTTCGGTCTGATGCTCGGCCAGGGTGTTGAGGGCTTGTTGCAGGGCGGCCAGCAGCTTGGGTGGGAAGTGGTCGTGTACCTGGTAATGCGGGCCTTGCGCGTTGTCGTGTGCCTTGTCGTGGGCCACCCAGGCCCGGCCGACCCGGGCCAGGGCCTGGCGCACCGGCACCGACTGCTGGGCGGTGGGGCTTTGGCGTGCCCGGCTCAGGTGTTCGGGGCGCAGCGTCACGCTGTACATGCTGCGGGCCCGCTCCAGCAGGTTGTGGGCCTCGTCCACCAGCAGGGCCACGCGCCAGTGGTTGGCCTGCATCAGGCCGTGCAGCAGGCCGCCTGCGTCGAAGTAGTGGTGGTAGTCGCCCACCACCACATCGGCCCAGCGAGCCAGCTCCTGGCCCAGGTAGTAGGGGCAGACCTGGTGCTGCAAGGCCACGCTGCGCAGCGTGGCCTGGTCAAGCGTTGCGGTGTTGTCGAGCGCTGCGCTGCGGGCCGCGGGCAGGCGGTCGTAGAAGCCGCGGGCCAGCGGGCAGGACTCGCCATGGCAGGCCCGCTCGGGGTGTTCGCAGGCCTTGTCACGGGCCACCAGCTCCAGCACCCGCAGCGGCCAGCCCGGGGCGCGGCCCAGGCGTTGCAGCGCCGCCAGGGCCAGTGGGCGGCCCGAGGTCTTGGCGCACAGGAAAAACACCTTGTCGATCTGCTGTTCGGGTGTGGCTTTGAGCAGCGGGAACAGCGTGCCCACGGTCTTGCCGATGCCCGTGGGCGCCTGGGCCAGCAGGCAGCGCCCGCTGCGTGCGGCCTTGTACACCGCCTCGGCCAGAGGCCGCTGGCCGGTTCGGAAGTCGGGGTGCGGGAAGCCCAGTGCTTGCAGGGCCGTGTCGCGCGTTTGGCGGTGGGCCTGCTCGGCCTGGGCCCAGGCCAGAAAGCGCGCGCACTGGGCCTCGAAATGGGCTTGCAACTCAGCGGCGCTGCAGTGCCGGGTGAACACGGTCTCCTGCTCGGTGCCCACGTCCAGGTAGACCAGGGCCAGCGTCAGCCGGTCCAGGCCGTTTTGTTGGCACAGCAGCCCGCCGTAGACCAGGGCCTGGGCCCAGTGCAGCTGGCGCTGGGCGGGGTTTTGCCGCTCCAGCGAACCCTTGTGGGTCTTGACTTCATCGAGCCGGCCCTGCTCGGCATGGAAACCATCGGCGCGGCCACGCACTCGCAGCAGGCCCTGGTACAAGCCGCTGAGGGGGAGCTCGGCCTGGTAACCCGGGCCACGCCGGCGCGCCACCAGGGTGTGGCCGGCCATGCCCTCCTGCGCGCTGGGGGCGGGGGTGAAGCGCAGGTCAAGGTCGCCTTGCTTGGCGGTGAACTCGCACAGTTCGCGAACGGCCACGGTGTAGACCACGGCAGCCTCCGCCTGGGGCGGTGCCGGGGCTGCGTCGCTCACACCAGCTCCTGGTTCGGGTCTTCGCCCAGGCGGGTTTGCAGTTCGTCGCCTTCACGGCGCAGCGGGGTGGCCTTGGACAGGGCCAGCCAGACCGGAAAAGGCAGCGTGCAGCGCGCGTGGCGGGCCGCACGCAGCATCTCGAACTGGCCATCGGCCAGGTTGCCATGCAGCACCCAGATGCCCAGGTGTTCAGGGATCTCATTGGGCCGCGCCACCCCGGCCGGAAACACGTAGTAGCAGGCCTCGCTCAGCCACTGATAAGCCTGGCGTTTGGCGCTGTGGCGCAGGTCGGACAGCAGATCGGCGCGGCTGAACTTGATCTCATGCACCATGGGTTGCAGGTAGGCCTCGACCGAGGTGTTGCGCACCGAAAACAGGTCGGGTCGGGCCATGCGCCACACGTGGGGCACGGAGGCCGGTGCAGGCGGGGCTTCGTCGGGCCAGAGCGTGGGTTCTGCGGGGGCGGTGTGGGTGTCCGTGTCGGGCCCGGCTGGCGGCATCGGCGGGTCAGCCTCCGGGGTCTGTCCTGGCGGGTCGATGGCGGCGCGCAACGAGAGTTCGCGCCACACGATGCGGCCCGTGGCCATCAGGTGCTCGGCAAAGCGTTGCGCCAGCCGGTCGTGGGCACTCAGGGCCCGCAGGCTGCGCTGGCGCGCCTGCGCCAAGGTCTGGATGCCGGCCTCGGTCAGGCGCAGGCATTCGTGGCCCTCAGGGGTGGTCTGCATCGCCACCAGGCCCGCGGCCAGCAGGTCGATCTCCAGGCCGTCCTTGCTCGGCCAGCCGGCCGAGCGCCAGATCTGCATCAGGCGGGTGCGGTGAAAGCGGGTCAGGTTCAGTTCCGTCATGGGGTGCGGCGTCAGCGGTGCGGCGGGCGATGGCTGATTTTATATACAGTATGACGCGCCGACCATGGTCGCTTGTGGGGGCCCGGTTGGCGGGTGGGGTTCCCTCGGGTCTCCATGACATCTTGATGGCAGGATTGTTGTCGAAATTGAAATTCTTATTTGAATATCTAGCGGTTTTGTTGTGGTGATTGCTTGTCTACAGTCGCGTCATTCGGGGTCAGGCCCAAGGCCGGCCCGGTTTGATCTTCCAACGCCACTGACCGCGAGAACCTGACACCATGAAGCCCACTCAACTCACCGCCCTCTTGTTTGCAGCCCTGGCCGCCGTGGCCAGCGTGTCGGCCCAGGCCGATGTGCGCAGCCGCGCCGAAGTCGAAGCCGAAGCGGTCAAGGCCGCCAAAGATTCGGCCGTGTCGGTCGACTCCAAGTCCAAGGTCGCGCCTGTGATGAACAGCACCCGCACCCGTGCCGAGGTCGAAGCCGAAGCCATCAAGGCGGCCCGCGATTCGGCCGTGTCGGTGGATTCCAAGTCCAAGGTGGCCCCGGCCTTGCCCAACAGCCGCGACCGGGCCGAGGTGGACGTGGAAGCCGTCAAGGCCGCCAAGGATTCGGCCGTGTCGGTCGACTCCAAATCCAAGGTGTTCCCGGTGCTGCGCTGAGCCCGGTCCCGCTTGTCACCCCGCAAAAAAGGCTGGCCTGTTGGTCAGCCTTTTTTTCGTCTGTGCGGCCTCAGTTCAGGGCGGCGCGTCGGGCCAGGGCCAGGGGGCGTGCGTGGCAGCCTTCCAGGTGGTCATTGACCAGGCCCATGGCCTGCATGAAGGCATACATCGTGGTGGGACCGACAAAACTCCAGCCCCGCTTTTTGAGGTCTTTGGACAGGGCCACTGATTCGGCCGAGGTGGTCAGGCCCTGCAGGCTCAGCGAGGTGATGGCATCGGGGCGGCTGCCGGCCGGAGGCTCGAAGCGCCAGAAGTAGGCCGCCAGGCTGCCGAACTCGTCGCGCAGCGCCTGGGCACGGCGTGCGTTGTTGAGCGTGGAGGCGATCTTGCCGCGATGCCGAACGATGCCCGGGTTGAGCAGCAGTCGGGCGATGTCGGCTTCGCCCAGGGCCGCCACGCGGTCGATGTCAAAGCCTTCGAACGCCTGGCGGAAGCCCTCGCGCTTGTTCAGGATGGTCAGCCAGCTCAGGCCAGCCTGAAAGCCCTCCAGGCAGATCTTTTCGAACAGCCGGGTGTCGTCGTGCACCGGAAAGCCCCACTCGGCGTCGTGGTAGCGCTGGTATTCGGGGGTGGCGCGGCACCACACACAGCGCAGGGTCTGGTGATCGTCCTTGAACAGGCCGGCAGGGGGGGGGCTGAGGTCGGGCATGGCGAAGACTGTGATGGTTGGGATGGCTGTAAATAATCACAGTATAAAAGCAGGAAGCCGGCTTGGGCACCCCCCTGTGCGCCGGGCTCAGTCCTGGGCCGTCTTGCAGAAGATGCAGTCACGTTGCGGGGCGGCGGCGGGCTCGGCGTGGTTGCAGCAGTGCTCCAGCCAGGCGCTGACCAATTTGTAGGCCGACAGGTTGGCGCGTGCGCTGGGGGCACACAGGTAGTAGCCCAGAGGGCTTTGGTAGCGGTCGCCCAGGGGCTCGACCAGGCTGCCCGCCTGCAACTCGTCTTCGACCAGGCAGGTGGGCACGATGGCCACGCCAAAGCCCGACACCGCAGCGCGGATGATCAGCGAGTACAGGTTGAAGCCCGGCCCGAAGCGGCTGCCCGTGGTGTCGCACTGGTGTGCCTGCAGCCAGTCGTGCCAGGCCAGCGGCACCTCGATGTGCTGCAGCAAGGTGGCACGCTGCAGGTCTTGCGGGCAGCGCAGCGCCAGGCTGTCACGCAGTTGCGGGCTGCACACCAGGCTGGTTTCCTGGCCGATCAGGTAGCGTGCGTTGGCGCTGGGCCAGTTGCCATAGCCGAACTGGATCGCAGCATCGAATTCGTAAGGCACCGCAAAATCATGGGCATGCTGGTAGCGCACAAAGTTCAGCGTGACCTGCGGCAGGGTGCGCTTGAAGTGGCCCAGGCGTGGGAACAGCCATTGCGCCGCAAACGTGGGGGGCACCGACAGGTTCAGGGCTCCGCCATTGCCGCCGTAAGACATCAGCTGCGCCGTGGCCGATTCAAGTGCGGCCATGGCTGGGCGGGTGGCGTTGAGGTAGGTGGCCCCAGCCTCGGTCAGTTCCAGTCCGGCGCTTTTGCGCATGAACAGTTTCTGGCCCAGGTAGTCCTCCAGCGAGGCAATGTGGCGGCTGATGGCGCTTTGGGTCACGCACAGGTCTTTGGCCGCCATGGTGAAGGCCTGGTGCTTGGCGGCGGCATGGAAGGCGTTCAGTTCCGAGATGGTGGGGCACAGTCGTCGCATGGCGGCCTATGAGTAGAAGTCATGGTGTGGTGAGATTTTAGGCATTGCAGCCAGGCGCGATTGGCCCGATAAATGCAACATATTCAAGCCATCAACGGACATTTTCAGAGGGAAATCCCTGGTCTAACCGTTTGATTGCCGGAGTGCCAGGCCCGGGCATTGAACCCGAAGCCATGAGTAATTTGCTGTGTCCAACTGATTTTTGAACGCCCATGACCCACTTGCTGATCGTCAACAGCCATGTTCTGGATGTGCATGCCCTCACGCTGCGCAGCGGCCTCTCGGTGCTGGTCTCGGACGGGCGCATCGCCGCCGTGGGCACCGAGCTGAGCGTGCCAGCAGGCTGCACCACGCTTGACGCCCAGGGCATGACGCTGATGCCTGGCTTGATCGACTGCCATGTGCACACGGTGGCCTCGTCGTTCAATCTGGGCGGGGTGGCCCGCCAGCCCAACGTGTTCGTGATGCTGCGCGCCCTGCCCATCATGAAGGCCATGCTTGAGCGTGGCTTCACCTCGGTGCGCGATGCCGGGGGGGCCGACTGGTCGCTGGCTGAAGCTGTGCGCACCGGACTGGTGCCGGGCCCGCGCCTGTTCACCTCGGGCAAGGCGCTGTCGCAGACCGGGGGCCACGCCGACTTCAGGCCGCGCAACGACGATCTGGACGCCTGCTCGTGTGCCTACAAGCTGGGCAACATCGGGCGCGTGGTGGATGGCGTCGACGCCTGCCGGCTGGCCGTGCGTGAAGAGATTCTCAAGGGGGCCAGTCAGATCAAGGTGATGGCCTCGGGCGGCGTGGCCTCGCCCAATGACCCGATCGGCAACCTGGGCTACTCCGAAGCCGAGCTGCGCGCCATCGTCGAAGAAGCCGGCAACGCCAACACCTACGTGATGGCCCACGCCTACACCCCGCGCGCGATCGCCCGCGCCGTGCGCTGCGGCGTGCGCACCATCGAGCATGGCAACCTGGTGGACGCACCCACCGCCGAGCTGATGGCTGAACAGGGCGCCTACATGGTGCCCACCCTGATCACCTACGAAGGCCTGGCCAATGAGGGCGAGCGCTACGGGCTGCCGGCGGCCTCGATCGCCAAGATCGAATCGGTGCGTGGCCAGGGCCGACAGGCCATCGAGATCCTGGCGCGGGCCGGCGTGAAGATGGGCCTGGGCAGCGATCTGCTGGGCGAGACCCACCCGCTGCAATCCGACGAGCTGCGCCTGCGCGCCGACATCCTGGGCAATGGCCCGGTGCTGCAGCAGGCCACCCTGATCGGGGCCGAGATCCTGGGCCAGACCGGCCAATTGGGCGAGGTCACGGTCGGGGCCATCGCCGACCTCTTGCTGGTGGACGGCAATCCGCTGACCGACATCACGTGCCTGCTGAACCAGGGTGAACGCATCCGCGTCATCGTCAAGGATGGGCAGATGCACAAGAACACGCTCTGACCCATTCCTAGTCTCCCAAGGCTTCCGCATTTCCAGCCCCCCTCTTCCCTTCTTGGAGAACCCTCATGCAACGTCGTCAACTTGTCCAGCTCACCGGTCTGGCCGCTGCGCTCTCGTGCCTGCCCCGCCTCAGCTTTGCCCAGCAGGGCGAGGCGTTCCGCATCGGCTCGCTCACGCCCATCACCGGGGCGGGCAGCCCCTATGGCCCGGGCATGCAGCAGGCCATTCGCCTGGCGGTGGACGAGGTCAATGCCGCCGGGGGGGCTGGCGGGCGCAAGCTCGAACTGTTCACCGAAGACACCCAGACCAAGCCCGATGCCGCGGTGCTCGCTGCCAAGAAGCTGATCGAGGTGAACAAGGTGCAAGCGGTGCTGGGAACCTGGGCCTCGGGTGTGACCCTGGCGGTGATGCCCTTGACCGAGGCGGCGGGCCTGATCGAGATGAATGTCTCGGGTGCGCCGGCCATCTCCAACCTCGACACCAAGGATCTGGTGTGGCGCTTTCAGGCCACCAACGACCGCTTCGGCGCTGCCTTTGCAGAGATCTGCGCCAAGCGCGGTTTCAAGCGCCCGGCGACGATGGCCTTCAACAACGCCTCGGGCCTGGGCAATACCGAGGGCTTCACCAAAGTCTGGAAGCAGCGCGGCGGCCAGGTGGTGGCGCATGTCACCTACGAGCCCAACCGCCCCAGCTACCGCAGTGAACTGCAGAAGATCCTGGCGGCCAAGCCCGATGTGATCGTGACCGGCTCTTACCTGCCCGACACCACCATCCTGCTGCGCGAATGGTTCCAGGCCGGTGCCGACAACAAATGGGTCATCCCCGGCTGGGCTGCCAACCCCGATCTGGTGAAGGCCCTGGGCGCCGAGGTGTGCGAAGGCATCATCTCCGTGGACACGGTCTCGAACGAGAAGAGCCCGGCCTATGCCCATTTCGACGCCCTGTTCCAGAAGGCCAGCGGCAAGCCCGCCTCGACCAACATCTACGCCGCCATGGCTTACGACATGGTGATCAGCCTGGCCCTGGCCATGGAGGCCGCGGGTCCCGGGGCCAGCATCGAGCAGATCAATGCCCGCATCCGGGATGTGAGCAACACCCCCGGCACGGCCGTGGGCACCTTTGCCGAAGGCAAGGCCTTGCTGGCCAAGAAGGGCAAGGTGAACTACGAAGGCGCCTCCAGCAAACTCGACTTCGACAAGTTCGGCGACGCCACCCCCGATTTCGGTGTGTATGTGATCGAAAAAGGCCAATTGGTGCGTCGCGACGTGGTGTCCATCAGCGCTGCGTGACGGGCCGGCGGGCCGGCCGGGCGCCTGACCCGGTGCCGGCCCGCAGGGCATGTGGCCCCACCCCGGTGAGGGGCCCAACGGGCATGACCCATGAGATGACTTGATGACCTGGATCGAATTCGCAAACCTCTTGATCAATGGCTTGATCGAAGGCCTGGTGGTGGCCTTGCCCGCCCTGGCCATGACCCTGGTGATGGGGGTCAACCGCTTTCCGAATGCGGCCAGCGGCGACCTGCTCACCACCGGTGCCTATGCCGCCGTGGCCGTGCAGTGGCTGCTGGGCTGGCCGCTGTGGGCGGCTGCCCTGCTGGGGGCGGTGATCACCGCCGCGGTGTCGGCCACCGCTTACCGGCTGATCTTCCGCCAACTGGCTGGGCGCCCCATGGTGGCCTCGATGTTGGCGGCCATCGGGCTGGGCTTTTTGCTGCGCAGCCTGATCTCGTTCTTTGCCGGTCACGACCAGCGCACCTTCGACCTGCCCCTGGTGCGGGCCTGGAACTTCGGTGGCGTGCGCCTGCTGCCCACCGACCTGGTGATCGCTGCGCTGGCGGTGGCCTGTCTCGCGCTGGTGTTCGTGCTGATCTACCGCACCAGTTTCGGTCGCCAGTTGCGCGCCGTGGCCGACAGCGCTGATCTGGCCCGGGCCAGCGGCATCCGGGCCGGGGGCTTGATGATCAGCCTGTGGTTGCTGGTGGGGGCGCTGTCCGCGGTGGGGGGCGTGCTGCTGGGCATGAAAGCCGTGGTCACCCCCGACATGGGCTGGGAAAGCCTGATCCCCGCCTTTGCCGCCATGGTGCTGGGGGGCATCGGCAGTCCGGTGGGTGCCGTTTTGGGGGCCTTGCTGCTGGGGGTGGTGCAGGAGCTGGCGGTGCCCTTGCTGGGCCCGTCGTACAAGCTGGTGCTGGCCTTTGCCGTGCTGGCCGGTGTGTTGTTGCTGCGGCCGGCCGGCTTGATGGGCCGGGTGCAGCTGGTGAGGTGAGGACGCCATGACCGCTTATCTTCTGGCCATCGGCATCGTGGCCCTCATTTATGGCTTGCTGGCCTTGGGGTTGAACCTGCAGTTCGGCCTGACCGGCCTGGTCAACTTTGGCGTCGTGGCCTTTTTTGCCGTCGGCGCCTACACCTCGGGCCTGCTGTCGCTGCAGGGCGTGCCCCTGCCGCTGAGCTTTGCGGCCGCAGCCTTGCTGGCTGGCCTGCTGGCGCTGCCCATCGGCCTGTTGTCGCTGCGTTTGCGCGACGATTACCTGGCCATCGTGACGCTGGGCTTTTCCGAGGCCGTGCGCATCACCCTTCAGCAGGAAAGCTGGCTGACCCAGGGGGTGCAAGGCCTGCCCGGTCTGCCCAAGTTGTTCGCCAGTTGGGGCCCTGCGTCGGACGCCGCGATCTTCGCTGTCCTGCTGACCGCGGTGGCCGTGGTGGCCTGGGGCACGGTGCGCCTCACCGGCAGCCCCTTCGGGCGCTTGCTCAAGGCCATCGGCGATGACGAGGCCGCCTTGTCGGCCCTGGGCAAGGACCCGGCGCGCTTCAAGGTGCAGGTGTTCATGCTGGGGGCGTCGCTGGCGGGCTTGGCGGGGGCGTTCTATGCGCACTTCATCACCTTCATCACGCCCGAGCAGTTCATTCCGCTGATCACCTTCTATGTGTGGATGGGCCTGATCATGGGCGGTGCAGGTTCGGTGCGCGGCGCCCTCTTCGGTTCGCTGCTGCTGATGGTGTTTCTTGAAGGCTCGCGCTTTGCCAAGGACTGGGTGCCCGGCGTGTCCGAAGTGGGCATGGCCAGCCTGCGCCTGGCCGCAGTGGGCCTGGCGCTGATCCTGATCACCTTGTATCGACCCCATGGCTTGTGGGGCGGAGGAAAAAGCCAATGATGCTGAGCGTCGACAACGTGACCCGGCAATTCGGGGGTTTCAAGGCCGTCGATGGCGTGTCCCTGCAACTGGCCGAGCGCGAGATCCTGGGCATTGCCGGCACCAATGGGGCGGGCAAGAGCACCCTGTTCGCGGCCATCGCGGGCCAGCAGCCGGCGGACGCCGGGCACATCCATTTCGATGGCCACGACATCACCCGGCTGCCGCCCTACCGGCGTGCCCATCTGGGCCTGGTGCGGACCTTTCAGGTGCCGCGCGAGTTCAAGAGCCTGAGCGTGCACCAGAACCTGCTGGCCGCGGCCGCCAACCCCCAGGGCGAGCGCCTGCTCAATGCCTTTGTGCGCACCCGCAGCCTGCGCGAGCACGAGGAGCAGCTGGTGGCCAAGGCCGACGGCGTCCTGCAGTTCCTCAACCTCAGCCGGGTGCGCGACAAGCTGGCGGGGGGCTTGTCCGGCGGGCAGAAAAAGCTGGTCGAGTTGGGCCGCGTGCTGATGCTCGATCCACGCTGCATCCTGCTTGACGAACCCTTTGCCGGCGTCAACCCGGTGCTGATCGAGGAGATCTGCGAGCGTGTGCGCGAACTCCATGCCCGAGGCATTGCCTTCATCGTCATCGAACACCACCTGCAGGCGCTCAAGGCGCTGTCGCAGCGCATGATCGTGATGGACCGAGGCCGCATCCTGGCCGAGGGCGATCCGCACACCGTGCTCGATGATCCCCGCGTCCAGGAAGCCTACATGGGAGGCGTGGTATGAGTGGCTCTTTGCTTGAGATCCGTGCGTTGCGCGGCGGCTATTCCGAGGTGGACATCATTCAGGGCATCGATCTGAATGTGGCGCCGGGTCAGATCGTCACCATCGCCGGCACCAATGGCGCTGGCAAGTCGACCCTGGTGAAGGCCTTGCTGGGCCTGCTGCCACGTGTGCAGGGCGAGATCGTGCTGGACGGACGCTCCATCACGCGGCTGGGCGCCGAAGACCGCTTTGATGCGGGGCTGGCCTACGTGCCCCAGGTGGCCAATGTGTTCGCCTCGCTCACCGTGCGCGAGAACCTGCAGGTGGTGCGTGGTGTGCCCGACCTCAAGCGCCGCATGGACGAGGTGCTGGCCGATTTCCCGGCCCTGGTCGAACGCCTGGGCCAACCTGCCAGCAACCTGTCCGGCGGCGAGCGCCAGCAACTGGCTTTCGCACGCGCCCTGATGCCCTCGCCGCGCATCATGGTGCTGGATGAGCCCACGGCCGCCCTCGCGCCCTCGCTGGTGGGCAAGGTCTTCGACATGGTGAAGGCGCTGCCTGCGGCCGGCGTGGCCGTGCTGATGGTCGAGCAGCGCGCCCGCCAGGCGCTGAAGATCAGCCAGCAGGGCTACATCCTGGACCAGGGCCGCTGCGTGCTGGCCGGCCCGGCCCATGAGCTGCTGGGCGATGAGCGCATGGCGCAGCTGTACCTGGGGAGCCATTGAGTCGCCTGGAGTGACCAGGGTCATGGTTGTACCGTTTTCTGTGGTGGCTTGATTGAGGGTGAAAATCTCCCCATGTTGCATGCCACCCCCTTTTCGTCGCGCCCCGCCCCGCCCCGCCCCTTGTGGATGCTGAGCCTGGGCGCAACCCTGTTGTTGGCCGCCTGTGCCAGCCGCCCGCCCGAATCCGCGCCGACCTCGGCCGCTCCGGTCACGGCCAACTCGGCTGCGCCTCAGGTGGCGGCTCCGCCTGCTCCGGGTCCCGGCGCTGCCAACCCCGAGGCGGGCTTTGCCCGTTGGGTGGAGGGCTTCAAGGCCTCGGCGCGGCGCGCCGGCATCAGCGAGGCCACGCTGCATGCGGCCTTCGACGAGGTGCAGTTTCTGCCCCAGTTGATCGAACTGGACCGGGCCCAGCCCGAGTTCAACCGCCCGGTGTGGGACTACCTGGACCGCGCCGTCACCCCGCAGCGTGTGACCAATGGGCAGAAAAAGCTGCAGCAGGTGCGGGCCGAGGCCGATGCGGCGGCAGCGCGTTACGGCGTGCCGGCCAGCATCCTGGCGGGCTTCTGGGGCATGGAGAGCGACTTCGGGCGCAACTACGGCAACACCTCGGTGATCGATGCCCTGGCCACGCTGGGCTACGAGGGCCGGCGCGAGGCCTGGGCCCGGGGTGAGTTGCTGGCCGCGCTGAAGATCCTGCAAAACGGCGACATCGACCGTGCTCACATGATCGGCTCCTGGGCCGGGGCCATGGGCCAGACGCAGTTCATGCCTTCGATTTTTCTGGCTTATGCCGTTGATGCCGACGGTGACGGTCGCCGCGACATCTGGGGCAGCATGGCCGACGTGATGGCCTCCACCGCTAATTTTGTGGCTCATTCGGGCTGGCAGCCCGGGCAGCCCTGGGGCGGCGAGGTGGTGTTGCCGCCCGGTTTCGACCTGGCCCGAGCCGATGGTGAGTTCAAGCAGAGCAGCGATCAATGGGCCACCGAGGGCCTGCGCGGCCCGGGTGGCGCACCCTTGCCCGTGTTGGCCCAGGCGGCGGTCTTTCTGCCCGCAGGCGCGCGTGGCCCGGCCTTTCTGATCGGGCCCAACTTCAAGGTGATCCTGCGTTACAACAACGCCACCAGCTACGCCTTGGGCGTGGCCCTGCTGGCCCAGCAACTCGATGGGGGCCCGGCGGTGCAGGCCGCCTGGCCCCGCGATCTGCAGCCGCTCAGCCGCAGCCAGACCCGCGCCCTGCAAACCGCCCTCAACGAGCGCGGCTTTGACAGCGGCACCCCCGACGGCCTGATGGGGCCGGCCACGCGCGACGCCGTGCGCCGCTACCAGCGCAGCGCGGGTCGGGTGCCCGACGGCTACCCCACGCTGGAGCTGTTGCAGGGCTTGCAGCCCTGATCAGTCCGCCAGCTTGACGGAAGTTGTCCGCCAGATTTTCTCGGCGTACTCGGCAATCGTGCGGTCCGACGAGAACGGTCCCATGCCGGCCACGTTGCGCAGCGCCATGCGGTTCCAGGCTTCGGGTTTCTGGTACAGGGCGTCGACCTTCTCCTGCGTGGCCACGTACGAGGCGTAGTCGGCCAGCAGCATGTAGTGGTCGCCCCAGTTCACCAGCACGTCGTAGATGGCCTGGTAGCGGTGCGGCTCTTCGGGGCTGAAGCGGCCGTCGCGGATGGCCTCCAGCACCCGCTGCAGCTCGGACTTGCCGGCCAGCACCTGGCGCGGCTGGTAGCCCTGGCTGCGCAGGGCGGCCACCTCGGGTGTGGTGTTGCCGAAGATGAAGATGTTCTCCGGCCCCACCGCCTCGCGGATCTCCACGTTGGCGCCGTCGAGCGTGCCGATGGTGAGTGCGCCGTTGAGCGACAGCTTCATGTTGCCCGTGCCCGAGGCCTCGGTGCCGGCGGTGGAGATCTGCTCCGACAGGTCGGCCGCCGGGATGATCAGCTCGGCCAGGCTCACGCTGTAGTTGGGCACGAACACCACCTTGAGCAGATCGCCCACGGCCGGGTCGTTGTTGACGGTGCGCGCCACGTCGTTGATCAGCTGGATGATCAGCTTGGCCATGTGGTAGGCCGAGGCGGCCTTGCCCGCGAACACCACCACCCGGGGCACTTTGACGGAGCCGGGCTGCTCGATGATGCGCAGGTAGCGCGTGACCACGTGCAACACGTTGAGCAGTTGGCGCTTGTATTCGTGAATGCGCTTGATCTGCACGTCGTACAGTGCATCGGCCGGCAGGGCCAGGCCCATGTGCTGCTGCACCCAGGTGGCAAAGCGCTGCTTGTTGTGCTGCTTGGCGTTGCGGAAGGACTGCAGCAGGATGGGGTCGTCCAGCCGGTCTTTGAGCTGGCCCAGCAGGTTCAGGTCGCGCCGCCAGCCCGGGCCCACGGCGCCGTCCAGCACGCTGGCCAGGGCCGGGTTGGCCTGGGCCAGCCACCGGCGCTGGGTGATGCCATTGGTCTTGTTGTTGAAGCGCTCCGGCCACAGGCGGGCGAAGTCGGCAAAGATCGACTGCGTCATCAGCTCGGAGTGCAGGGCCGACACGCCATTGACCGAGTGGCTGGCCATCACCGCCAGGTAGGCCATGCGCACGCGGCGTTCGCCGCCTTCGTCGATCAGTGACACGCGCCGCATCAGGTCGGTGTCGCCGCCGTGGCGCTGCGCCAACTGGCCCAGGAAGTAGGCATTGATGTCAAAGATGATCTGCAGGTGGCGTGGCAGGACGCGGCCCAGCATCTCCACCGGCCAGGTCTCCAGGGCCTCGTGCATCAGGGTGTGGTTGGTGTACGAGAACACCCCCTGGCAGATGCGCCAGGCGTCGGCAAACGGCACGTGGTGCACGTCCAGCAGCAGGCGCATCAGCTCGGGCACCGCCAGCACCGGGTGGGTGTCGTTGAGGTGGATGCTGACCTTGTCCTTGAGCTGGTCGAAGGTGTCGTGACGCGCCAGGTAGCGGCGCAGCAGGTCTTGCACGCTGGCGCTGCAGAAGAAGTACTCCTGGTGCAGGCGCAGCTCGCGGCCCGAAGGGGTGGAGTCGTCGGGGTAGAGCACGCGCGACACGTTCTCGGAGTGGTTCTTGCGCTCCACTGCCTCGAAGTAATTGCCCCGGTTGAAGGCGCCCAGGTCGATTTCTTCGGTGGCCTTGGCCGACCACAGCCGCAGCGTGTTGGTGGCCTGGGTGCCAAAGCCCGGAATGATGGTGTCGTAGGCCATGGCGCGCACGTCCTGGGTGTCGACCCATTCGCAGCGGTCACCATGGCGCAGTACGTGGCCGCCGAACTGCACCCGGTAGACCACCTCGGGGCGCGGAAACTCCCAGGGATTGAGGTTGTTCAGCCAGTAGTCGGGTACCTCGACCTGGCGCCCGTCGACGATGGTCTGGCGGAACATGCCGTAGTCGTAGCGGATGCCGTAGCCATAGCCGGGCACGCCCAGCGTGGCCATCGAATCGAGGAAGCAGGCGGCCAGCCGGCCCAGGCCGCCGTTGCCCAGGGCGGCATCGGGTTCGAGTTCGGCCATGGCTTCGATGTCCAGGCCCAGCTCGGCCAGGGCGGTGCGCAGCGGCTGCTCGATCTCCAGCGCGATCAGTGCATTGCTGAAGGTGCGGCCGATCAGGAACTCCATCGACAGGTAATAGACGTTCTTCACGTCCTGGGCCGCCTTGGCGCGGGTGGTGGTCATCCAGCGCTCGACCAGCAGGTCGCGCACCGTGTAGGCCGCAGCGTTGAGCCAGTCCACCGGGCGGGCCGTGGCCGGGTCCTTGCCGACGGTGAACATCAGCTTGTTGGCGATGGCACGTTTGAGCGAGGCCGCATCGTGCTGCGGCGCGTCGTAGTCGAAGACGGACGGGGTGTGGGTCATGGCTGTCTTTCGCTATCAGAAAGGGGCGTGGGTGGGTCGGGCCGCCGTGTGCAGCAAGGGGGTGCGCCCCGGTTCAGGGCTTCAGCAGGGACTGGTACAGCGCCACATAGTGCCGGGCCGACTCGTCCCAGCCGCAAGCACGACGCATGCCTGCCTGGCGCACCTGGGCCCAGGCCTTGGGTTGCCGGTACAGCGCAAAGGCGCGGCGCAGGGCGTGGCGGTAGGCGGCCTCGGAGAAATCGTGGAACACAAAGCCGTTGGCGCTGCCGTCGTCCAGGGTGGCCAGGTCGGCATCCACCACCGTGTCGGCCAGGCCGCCCACGGCCCGCACCAGGGGCAGGCTGCCGTACTGCAGGCCGTACAGCTGGGTCAGGCCGCAGGGTTCGAAGCGCGAAGGTACCAGGGTCACGTCGGCGCCGGCAAACACCCGGTGGGCCAGGGCCTCGTCATAGCCCAGGTGCACCGCCACGCGCCCGGGGTGGCGCTGGGCCAGCAGGGCAAAGGCGTGTTGCAGCTCGGGGTCGCCGGTGCCCTGCACCAGCAACTGGCCACCGGCGGCCACGATGTCGTCGCCGCCGGCCAGCACCAGGTGCAGGCCTTTTTGCTCGGTCAGCCGGCTGACCACGCCGAACAGCGGTGCCCCGGGGTGGGGGTCGAGCTTCATCTCGTGCTGCAGCGCCGCTTTGCACGCGGCCTTGCCGTCGGCCTGGTCGGCTGTGTATCGCTGGGCGATCAGCGAATCGGTGGCGGGGTTCCAGACGGCGGTGTCGACCGCATTGAGGATGCCGCTGAGCACGTCACGCCGGTGGCGCAGCAGGCCGTCGAGCCCACAGCCCTGCTCGGGCTGCTGGATCTCGTGGGCGTAGCTCGGGCTCACGGTGGTGATGCGGTCGGCAAAGTGCAGACCGGCTTTCATGAACGAGATCTGGCCGTGGAATTCCAGGCCTTCCACCCTGAAGAAGTGAGCCGGCAGGCCCAGCTCTTGCAGGTGGTGGGCCGCGAACACGCCCTGGTAGGCCAGGTTGTGCACGGTGTACACACTGGGCACCGGCCGGCCGGGCCAGGTGTGCAGGCAGGCGGCGGCGAGCCCGGCATGCCAATCGTGGCCATGCACCAGCTCGGGCCGCCAGGCCGGGTCCAGGCCGTGTGCAAGGTGGGCCGCAGCCCAGCCCAGGGCGCCGAAGCGGCGCGCGTTGTCGGCATAGGGCCGGCGCTCAGCGTCTTCGTAGGGGTTGCCGGGGCGGTCGAACAGGCCGGGGGCGTCCAGCACATAGGCCTGCAGCGGCCCGGCCGGGGTGGGCACGGCGGCCAGGGTGCCGCGGCGCAGGTGGAGCCGCTCGCCCCAGGGGGCATCGAAGTGGCCCACCAACGTGTCATCGCTGAGGCCGGCTCGGATGGCCGGAAAGCCCGGCAGCAAGGCCCGGGGTTCGACGCCGGCCGCCACCAGGGCCGAGGGCAGGGCCCCGGCAATGTCGGCCAGGCCCCCGGTCTTGAGCAGGGGGAACAGTTCGGCACTGACTTGCAGGATGCGCATGGTGGGGTCCTTCCGGGCGTTCGGGGGCATTGTCGGGTTTCAGGGCTTGGGCTCGGTGGCCGCCGGTTCGGCCGCCAGACGCGCCAGCATGGTGCGGGTGACCAGCACCACGCCATTGTCCGTGCGCTCGAAGCGCTGCGCGTCCAGCACCGGATCTTCGCCGATCACCAGCCCCTCGGGCAGCACACAGCCCCGGTCGATCACGGCCTTGCGGATGCGGCAGCCTCGGCCCACGGTGATGTTGGGCAGCAGCACCGCCTGGTCGATCTCGCAGAACGAATGCACCCGCACGCTGGAGAACAGCACCGAGTTGCTGACGTGCGAGCCCGACACGATGCAGCCACCCGACACCATGGTGTTGATGGTCTGGCCATGGCGCCCCTCGGCGTCCTGCACGAACTTGGCCGGTGGCAGCTGGCGCTGGCTGGTCCAGATGGGCCAGTCGGTGTCGTAGATGTCGAGCTCGGGGGTGACCGAGGCCAGGTCAAGGTTGGCCTCCCAGAACGCATCGATGGTGCCCACGTCGCGCCAGTAGGGCTGGGCCTCGGGCGAGGTCGACACGCACGACAGTGAGAACGGGTGCGCCTGGGCGCGGCCCTCACGCACCACACGCGGGATCACGTCCTTGCCGAAGTCGTGGCTGGACTCAGGGTTGGCCAGGTCTTCCTCGAGCAGGTCGTACAGGTATTGGGCGTTGAACACGTAGATGCCCATGCTGGCCAGCGACACCTGGTCGTTGCCGGGCATGGCGGGCGGGTCGGCGGGTTTCTCGACGAAGTCGGTGATGCGCCGTTGCGCATCCACCGCCATCACGCCAAAGGCACTGGCCTCGGCGCGGGGCACCTCGATGCAGCCCACGGTGCAGCCGGCGCCGCTGTCCACGTGGTCTTTGAGCATCAGCGAGTAGTCCATCTTGTAGACGTGGTCGCCAGCCAGCACCACCACGTACTCGGGGCGGCTGGACTGGATGATGTCCAGGTTCTGGTAGATCGCGTCGGCCGTGCCGCGGTACCAGTGCTCTTCATCCACCCGCTGCTGGGCGGGCAGCAGATCGACCATCTCGTTGAGCTCGGCGCGCAGAAAGCTCCAGCCTCGCTGCAGGTGGCGCAGCAGCGAGTGCGACTTGTACTGCGTGATCACCCCGATGCGGCGGATGCCCGAGTTGACGCAGTTGGACAGCGCGAAATCGATGATGCGGAACTTGCCGCCGAAATACACCGCCGGCTTGGCACGGCGGTCGGTCAGCTGCTTCAGGCGTGAGCCACGGCCGCCGGCCAGCACCAGCGCAATCGTGCGGCGCACCAGCATGTGGGGTTGTTGCAGTCGGTCGGCAATCAGGGCCGCCTGCTGGCTGTGGGTGTCGTTCATCTCGGTCTCCTTGCTGTTTTGTCGGTGTGTCTTGGTCAGGCGGCTTCAAGGGCCTTCAGGTGGTCACGGTGGGCTGCTCCATGCCGGTGAAGTGGCGCACCCGGGCCAGTTCTTCGGCCAGGGCGATCAGAGGGGCCAGGGCCTGCTGGGCGTCCAGTCCGTGGCGGGCCGGATCGGCCTCGTGCCGCTCCAGGTACAGGCGCAGGGTGGCCCCTTCGGTGCCAGTGCCCGAGAGTCGGAACACCAGGCGCGAGCCATCGCTGAGCACGATGCGCACGCCCTGGCGCTGGCTGATGCTGCCGTCGACCGGGTCGGTGTAGGCGAAGTCGTCGGCCAGTGCGATGGTCAGTGGCGTGGCAAAGCCGGCCACGCTGCGGCCCGGCAGGGTGGGCAGCTGCTCGCGCAGGCCCTGCATCAGGGCGTCGGCGCGCTCGCTGGCAATGCCCTCGTAGTCGTGGCGCGAGTAGAAGCAGCGGCCGTCGGTGCGCCACAGGGCCTGAACCAGCTCGGGCACGGTCTGGCCGGTGGCAGCGATCAGGTTGAGCCAGAACAGCACGGCCCACAGGCCGTCTTTTTCGCGCACGTGGTCCGAGCCGGTGCCATAGCTTTCTTCGCCACACAGGGTGGCCCGGCCGGCGTCCAGCAGGTTGCCGAAAAATTTCCAGCCGGTGGGGGTCTCGAAGCACGGGATGCCGAGGCGGCGCGCCACCCGGTCGACGGCGGTCGAGGTGGGCATGGAGCGTGCCACGCCCTGCAGCCCGCGGGCATAGCCCGGCACGCGGGTGGCATGGGCGGCCAGCACGGCCAGGCTGTCCGAGGGCGAGACCGCGAAGTCCCGCCCCAGGATCATGTTGCGGTCAGCGTCGCCGTCCGAGGCTGCGCCCATGTCGGGCGCATCGGGCTGGGCCATGTGCTGCACCAGGTCGGTGGCGTTGACCGGGTTGGGGTCGGGGTGAAGGCCGCCAAAGTCCTCCAGGGGAACGGCGTTGACCACCGTGCCTGCAGGCGCGCCCAGCTCGCCTTCGAGCAGCGCCCGGGCGTAGGGGCCGCCGACGGCGTTCATGGCGTCGTAGCGCAGCCTGAAGCCCGAGGCGAACAGGGCCCGGATGGCGTCGAAGTCGAACAGCTCTCGCATCAGGTCGGCGTAGGTGGCCACCGGGTCGATCACCTCGACCACGGTGTGGTGCAGGGTGTGGCTGCCCAAGGTGTCCAGCGGCAGGTCGGGGCTGTCCAGGCTGTGCAGGGTGCTCACTTCCAGGCTGCGGCGGTAGATGGCTTCGGTCACGCTCTCGGGGGCCGGGCCGCCGTTGCCGATGTTGTACTTGATGCCGAAGTCGCCGTCGGGCCCGCCCGGGTTGTGGCTGGCCGACAGCACGATGCCGCCGCTGGCCCCGTGGTGGCGGATCACGGCGCTGACCGCCGGGGTGGACAGGATGCCGCCCTGCCCCACCAGCACACGAGCGTAGCCCTTGGCTGCCGCCATGCGCAGAATGGTCTGGATCGCCACCCGGTTGTGGAAGCGTCCGTCACCGCCCACGACCAGGGTCTGGCCGCTGGCATCGGGCAGCACGTCAAACAGGGCCTGCACGAAGTTGTCCAGGTAGCGGGCTTGCTGGAACACGCTGACCTTCTTGCGCAGGCCCGAAGTGCCGGGGCGCTGGCCTGGGTAGGGTTGGGTGGGCTGGGTGGTCAACGGGGGCATGGCGACGGGGTCTCCTGAAAACGTGGGCATCAAGATGGGTCGGCCAGCAGCAGCGCGAGGCTGCCTGCGGCCAGCGAGTACGGGCTTGGCACCGGGGTGCCGGCGGCGTTGAGGCGGTCGGTCTCAGTATCGAGCGCGAGCCGCCAGGGCGCGGCGCCGGGCAGGCAGAAATCCAGCGCCTGCGGCCCGGGGTTGAGCAGCATCAAGACCGCTGTGGCGCGCGGTGCACGGTCGCGTGGCGGCTGCAGCAGAAGCATCAGGCTCGCGCCGCCGGGCTGGGCCCAGTCGGCATCGCCCAGGGGCTGGCCCGCGGGGCTGAACCACCGGGCCTGGGGGCCGGGGCCCTGCCCATCGTGGCGCCACCAGCCGACCGCTTGCAGCGGCCCCAGCTGACGGCGCAAGGCCAGCAGTTGCTGCACAAAGCGGCACAGGCTGGTGTCGGCCTGCTGCCAGTCAATCCACGACATGGGGTTGTCTTGGCAGTAGGCGTTGTTGTTGCCCTGCTGGCTGTGACCCAGTTCGTCGCCGGCCAGCAGCATGGGGGTGCCCAGCGACAGGCCCAGCAGGGCCAGCAGGCTGCGACGCTGCAAGGCGCGCCGTTGCAGTACCTCGGGCTGATCGGTGTCGCCTTCCACCCCGTTGTTGGTGCTGAGGTTGTGGCTGTGGCCGTCGCGGTTGTCTTCGCCATTGGCCTGGTTGTGCTTGTGCTGGTAGCTGACCAGGTCGCGCAGGGTGAAGCCGTCGTGCGCGGTGATGAAGTGGACGCTGCTGTGCGCCGGCCGCTGGCCGAACTCGGCGCTGGAGCCGGCCAGCCGGTGCGCCAGCGCGCCGCGCGTGCCGGTGTGCAGCAGCCACTGGGCGCGCATCTCATCGCGGAAGCGGTCGTTCCACTCCAGCCAGCCGCTGGGGAAGCCCCCCAGCTGGTACCCGCCGGGGCCGATGTCCCAGGGCTCGGCAATCATCAGGCGTTGGCGCAACAGCGGGTCTTGGGCGATGGCGGACAACAGCGGGGCCTGCGGGTTGAAGCGGCCTTGCTGCCCGATGGGTTCGCGCGCCAGCACCGGGGCCAGGTCGAATCGGAATCCGTCAACCCCGAACTCGCCTACCCAGCGGCGCAGGCTGTCCATCACCAGGCGCAGGGCCAGCGGCTGGTTCAGGTCCAGGCAGTTGCCGCAGCCGGTCCAGTTGACGTAGCGGGCCGGATTGGCGGGGTCGAGTTGGTAGTAATGCCGGTTGGCGATGCCGCGCAGCGAGAGCGTGGGGCCGAGTTCGTCGGTTTCGGCGCTGTGGTTGTAGACCACGTCCAGCACCACCTCCAGGCCCGCTGCGTGCAGGGCTTCGACCATGGCGCGGAACTCGGTGCGCGGGCTGCTGCCGGGGCGGCCGCTCCAGTAGCGGGTTTCGGGGGCGCTCCAGCCCACCGTGCTGTAGCCCCAGTGGTTGCTCAGCCCCAGGGCCTGCAGGCGCGCCTCATCGGCCCTGAAGGCCACCGGCATCAGGCTCACGGTGGTGATGCCCAGGGCCTGCAGGTGGGCGATGCTGGCCGGGTGGGCCAGGCCCGCATAGGTGCCACGCAGGGCGGGTGGCAAGGCCGGGTTGAGGGCGCTGAAGCCCTTCACATGCAACTCGTAGAGGACACGTTGGGCCGGGTCGATCTGGGGGCGCGGCTGCTGCAGCGGCGGCAGGTCGGCCACCACGCGGGCCTTGAGCGCGGTGGCGCCATTGTCCAGCGGGCAAGGGCGGCCGGTGGGCATGCCCTCCACGCGCTCGTCGCCCTGGTGCAGTGCACTGCCGTCGTAGCGGCCCAGCACCTCGCGCGCCCAGGGGTCGAGCAGCAGTTTGGCCGGGTTGAAGCGCAGGCCTTGCTCGGGTGCCCAGGGGCCGTGCACGCGCCAGCCATAGATCAGGCCGGTGGCTTCTGGAGCGCTGCAGGGCAGCAGGGCGTGCCACACGCCGCCGGTGGCGTCGCGGGTGTCGGGGCTCAGGGCCAGACGGGCCGTTTCGTGCCGGCCCTCGGGGTCGTACAGGCACAACTCGACGGCGCTGGCCTCGGGGGCCGTCAGGGCAAAGTGCACCCCACCGGGCACCAGGCTGGCGCCCAGTTCTGCCGGGGCAAGGTGGGGGGGCAGCGGCGCGAAGTTCATGCGCTCGGCGCTAGCACGATGCAGGCCAGCGGGGGCAGGTTCAGGGTGATCGACTGGGCCCGTTGGTGCATGGGCACGGCCTCGACCGGGCCGGGCTGCAGCGGATGGTCGCTGCCGCCGTACACCCCTTGATCGGTGTTGATCAGCGCGCGCCAGGCCCCGGCCTGCGGTAGACCGATGCGGTAAGCCGGGCGTGGCACCGGCGTGAAGTTGCACACCACCACCACGGGGGCACCACTGCGCGAGCGGCGCACGTAGGCGATCACCGACTGGCTGGCGTCGTCGTGCGAGAGCCACTCGAAGCCCGCCGGATCATGGTCGAGTTCGTGCAGTTCGGGGTGGGCGCGGTAGCTCAGGTTGAGGTCGCGCACCAGGCGCTGCATGCCGGCGTGCCCGGGCTGTTCCAGCAGGCTCCAGTCCAGGCTTTGCTCGTGCTGCCATTCGTGGCCCTGGGCGAATTCGCAACCCATGAACAGCAGCTTCTTGCCCGGGTGGGTCCACATGTAGCCATAGAGGGCTCGCAGATTGGCCAGTTGCTGCCAGCGGTCGCCCGGCATCTTGGCCAGCAGCGAGCCCTTGCCGTGCACCACCTCGTCGTGTGACAGGGGCAGCACAAAGTTTTCGTCGAAGGCGTAGACCATGCTGAAGGTGATCTGGCCCTGGTGGTGCCGGCGGTGTACCGGGTTGTGTTGCAGGTAATGCAGGGTGTCGTGCATCCAGCCCATGTTCCACTTGTAGTGAAAGCCCAGGCCGCCGCCTTGCAGATCGGCGCTGGGCGGGCGGCTGACACCGGGGAAGGCGGTCGATTCTTCGGCCAGGGTGATGGCGCCGGGGCGCTGCACGCCCACGGTGTGGTTCATCCAGCGCAAGAACTCGATGGCTTCGAGGTTCTCCCGCCCGCCATGGCGGTTGGGCAGCCACTGGCCGGGCTGACGGCTGTAGTCGCGGTACAGCATCGAGGCCACCGCGTCCACGCGCAGCCCGTCGATGCCGAAGCGCTCCAGCCAGTACAGCGCATTGCCCACCAGAAAGTTGCGCACTTCCAGGCGACCAAAGTTGTAGATCAGGGTGTTCCAGTCCTGGTGAAAGCCTTCGCGCGGATCGGCGTACTCGTACAGGTGGGTGCCGTCGAAGCGGGCCAGGCCATGCGCATCCGACGGGAAGTGCGCCGGCACCCAGTCGAGGATCACGCCCAGGCCGGCGGCGTGGGCGGCATCGACGAAGTATTGAAAGTCTTCGGGGCTGCCGAAGCGCGAGGTGGGCGCGAACAGCCCGATGGGCTGGTAACCCCAGGAGCCATCAAAAGGGTGCTCGCTCACCGGCAGCAGCTCCAGGTGAGTGAAGCCCAGGTCGCGGGCGTAGGGCACCAGGGTGTCGGCCAGCTCGCGGTAATTGAGCCAGCGCCAGCCGTCTTTCTTGCGCCACGAGCCCAGGTGCACCTCGTAGATGCTGATGGGCTGGTCGAACTGGTTGGCCCGGGCCCGCTCGGGGGCCATGGGCCGGTGGGCGGGCAGGCCCTGCACCACGCTGGCGGTGGCGGGGCGCAGCTCGGCCCGCAGGGCAAACGGGTCAGCCTTCTGCAGCCGACTGCCGTCGGCCCCCAACACCTCGAACTTGTAAAGCGCACCGGGGCCGACAGCGGGCAGGAACAGCTCCCAGATGCCGGCTTCGCGGCGCAGGCGCATGGGGTGGCGGCGGCCATCCCAGTGGTTGAAATCGCCCACCACCGAAACACAGCGCGCATTCGGCGCCCACACGGTGAAGCGTGTGCCGGCCACGCCCTCCAGCGTGACCGGGTGGGCACCCAGGCATTCCCAGGGGCGCAGGTGGCGGCCCTCGGCCAGCAGCCACAGATCGAGTTCGCCCAGCAGCAGGCCAAAGCGGTAGGGGTCATCCAGCAGCTGTTCGACCGGTGCGGCGTCCCCCTGCCCGGGCCAGCGTACCTGCAGCCGGTAGTCGGGCGGCGGGTTGTCAGGGCCTGCGGGGCCCAGGTCGGCGGCCCAGACCGCGCTGTCGCCCAGGCGTTGCAGGGCCTGAATGGCCTGCCCTTCGGGGTGGTTCATCAGGGTGACGGCCTCGGCCCCCGGCTGCAGGGTGTGCAGCCACCAGTGGGCGCCGCGCTGGCGCAGGCCCAGCGCGCCGAAGGCGTCGGGGTGGCGGGCCTCCATCAGTTGCGCCAGTTCTTCTTGGTTCAGCATGTCGGCTTGTCTCGTCAGGGGGCAGAAAAAGGGCTGGAAGGGGCTGGGCTCAGGCGGGCGGCAGGCGTTCGTAGAGCTGCGTCAGCCGGCGCAGCAGCGTGGCGTGTTCGGGCTGCACATCGCTCCAGCGCAAGCGCCAGGCCCAGTTGCCCTGGGGGGTGCCCGGCTGGTTCATGCGGTGGCTGCCGTCCAGGCGCAGCACATCCTGCAGCGGGCAGATGGCCAGGCCGGCCACGCTGGCCCAGGCCGCGCGGATGAAGCTCCAGCCCACATCGCTGCCGTCGCAGGCCAGGTAGTCGCGCACGTGGCGGCGGATGGGCTCGGGTGCGCTGGCCCACCAGCCCAGCGAGGTGTCGTTGTCGTGGGTGCCGGGGTAGGCCACGGTGTCGGGCTCGAAGCGGTGGGGCTGGTGGTGCGCCTCTTCCTGGTCTTCGCCCCAGGCAAACTGCAGCACGCGCATGCCGGGAAGGCCCAGTTGGCGGCGCAGGGCCGTCACTTCGGGGGTGATCACCCCCAGGTCTTCGGCGATCACCGGCAGTGGGCCCAGCGTCGCGCTCATGGCCTCGAACAGGCCGGCACCGGGGCCTGGCACCCAGCGACCGTGAATGGCGGTGGGTTCGCTCGCGGGGATCTCCCAGTAGCTCTCGAAGCCGCGGAAATGGTCGATGCGCACTTGATCGACCAGGCTCAGGGTCAGGCGCATGCGTGCCGTCCACCAGGCGTAGCCCTCGGCGGCGTGGGTACTCCAGCGGTACAGCGGGTTGCCCCAGCGCTGACCTTCGGCACTGAAGCCATCGGGTGGCACCCCGGCGACCACCTCGGGGCGGCCATCGGAGCGCAGCTCGAACAGATCGGGCCGGGCCCACACCTCGGCGCTGTGCTGCGCAATGAAGATGGGCACATCGCCCAGCAGCTTCACACCGCGCTGGTGGGCGTACTCGCGCAGGGCCTGCCACTGGCGAAAGAAGGTCCATTGGCAAAAGCCCCAGAAGGCGATGCGCGGCGCCAGCTCAGCCCGTGCCTGCGCCAGGGCAGCGCCTTCGCGCCGGGCCAGCGGCGCGGGCCAGTCCATCCAGTCGCGGCCGGGCTGGCGCTCGGACAGTGCCATGAACAGGGTGTAGTTGGCCAGCCAGGGGGCGTGTTGGGCGCAGAAACCGGCCAGTGCGGCCTGCTCGGCCGCATCGGCCTGCGCCTGAAAGCCGGCATGGGCCTGGGCCAGGGCGGCCAAGCGCCAGGGGATCACCGCCTCGTAGTCCACCCAGCGACCGTCGCCTGCCGGTGGGTGGGCCAAGGCCTCGGGTGGCAGCCAGCCGCGCTGCTGCAGCTCGGCCAGGTCGATCAGCAGCACATTGCCCGCAAAGGCCGAGGGGCTCATGTAGGGCGAGTGCCCCAGGCCTACGCCATTGAGCGGCAAAAACTGCCACCAGCCCTGCCCGGCCGCCTGCAGCCAGTCGATGAAATGGCGGGCATCGGTGCCCAGGTCGCCGCTGCCGTGCGGGCCGGGCAGCGAGCTCAGGTGCAGCAGGACGCCGCTGGCGCGTGGGGTGGGCTGGGTCATCGAGGCGAAAGCGTGTGGAGGGTGAAGGCCAGGTTCGGCGGCAGGGGGCGTTCGATGCCTGGGTGATTTTGTGACAGCCAATTGTTGCCTGCTGGTGACTTGAAGGTCTGATTGGTGAGTTGGGTGTCCATGCGTTCCTTAGGCCTTGGCAATCTTCATGCCAAAGCTGGCTTGTGGGTGCGGTCGCGCAGGCGATTCCGTGATCTGCAACAAATCCGGCATCGCCGTAAACTGCCGCCAACCCATTCTGGCGCACCCTTGGGCGGTGCGCGTCTCTTTCTATGGAGCGACAGGCATGACGGATTCTTCCGCTTACACCCCCCCGGCCATCTGGACCTGGAACACCGCCAATGGCGGGCGTTTTGCCAACATCAACCGCCCCATTGCCGGGCCCACCCATGAAAAAGCCCTGCCGGTGGGGCGCCACCCGCTGCAGCTTTACTCGCAGGGCACGCCCAATGGCCAGAAGGTGACGGTGCTGCTGGAGGAGTTGCTGGCCCTGGGGCATGCCGGGGCCGAGTACGACGCCTGGCTGATTCCGATCCAGGAGGGCGCGCAGTTCGGCAGTGGCTTTGTCGAGGTGAACCCCAACAGCAAGATCCCGGCGCTGATGGACCGCAGCGGGCCAGAGCCGATCCGGGTGTTCGAGTCGGGCGCCATCCTCATGTACCTGGCCGAGAAATTTGGCGCCTTCCTGCCCCCGGTCAGCGAGCCGGCACGCCGCGCCGAATGCCTGTCGTGGCTGTTCTGGCAGATGGGCAGTGCGCCTTTTCTGGGGGGCGGTTTTGGCCATTTCTATGCCTATGCGCCGATCAAGATCGAGTACGCGATCGACCGCTACGCCATGGAGGTGAAGCGGCAGCTCGATGTGCTGAACCGCCACCTGGCCACGCACACCTACCTGATCGGCGACGACTACACCATCGCCGACATGGCCATCTGGCCCTGGTACGGGGCCCTGGTCAAAGGCCAGACCTATGGCGCCGGCGAGTTCTTGCAGGTGCACGAGTACACCGATGTGATCCGCTGGGCCGATCTGATCGCCCAGCGCCCGGCCGTGAAGCGGGGCCGCATCGTCAACCGCACGGTGGGCCAGCCCGAGGCCCAGCTGCGCGAGCGCCATGACGCCAGCGACTTCGACACCCGCACCGAAGACAAGCTCAATCCCCCCGCCTGAGGCCGCTCCATGACTGTCACCCTGTACGACTGTTCCACCGCCCCCAGCCCGCGCAGGGCCCGCATCCTGCTGGCCGAGAAAGGGGTGCCCCATGAGACGGTGCAGATTGACCTGCGCCAGGGCGAGCACTTCAGTGACGCGTTCCGGCGCGTCAACCCGCAATGCACCGTGCCCGCCTTGGTGACCGAGGAAGGCCCTGTGCTGACCGACAACGCCGCCATTGCCGCCTACCTGGAGGCGCGCTACCCCGAGCCCCCGTTGCTGGGCATCACGCCGCTTGAAAAGGCTGAGGTGGCGCACTGGCATTGGCGGGCCGAATTCGAGGGCTTGCTGGCGATTGCCGAGGCGCTGCGCAACAGCTCACCGGCCATGGCCAACCGCGCCCTGCCCGGCCCTGTCAACTACCCCCAGATACCGGCCCTGGCCGAGCGCGGCATCGCCCGACTGCAGCAGTTCCTGACCGACTTGAACCAGCGCCTGGAAGGCCGCGAGTTCATCGCCACCGATCGCTTCAGCCTGGCCGACGTCACTGCCGTGGTGGCGGTCGATTTTGCGCGCGTCATCAAGCAAAAGCCCGGCGAGCAGCACCCGCATGTGCTGCGCTGGCGTGCGGCCATGGGGCAGCGGGCCTCGATGGGTTTGTGAGTTCAGCGCCGGGTCAGCCACCAGGCCACATCGGCGGCCGGCACCCGGCCCTTGAGGCCGCCGGGCACCTCGGCCCGCTGCAGCAAGGCCAGGTTCAGGGCGGCGCCGTAATGCTGGTGCAGCTCGGTCTCGTTGACGGCGAAAGGCGGTCCGGGCAGCAGACTTTGCTCATACTCGAAACAGATCAGCAACTGCGGTGCCGCCGCAGACAAGGCCAGCAGCTGCGCCGCGTAGTCGCGCCGCATGGCCTCGGGCAGGGCCACCAGGGCGGCGCGGTCGTACACCGCGTCCACCGGGCCGAGTTGCTCGCGCGTGAGCGCAAAGAAGTCGCCCACAAAAACGTCCAGCCCCGGCGCGCTGTAGCGCTGCAGCGCCCCTTCAGGGCTGATGGTGGGGCGCTGTCCGAGTTCCTCGAACAGCTCGACCACCGCCTGTTCGCTCAGCTCCACCCCCACCACCCGGTGGCCCCGGGCCAGCAGCCAGTGGATGTCCAGCGTCTTGCCGCACAAGGGCACCAGCACCCGGCTGTATGCTGCGAGCTTCAACTCGCGTTGCAGCCAGGGCCAGTGCGTGGCCAGCAGCGGGTGCACCGCACTTTGGTGGAAGCCGATCTCTTTTTGGGCCCATTTCTGGTGCCAGAACGTTGCGTGCATGGCGGTGTGAAGCTGAAGGAGTGAGGGCTTGATTGTGCCGCCGGGCTGACCAGGGGCACAGCCGCGGCAAGGCTGGCCCTGGTGGGATCAGCGAAGGCGTGAATCCTTGCCTAGGGATCAGGCCCTGTCCTGTACCGCCGCCCCGCTCAGAACACGTGCGTGAACACCCAGTACAGCGAACCCGACAGCAGCATGGCCGCAGGCAGGGTGAGCACCCAGGCCATGGCCAGGTTGCGCAGGGTGGCCATCTGCAGGCCCGAGCGGCTGGCGGCCATGGTGCCGGCCACGCCGGAGGAGAGCACATGGGTGGTGGAGACGGGCAGGCCGTACAGGTCGGCCGCGCCGATGGTGAGCATGGCCACCACTTCGGCCGAGGCGCCCTGGGCGTAGGTGAGGTGGGTTTTGCCGATCTTCTCGCCCACGGTGACCACGATGCGCTTCCAGCCCACCATGGTGCCCAGGCCCAGCGCGATGGCCACGGCCACCTTCACCCACAGCGGGATGAACTTGGTGGCCTGGTCGATTTCCTTCTTGAACACGCCCACGCTGGCGCGGGTGTCGTCGTCCAGGCGGGCGCCGGGGTCTTTCTCGACAAAGCGCAGCGCCTCGGACAGCAGGTACATGTCGTTGCGCACGTTGGAGACCTGCTCCATCGGCACCTTGGCCAGCGAGCCGTGCGACTTGACCTGCTCACCCACCGAGGCCGTCAGCGCGCCGATGGCGGGCAGGGTGTCGGTGCCGAGGGCCTTGGTGCGCACGTAGGTGGACAGGGCTTCGCGGGCCTGGGCGACAGGCATGGCCGGTTGGCCCTTGAGCAGCGACTCTTGCGTGACGTGGGCCACGGCCACGAACTGGGTCACGTTGTCGACCGGCATGGCGCGGTTCAGGGCGTAGGCCATGGGCACGGTGCCCACCAGGATCAGCATGATCAGGCCCATGCCTTTTTGGCCGTCGTTGGAGCCGTGGGCAAACGACACGCCGGTGCAGGTCAGCACCAGCAGGGCGCGGATCCAGAACGGGGGCGGCTTGTGGCCCTTGGGTTCGTCGTACAGGGCGCGGTTCTTGACGAAGGCGCGCAGGGCCAGCAGCAGCAGGGCGGCGCAGCCAAAGCCCACCAGGGGTGACAGCAGCAGCGAGTAGCCCACCTTGGTGGCCTGGGCCCAGTCCACACCGCTGGTGCCGTCGCGGCCATGCATCAGGGCATTGGCCACGCCCACGCCGATGATCGAGCCGATCAGGGTGTGCGAGGACGAGGCCGGCAGGCCCAGCCACCAGGTGCCCAGGTTCCAGAGGATGGCCGCGATCAGCAGCGCAAAGACCATGGCAAAGCCGGCGCTGGAGCCGACTTGCAGGATCAGCTCGACCGGCAGCAGCGAGATGATGCCGAAGGCCACCGCGCCGCTGGAGGTCAGCACGCCCAGGAAGTTGAACAGGCCCGACCAGACCACCGCAAAATTGGGTGGCAGCGAATGGGTGTAGATGACCGTGGCCACGGCATTGGCCGTGTCATGAAAGCCGTTCACAAACTCGAAGCCCAGCGCGATCAGCAAGGCCACGCCCAGCAGCAGGTAGGGCAGCACGGTGGGCGCCATGGCGCCGGCTTCGCTCACGTCGGCAAACAGGCTGTAGGCGGTGAAGAACAGGCCCGCAGCCAGCAGGCCGACAAACACGATCAGGGTGACGGGCCCGGGCTTGGCATGCAGGTGGGGCTTGGTCGGGCCCGTGTGGGCCGGCTCGGCGGGATGGGCCGTGGCGGTGGCTGTGTTCATGGGTGACGACTCCGTCAAATAATTCGGCAGTGTGGTGGGGCTCGGTGACCAGGCTGTGACTGGCTGTTACAGAGCCACCCTGCAGCCGGTGAGGTTGGCGCCCTCATCGGTGCGTCGCTGGCCTGCCAGCGAGGTAACGCAGCGTTGCCAATTCAAGACGGGTGAGCCTTGCGGTGCGGGCGTAAGCTTGGGGGCGCGGCTTTGACGGCCCGCAGCCCACCTCCAAGATTTGCATTCGGTGCCCCAGCAGCGGCTGCCTGGATGAAGCCCTTTTTGCGCCCCCACACCATGACCGACGGTTTACCTCACCCCCAAAGAATGCTGGCCTTTGCGGCCATTGCGCTGGCCATGTGCATCTCGGTGCTGGACGGGGCCATCGTCAACGTCGCGCTGCCTGCCATCGGTGCTGACCTGAAGGTGTCGGCGGCGCAGTCGATCTGGGTGGTGAACGCTTACCAGCTGGCCATCACGGTATCGCTGTTGCCCCTGGCCACGCTGGGCGACATCCTGGGCTACAAGCGTGTGTACATGGCCGGGCTGGCGGTGTTCACCCTGGCCTCGCTGGCCTGTGCTCAGGCACAGAGCCTGGAGGTGCTGACCGCGGCCCGCGTGCTGCAGGGCCTGGGGGCGGCAGGCATCATGAGTGTGAACATCGCGCTGGTGCGCTTCATCTTTCCACGCGACCAACTGGGCGTGGGGGTGGGCTACACCTCGCTGGTGGTGGCGGCCTCGTCGGTGGCGGGGCCGGGTATTGCGTCAGCGATCCTGGCGCTGGCCCATTGGCAGTGGCTGTTTCTGGTGAACCTGCCGCTCGGGCTGCTGGCCTTGGCGGTGGCCGCGCGCACCCTGCCGCTCACGCCGGCATCGGGGCATCGCTTCGATGTGTTGAGCGCGGTGCTGAATGCCCTGACGTTCGGGCTGGTGATCTCGGGGCTGGACGCGTTCAGCCGGCTTGGCGGCGCGGCCCATGGCGTGGCCCTGCTGGTGGCCGGGCTGAGCGTGGGCGTGGTGTTTGTGGCGCGCGAACGCCGCCTGGCCGTGCCCATGCTGCCGGTGGATCTGCTGCGCATGCCGGTGTTTGCCTGGTCGCTGGTGACCTCGATCTGCTCTTTCTCGGCCCAGTCCATGGCGATGGTGGCCCTGCCCTTCTACTTTGAGCAGACCTTGGGCCGTTCCCCAGTGCAGACCGGGCTTTTGATGACCCCCTGGCCCTTGATGACGGCCCTGGTGGCGCCGGTGGCCGGCAGGTTATCGGACCGTTTACGCCCCGAGAAGATCAGCAGTGTGGGGCTGGTGCTGTTTGCGGCGGGCCTGGGTTCGCTGTCGCTGTTGAGCGACACGGCCTCGGCCTGGGACATCGCCTGGCGCATGGGCTTGTGCGGGCTGGGCTTTGGGCTGTTCCAGTCGCCCAACAACCGGGTGATCGTGAGCAGTGCTCCGCGTGAGCGCAGCGGCGGGGCCGCCGGCCTGCAATCGATGGGGCGCCTGCTGGGCCAGTCGGCCGGCGCCGTGGGGGTGGCGCTGGCCTTCGGCCTGCTGTCGCAGCAGCACCCGACCCCCCTGATTTGTGCCGGCGCCGCCTTGCTGAGCCTGCTGGCGGCCGTCGCCAGCGGGCTGCGTGATCCGCGCGCGGCCATGAAGCCTTGACGATGAAGCCTGGATGATCCTGCCGCTGCTGGACCCTGGCCCTCTGGCGCGACTTTGAGGGGCGTCAAGGAAAGCGTCATGGGGGCCCTGGGGCGAGGTTCGGCCTTCTACAATCTGCGGCGCACGGCTTGTGGCCCGGGTGGCCCCGGCTGGAGGCCGCGACATCACCGCCCGGTCTGAGAACACTCCAAACCGGCCACCCACTCCCGGTGATCGACACCCGCAACGGAACAAGTGCAAGGCGAACCCCAAGGTGAAACGCAACGGGAACATGCATGTCTGGCTGCTCACGGCCCTGGTGTTCTGCGCCACGCTGGTGGTGGGGGGCTTGCTGCGAGCGCAGGTCGAGAAGAACCAGCTGCTGGAGGCCCGATCGGTGGCCCGAAGCCTGGCCCACGCCTCGGCCCATGCCATCGAAGAGCGCCTGGGTCGCTCGCTTTCGGCCACCTATGCCCTGGCGGCGGTGGTGGCCCAGGGCAATGGGCGGGTCAATGATTTTGATGCCCTGAGCCGGCAACTGATGCTCAATCTTGGCGGCATCAGCAATCTGCAGTTGGCCCCGGACGGCGTGGTGGCCGCCATTTCGCCCTTGGCGGGCAATGAAAAAGCACTGGGCCACAATTTGCTGGCAGACAGTGCCCGCAACAAGGAGGCACGCATGGCCCTGGCTACGCGCAGCCTGACCTTGGCCGGCCCGTTCGACCTGGTGCAGGGGGGCATGGCCGTGGTGGGGCGTCTGCCGGTGTACCTGCCGGGCAAGGGTGGGGAGGCCAGCTTCTGGGGTTTCACCACGGCGTTGCTTCTGATTCCGGACCTGTTGCAGAGCAGCCAACTGAACCGGCTGGGTGAGCAGGGGTACCGATACCAGCTGTGGCGCACGCACCCCGACACCCTTCAGCGTCAGGTCATTGCCGGCCTGCCGGGGCACGTGCTGGAGGCGCCGGTCGATACCCCCCTCGAAGTCCCCAATGGCCACTGGACGCTGTCGGTGGAACCGATTCAGGGCTGGATCAACCCGGCGGACAGCGCATGGGGTCTGCTGGCCTGTGTTTTCATGGCTGGTTTGCTGGCGTTTCTCACCCATACCCTGCTGATGCAGCCCGTGCGCCTGCGCCGCGAGGTGGCTCTGCGCACGCAGGAGCTGGAGCAGGCCAATGGGCAACTGGCTGGCGAGATCGAAGAGCGGCGAAAGGCCGAAGAGCACCTGCGCCTGGCTGCCAATGTGTTCACCTTTGCGCGTGAGGCGATCTCGATCACCGATGCCCGGGGCACCATCATTGACGTCAACGCGGCCTTCTCGCGCATCACGGGCTACGAGCGTGCCGAGGTGCTGGGCCAGAACCCCCGCATCCTGCAGTCGGGGCGCCAGGGCCCGGCCTACTATGCGGCCATGTGGCAAAGCCTGACGGCCAGCGGCTACTGGTCGGGGGAGATCTGGAACCGGCGCAAGAACGGCGAGGTGTTTGCCGAACTGCTGACCATCAGCGCCGTCAAGAACGCCGAGGGGGTGACCCAGAACTATGTGGCCCTGTTCACCGACATCACGCCGATGAAGGAGCAGCAAAAGCAGCTTGAACACATCGCCCACTACGACGCCCTCACCGATTTGCCCAACCGCACGCTGCTGGCCGACCGGCTGCAGCAGGCCATGGCCCAGACCCAGCGCCGCAGCCAGTCGCTGGCGGTAGCCTATCTGGATCTGGACGGCTTCAAGACCGTGAACGACACCCACGGCCACGCCGTGGGCGACGAGCTGCTGGTGGCGCTGGCGGCACGCCTGCTGGCCACCTTGCGCGAGGGCGATACCCTGTCGCGCATCGGGGGTGATGAGTTCGTGGCGATCCTGGTGGATCTGGAATCGGTGTCGGCCCATGAGACGGTGCTGGTACGCCTGCTGGAGGCCGCCTCCACTCCCGTGAAGATCAAGGGCCTGAGCCTGCAGGTGTCGGTCAGCATCGGCCTCACGCTGTACCCGCAAGACAACGTGAGCGCTGACCAGTTGATGCGCCATGCCGACCAGGCCATGTACATCGCCAAGCAAGGCGGCAAGAACCGCTACCACCTGTTCGATGTGATCCAGGATTCGGCCGTCAAGACGCACCGTGAGCAACTGGCGCAGATCCGTGCGGCCTTGCACAAGGGCGAGTTTGTGCTGCATTACCAACCCAAGGTGGATTTGCAGCTGGGTCGGATGGTGGGGGTGGAGGCCCTGATCCGCTGGCAATCCCCGCAGGCCGGGCTGCAATTGCCCGGCAGCTTTCTGCCCGCGATCGAGAACGACGTCACCGCCATCGACCTGGGCGAGTGGGTGATTGCCCAGGCCCTGCACCAGCTGAGCGAGTGGCATGCCAGCGGCCTGCTGATCAGCGTGAGCGTGAACATCGGGGCACGCCAGCTGCAGCAGGCCAATTTCAAGCGCCGGCTGGCGCGCTTGATGCAATTGCACCTGAAGGTCGACCCGGCCTATGTGGAGCTTGAGATCCTGGAGACCAGCGCGCTGGAGGACATCGAACAGGCCTCGCAGGCCATCCGCGACTGCCGGGCTCTGGGCGTGCGCTTTGCGCTGGATGATTTCGGCACCGGCTACTCATCGCTCACCTACCTCAAGCACCTGCCGGTGGAGGTCCTGAAGATCGACCGCAGTTTTGTCAGCGACATGCTGGACGACCCCGACGACCTGAGCATCGTGCGAGGCGTGGTGAGCCTGGCCGAAGCCTTCGGCCGCGAGGTGATTGCCGAGGGCGTCGAGTCGGTGGCCCATGGGCAGGCCCTGCGCCAACTGGGCTGCCGAATGGCCCAGGGCTTTGGCATCGCCCGCCCCATGCCGGCGGCCGAGCTGCAGGCTTGGCAGATGCGCTGGGACGCGGATCCCGGCTGGATGGCCTTGCGGCAGGCGTGGCCATCCAGCCACACCAGCCAGCCTGCTCCGCTTTGAGCCCCCGCGGCCGTGGCCGTTGTCAGCGCACCTGCACGCCGTTCCAGAAGGCGACCCGGCCCCTGACCGCTTCAGCTTCGGGCTTGGGATCCGGGTAGTACCAGATGGCGTTGGCGTTGAGTTCACCATTCACCAGCAGCGAGTAGTAATTCGCCTGGCCTTTCCAGGCGCAGGTGCTGCGGTGGTTGCTGAAGGTGACGTAGCTGCGATTGAGCGCGCTTTCTGGGAAGTAGTGGTTGCCCTCGACGAGCACCGTGTCGTCGCTGTCTGCGATGACGACACCGTTCCAGGTGGCTTGCATGATGTGTTTCCTTTCAGGGAGCGGTCAGCCAATGCAGGCTGAAGAGTTGTTCGGGATCGGTCCAGACGGTGCCAGGCTGCCAGCCCGCCTGGGCCGCCAGATGACGCAGGCCGTCAATGGTGAATTTGTACGAATTTTCAGTGTGCAAGGTCTGCCCTTGCTCGAAGCGGTAGCGTTGCTGCTGCAATTCAACGGTTTGTTGGCACCGGCTCACCAGGTGCATCTCGATGCGTTGCAGCGGCGCGTTGTAGAAAGCGCTGTGATCGAATTGTTCCAGATCGAAGTTGCAGCCCAGCTCCCGGTTGGCCCGCAGCAACAGGTTTTTGTTGAAGGCGGCCGTGACGCCCTGGCGATCGTTGTAGGCCGCATGCAGGCGATCAGGGTGTTTGATGAGGTCGACGCCGATCAGCAAGGCACCACCGCGCAGCAAATCGGCCGCCTGGCGGAAGAACTGTTGCGCTTCATCCGGGGTGAAATTGCCCAGTGTCGAGCCCGGGAAAAAGCCCACGCGGCGGCGCGGCCCGGGGTCGGGCAGGCGCAGTTCGGTGGTGTAGTCGGCCACCACCGGGCAGATGGCTATGCCTGGGTACCGACGGGCCAGCCTGGCGGTGGACACCGCCAGGTGCTCCCCCGAGATATCGACGGGGCAGTAGCGCAGGTCCCGCAGGCCTGTGCGCATGTGGTCGAGCAAGGCCTGTACTTTGATGCAAGAGCCGGCACCAAATTCAATCAGTTCGACGGAGTGACCGATGTGCGCGGCCATTTCGTGCCCGCAGCGCTGCAGGATCTGGTGCTCCGTGCGGGTGGGGTAGTACTCTGGCAGGTCGCAAATGGCGTCGAACAGCGCCGAGCCGGCCGCATCGTAAAAGTACTTGGGCGAAATCTGCCGCGGCGTGCCACGCAGCGCGGCGTGCAGGTCGGCGGCGAAGGCCATGGCCTCGGGTGAGGGCGTCGGGGCCGGCGCTGGCGGTGAGAACAAGCTCATGATGCAGTCCCCTCTGAGGCACTCTGCAGGTCGCGCGCCAGCCTCAGGCCACTGAATTGCCAGCGTGCGGCCGGCGCAAAGAAATTGCGGTACGTGTGCCGGGCATGGTCGGGTGGCGTGGCCTGACTGCTGCCGCGCAGCACCAGTTGGCCCACCATGAATTTGCCGTTGTACTCGCCCACCGCACCGCTCAGGGGCTTGAAGCCGGGATAGGGGTGGTAGGCCGATCGGGTCCACTGCCAGACCTGACCCTGCAAGTCTTGGCAGGCCGCCGATGTGCTGGCGGCCTCCCATTCGAATTCGGTAGGCAGCCGGGCCCCGGCCCACTCGGCATAGGCCGCCGCCTCATAGAAGCTCACATGGCTGACCGGGGCGTTCGGGTCCAAGGCCTGCACGCCGTGCAAACCAAAAACCTGCCAGTGGGGAGCGGGGGCTCTGGCATCGCCGGGCGCCAGCCAGTAAGGCGGCTGCGTCCAGCCCTGGGCCTGAACAGTGGCCCAGCCATCCGACAGCCACAGGCCCGGACGCTGGTAGCCGCCATCCTCGATGAAGGCCAGAAAATCGCCGCAACTCACCAAGCGGGTCGCGATCTCGAAGCCCTGCAACCAGACCTGGTGGCGCGGGCCTTCGTTGTCAAAATGAAAGCCCTGTTCACCGGCCCCGATGGCGACCATCCCCTCCTCCAGCCGCTGCCAGGCGGGCTCAGCCGCGATGGCCCTGTCAGCGCGGGCTGGGGCCTCTTGAAACCATCGCGGCAGCAGGGGGTTGCACGAGAATGCGTGCAGCAGGTCGGTCAGCATCAGTTCTTGGTGCTGCTGCTCGTGGTGCAGGCCCAGCTCGATCAGAGGCCAAGCCTGTTGCCAGGTGCTGGGCTCGCAGCCCTGCATGAACGCCAGCATGGCCCGATCAACATGTTGGCGGTAGGCCAGCACCTCGACCAGGTCGGGCCGGGTCAGCAAGCCGCGTTGCGGCCTGGGGTGGCGCGGCCCCAGCGCTTCGTAGTAGCTGTTGAACAGGCGCAGAAAGCGCTCGTCATAGGGCTTTCTACCGGGCTCGTGAGGCAGCAGCACCACGGCTTCAAAAAACCAGCTCACGTGCCCGAGATGCCATTTGACCGGGCTGGCATCCGGCATCGACTGGACGCACAGGTCCTCGGCACCCAGGTCTTTGCACAAGGCCAGGCTGCGCTGCCGCACGGCCTGGTAGCGTTCAATGGAATTTTGTCGCGCAGACCAATAGGCGTCTTCGCCGGGCTGATCCACGGCGGTGGGCGAGAAAGGCGGCATGCATGGGCTCCTGGTGGGCGTCACAGCCGGCGTCGTGCGACGCCGTCGGGCCGACTCTTGTCTCGCGTGAGTCGTGCCCGACCTGCAATTTATTACAGCACAGTGCCAGTGAGGTGACAAACGCTGCAGGACCTTGTCTCCGGTCTGTGTTGGCGAATCGGGCTTCTGTATCGCACCCATCCGCTTGGATCTGTATCTTTTCAGGTGCTGGGGCTGTCCCTATCCTTGGGGGCATACCCAACCTTGAGCGTTTTGCCTCGACACAGGACCTGCCCATGCCAGAAATTGCCAGTTTGTTTGCCTTCGGCCTGATCTCGTTGGGCATGGCGCTCACACCCGGGCCGAACATGGTCTACATCATTTCGCGCGCCATCTGCCAGGGGCGGGGCGCCGGCCTGATCTCCCTGGGCGGGGTCGCACTCGGCTTTGTGTTCTACATGGTGTTCGCTGCATTCGGGATCACGGCCTTGCTGATGGCGGTGCCTTATGCCTATGACGCCTTGAGGATGGGCGGTGCTGTCTATCTTTTCTACCTCGCCTGGCAGGCCATCCGGCCCGGCGGGCGCTCACCCTTCGAAATACGCCAGTTGCCCAAGGACAGCCCGCGAAAGCTGTTCACCATGGGGTTCCTCACCAACTTGCTCAACCCCAAGATCGCGATGATCTACCTGTCCATGCTGCCGCAGTTCATCCAGCCCGAACATGGCAGCCCGCTGCTGCAATCCCTGGTGCTGGGCTTCACCCAGATCGTGGTGAGCCTCAGCGTCAATGCCATGGTGGCCCTGTTGGCGGGCTCGATGGCCGTCTTTCTCGCCACCCGGCCCCGTTGGCAAAGGGTTCAACGTTGGTTGATGGGCACCGTGTTGGCGGGATTGGCCACCCGCTTGGTGCTGGAGCGGCGCTAGGCTCGCGTGCGCGCGAACACCGTCCCAAACAAAAAAATGGCCCGGTGATTCCGGGCCATTTCACTTTTTGGGGCGCAAGCGTTTCAGGGACTGGCCTTGGCTTGCATTGGGTGCGTGAGCAGACGTCTCAAACGTCAATATTCCCCGCCCGCAGCGCGTTGGTCTCGATGAAGTCGCGGCGCGGCTCCACCTCGTCGCCCATGAGCATGGTGAAGACGCGGTCGGCTTCGATGGCGTCGTCGATCTGCACGCGCAGCAGGCGGCGCACGTTGGGGTCCATGGTGGTTTCCCAGAGCTGCTCGGGGTTCATCTCGCCCAGGCCCTTGTAGCGCTGGCGGCTGGTGGTGCGTTCGGCTTCGGCGATGAGCCACTTCATGGCCTGGCGGAAGTCGCTGACCTTTTCTTCCTTCTGGCGTTCGCCTTCGCCACGGGTGGCCTTGGCGCCTTCGGAGAGCAGGCCCTTGAAGGTTTCGGCGGCTTCGGCCAGGGCGGCGTAGTCGGCGCCGCGCACAAAGTCTTGCGTGAGCACGCTGCTCTTGATGTTGCCGTGGTGGCGGCGGCTGATGCGCAGCACGGGCTTGTCGGTGCGGGCGTCGAACTCGCCGGCCACTTCGGCGGGCACGCCGGTGGTGGTCAGCTCGCGCAGCTTGGCTTGCAGGGTCACGGCGCTGGCTTCGGCGTCGGCCACGCTGTCGAGGTTCAGGGCCACACCGTCGGCGATGGCGCGCAGGGCCTCGGCGTCCATGAAATTGCTCAGGCGGGCGATCACACTTTCTGCGATCTGGTGCTTGCGGGCCAGTTCGGCCAGGGTGTCGCCGTTGAGGGTTTGCGGGGCTGCGCCACCGGTGCTGATGCTGGCATCCTTGAGGGCGATGCGCAGCAGGAAGCCGTCGAGTGCCGGGCCGTCCTTGAGGTACAGCTCTTCCTTGCCGGCCTTGACTTTGTAGAGCGGCGGCTGGGCGATGTAGATGTGGCCACGCTCGACCAACTCAGGCATCTGGCGGTAGAAGAAGGTGAGCAGCAAGGTGCGGATGTGGGCGCCGTCGACGTCGGCATCGGTCATGATGATGATGCGGTGGTAGCGCAGCTTGGCGACGTTGAAGTCGTCTCCGCCGGTGTTGCCACCGGCCTTGCCGATGCCGGTACCCAGGGCCGTGATGAGCGTGAGGATTTCGTTGCTGGTGAGCAGCTTCTCGTAGCGGGCCTTTTCGACGTTCAGGATCTTGCCGCGCAGGGGCAGGATGGCCTGGAACTTACGGTCGCGGCCTTGCTTGGCCGAGCCGCCGGCGGAGTCGCCCTCGACGATGTAGATTTCGCACATCGCGGGGTCTTTTTCCTGGCAGTCGGCCAGTTTGCCGGGCAGGCCCATGCCGTCGAGCACACCCTTGCGGCGGGTCATTTCGCGGGCCTTGCGGGCGGCTTCACGGGCGCGGGCGGCTTCGATGATCTTGCCGCAGATGATCTTGGCGTCGTTGGGGCGCTCTTGCAGGTAGTCGGTGAGGAGCTTGCTGACGATGTCTTCGACCGGAGCGCGCACTTCGCTGGACACCAGTTTGTCCTTGGTCTGGCTGCTGAACTTGGGCTCAGGCACCTTGACGCTGAGCACGCAGCAAAGGCCTTCACGCATGTCGTCACCGCTGACCTCGACCTTGGCTTTCTTGGCCAATTCCTGCTCTTCGATGTACTTGTTGATGACGCGGGTCATGGCCGCGCGCAGACCGGTGAGGTGGGTGCCACCGTCACGCTGAGGGATGTTGTTGGTGAAGCAGAGCACGCTTTCGTTGTAGCCGCTGTTCCACTGCATGGCCACTTCCACCCCGATGTGGGTGCCGGCAATGCCGCCGTAGGTCTCGGCGGGGCGTTCGCCGTGGGCGTAGAAGATGTTGGGGTGCAGGACCTGCTTGCCCTTGTTGATGAATTCAACAAAGCCACGCACGCCGCCAGCGCCCGAGAAGTCGTCTTCCTTGCCGCTGCGCTCGTCTTTCAGGCGGATGCGCACGCCGTTGTTCAGGAAGCTGAGCTCGCGCAGGCGTTTGGACAGGATTTCGTAGTGGAAATCGTTGTTTTGCTGAAAGATCTCGGTGTCGGGCAGGAAGTGCACCTCGGTGCCGCGCTTCTCGGTGGCGCCGGTGACCTTCATGGGCGAGACCTCGAAGCCGTCGACGGTCTCGAGCAGGCGGTGCTGCACAAAGCCCTTGGCGAATTCGATCTCATGCACCTTGCCTTCGCGGCGCACGGTGAGACGCAGCCACTTGGACAGGGCGTTCACGCAGCTCACGCCCACGCCGTGCAGACCGCCCGACACCTTGTAGCTGTTCTGGTTGAACTTGCCGCCAGCATGCAGCTCGGTCAGGGCGATTTCGGCGGCACTGCGCTTGGGCTCGTGCTTGTCGTCCATCTTGACGCCGGTCGGGATGCCGCGGCCGTTGTCGGTGACGCTGATCGAGTTGTCGCTGTGGATGGTGACGACGATGTCGTCGCAGTGGCCGGCCAGGGCCTCGTCGATCGAGTTGTCGACCACTTCGAACACCAGGTGGTGCAGGCCGGTGCCGTCCGAGGTGTCGCCGATGTACATGCCGGGCCGCTTGCGCACGGCCTCCAGGCCTTCGAGGATCTGGATGGCACCTTCGCCATAGCCCTCGGACGCCCCTGCCTGGTTGGTGTCGATCTTGGTTTGCGGCAGGTCGCTGAAGGCTTCGTTGGAGCTGGTTTCAGCGTCGGACAGCGGCTTGTTTGGTTCGGTCATGGTGCGTTTTTCTCAATCTCTTGATGGACCAAACCCGCGCAGAACACAGCTGGTTCAGCGCGGGTCGGGTTCAGGGTTGTGGCGTTGTGCGCAAGGCCTTGGTTCTGCTGGAGGGGCCTCAGATGCGCATCGGCATCACCACGTACTTGAAGCTGTCGTTTTCGGGGATGGTGACCAGGGCCGAGCTGTTGGAGTCGGACAGCTCGATCTTCACCATGTCCTGGTCCATGTTGCCCAGGGCATCGATCAGGTAGGTGACGTTGAACCCGATCTCGATGGTGTCGCCGCCGTAGTCGATGTCGAGTTCGTCGACCGCTTCTTCCTGTTCGGCGTTGCTGGAGGCAATGCGCAGGGTGCCAGGCTCGAGGTTCAGGCGCACGCCCTTGAACTTGTCGCTGGTCAGAATGGCGGTGCGCTGCAGGCTGGCCAGCAAGGTGGTGCGGCCCAGGGTCAGGCTGTTGCGGTGGCCCTTGGGGATCACCCGGTTGTAGTCGGGGAACTTGCCCTCGACCAGCTTGGTGACGAACTCCATGCCGTCGAAGCTGAATTTGGCCTGGTTGTTGGCAAACTGCATCTCGATGCCACCTTCGGCATCGGACAGCAGGCGTTGCAGTTCGAGCACGGTCTTGCGCGGCAGGATCACTTCCTGCTTGGGCACTTCCACGTCCAGGGTGGCCGAGGCGAAGGCCAGGCGGTGGCCATCGGTGGCGACCAGGCTCAGGGTCTTGCCCTCGGCAACGAACAAGATGCCATTGAGGTAGTAGCGGATGTCGTGCACGGCCATGGCAAAGGACACCTGACCCAGCAGGCTCTTGAGTGTCTTTTGCGGCACGCTGAACTCGGGGCCGAAGTTGGCGGCCTCTTGCACCAGCGGGAAGTCTTCTGCCGGCAGGGTCTGCAGAGTGAAACGGCTCTTGCCACCCTTGAGAATGAGCTTGTTCTGGCTGGACTCCAGGCTCACGGTCTGATCGCCCGGCATGGTGCGCAGGATGTCGATCAGCTTGCGAGCCCCCACAGTGGTGGTGAAGTTGCCGGCATCACCGTCAAGCTCGGCGGTGGTGCGGATCTGGATTTCCAGATCGCTCGTGGTCAGTTGCAGCGCGCTGCCGGTCTTGCGGATCAGCACGTTGGCGAGGATGGGCAGGGTGTGGCGGCGCTCGACAATGCCTGCAACCGATTGCAGAACCGACAGGACTTTGTCTTGTGTGGCCTTCAGGACGATCATGTCAACCTCTAGTTCAAATTCTTTGTAGCAGCTTCAAGCGACATTCCGGTGCCGGGGCGGTTCGGCACAGCACCGACCCGAGGCCCTCCCTGGAAACACGCCATTTTCACCGTTTTTCGGGGCGTTTTTGAGTCAAGGCCCCGCTTGTTCGGGCTTCTGGGGGCACGCCTTGGCCCGGTGCGCATTTCATCACATCAGCCCTTCAGGGTTTGCTCCAGCACGTGAAGCTGCTGGTTGAGTTCGGTCAGCTGCTGGCGCTCGCCCGAAATCTTGCGCACCGCGTGCAGCACGGTGGTGTGGTCGCGGCCACCGAACAGTTCGCCGATCTCGGGCAGACTCTTCTGGGTCAATTCTTTGGCCAGGTACATGGCGATCTGGCGCGGGCGGGCGATGCTGGCCGGGCGCTTCTTGCTGTACATGTCGGCCACTTTGATCTTGTAGTAATCGGCGACGGTCTTCTGGATGTTCTCGACACTGATCTGGCGGTTCTGGATTGACAGCAGGTCGCGCAGGGCCTCGCGGGCCAGCTGGATCGAGATTTCCTTCTGGTTGAAACGCGAGTAAGCCAGGATCTTGCGCAGTGCGCCTTCGAGCTCACGCACGTTGGAGCGCACGTTCTTGGCCACAAAGAACGCCACTTCTTCGGGCATTTCGGTGCCTTCGGCGCGTGATTTGTTGATCAGGATCGCCACCCGCATTTCGAGCTCAGGGGGCTCGATGGCCACGGTCAGGCCCGAGTCGAAGCGTGAGACGAGGCGCTCGTGGATATCTGCCAGACCCTTGGGGTAGGTGTCGCTGGTCATCACGATGTGTGATTTCTTGGCCAGCAAGGCTTCGAAGGCGTTGAAGAATTCTTCTTGCGTGCGGTCCTTGTTGGCGAAGAACTGCACGTCATCGATCAACAGCAGATCGAGCGAGTGGTAGCGCTCCTTGAACTCGTCAAAAGCCTTGCGCTGATAGGCTTTAACCACATCCGACACGAATTGTTCGGCATGGATGTAGAGAACTTTCGAGTCTGGCTTGTCGGCCAGCAGGCGGTTGCCCACCGCATGCATCAAGTGGGTCTTGCCCAGGCCCACGCCACCATAGATGAACAGGGGGTTGTAGAGGTGGCCCGGCGTGCCGGCGACGTGCATGGCGGCGGCCCGTGCCATGCGGTTGGCCGTGCCTTCCACCAGGGTGTCGAAAGTCAGGGCCGCGTTGAGTCGGTTCTTGAAGGTGCCGGCGCCCGGGTCTTCGCTGGGGGCGGTCGGTTCAGGGGCTTGCTGAGGCTCGGAGGCCATCGATGCAGTGGGCGCAGAATAAGCTCTGGCCGCGGGTTCTCGCTGAGTGAGCGCTAACTCGATGGGGACGGCTTGGCCATACAGGCGCTCCAGCATCTGGGCGATGCGGCTGGCGTATTGGGCGCGGATCCAGTCGAGCTTGAAGCGGTTGGCAACGTAGATGGTGATCTTGGACAGGTCGTCCGGAGCCTGGGCCACCAGGGGCTTGATCCAGGTGTTGAATTGCTGTTCAGGCAGTTCTTGGGCGAGTTGCTCGATACATGCCTGCCAGAGGCTGTGTCCTGCGTTCGGGGATGCGCTCTCGGTGGCGCTGTTCAGGTTTCCCTCGGTCATTCTTGGTCTGTTTTCTGTGGATAGTCAATTGCGGACAGCGGGCTGGATTCTAGTTTGTCAAATGGTTATCCACAACCTGAAGCGCTGAAGCCCCTGCCCTCGGATCACGGCATGGCGGCAACTGGCAAAGACCTTCAAAATGTGCTTGTACTTGTCGCGGTCATGAAATGTTGCGATAATCATGGGTTTCCCCGAATGCGGTAGCTGCTACGGTAGTTGCTTCAGTCGGGCGATTAGAACAAGGCCCCTGGTTTGGGCGCGGTTTGCAGCAAGGTTGTCAGGCGCAGGTTTGACGGCGTTGCACGAGCAGTGCATGAACGAATGGCCAGAACTGAACCTCTAGGAATTCATCATGAAACGCACTTACCAACCTTCCAAAATCCGTCGCGCCCGCACCCATGGCTTCCTGGTCCGCATGAAGACCCGTGGTGGTCGTGCCGTGATCAACGCACGCCGCGCCAAGGGCCGCAAGCGTCTGGCTGTCTAAGCCAGGCATTGCCTGGTGAACTCCGGGCTGCTCTCGTGCAACGGCTGAAAACCCGTCCGCAGTTCCAGGCCGCGATGGCGGGTGGTACGGTGTCTCGCACACCGCACTTTGCTTTGCACCGCCTGGTGCTCTCCGCCGACGCTGCGGCGTCGACGGTTCGGCCTCAAGAAGGGCCTGATGTTTCGCCAGTGCGAAATGATCAGGCTCTTTTTGTCGTTCCTGGCTCCGTTTCAGGGCAGCCCTGGCTTGGCGCCATGGTGCCCAAGCGCTGGGCCAAGCGGGCCGTGACCCGCAACACCATCAAGCGCCAGATTTACGCGCTGGGGGCGGAATTCGAGCCTCGCCTGATGGTTGCCGCCCATGTGGTGCGTTTGCGCTCCAGCTTTGACCGCAAGCAATTTGTCAGCGCCACTTCCGATGTACTGCGCCAAGCCGTGCGTGCCGAGCTGAATCAGCTGTTTCGGCGCGCATGTGTCTCGCCGTCTCGCGCGGCGCCTTTGGCCCCTGCTTCAGCCGCGGGTGAGCCAGGAGTTGCATGATGATGAAGCGTGTGCTGATCGGTCTGGTTCGCGCGTATCGCCTGCTGTTGAGTCCTTGGCTGGGCTCTGCCTGCCGCTTCGAGCCGACCTGTTCTGTCTATTCATTGCAGGCCCTTGAGCAGCACGGTGCTGCGGCCGGCAGTTACCTGACCCTGCGGCGTCTGGTACGCTGCCACCCCTGGTGTGCCGGTGGAGCCGATCCGGTCCCCGCCGAACGTCCCCGGCTGTTCAGGCTGGGGGGCGTCTCTGCTTGTGCCCCCATTTCCCAACATTCTTCGCAAAAGAAGTCTTCATGAACGACATTCGCCGCACCATCTTGTGGGTGATCTTCGGGTTCTCCATGGTCCTGTTGTGGGACAAATGGCAAGTCCACAACGGCAACAAGGCCATGTTCTTCCCGAGCAGCGCCCCCGCGGCCACGGCTGCGGCAGAAGGCGCGGCCAAGCCCGCGGTGGCTGGCAGTGCGGCTGTGCCCACCAGCGTCAGCAACGCAACGGCTCAGTTGCCGGCTGCTGGCACGGTGGCTGCACCGGCGCCCCGTCAGTCGGTCGAGGTCACCACGGACGTCTTCAAGCTGACCTTTGACAGCGAGGGTGGTTCGCTGGTCAAGGCCGAGCTGTTGAAGTATTCGGACGTTGAGCACAAGGACCGGTCTGTGGTCTTGCTGGACGACAGCAAGGACCGCGTCTACGTGGCCCAGACGGGCCTGATCGGTGGCGGTTTCCCCACCCACAAGACCCCGATGAACGTCGTGCCCGGCCCGCGCACCCTCAAGGACGGCGAGAGCGAGCTGACCGTGCGCTTTGAGTCGCCTGACCTGGGCGGCGTGAAGCTGATCAAGACCTACACCCTGCGCCGTGGCGCCTACGACCTGGCTGTGAAGCACGAAGTGCAGAACACCGGCAGCGCCGCTGTGACCCCGCAGATCTACTTCCAACTGGTGCGCGATGGCAACAAGCCGCCAGGCGAATCCTCGTTCTATTCCACCTTCACCGGCCCGGCTGCATACACCGAAGCCAAGAAGTACCAGAAGGTCGAGTTCAAGGACATCGAAAACGGCAAGGCCGACATCCAGAAAGAGTCGGCCAATGGTTACGTCGCCATGGTGCAGCATTACTTTGCCAGCGCCTGGCTGCTGGCGGATGGTGTGCAGCGCGACCTGTTCATGCGCAAGGTGGACACCAACCTGTATTCGGTGGGCATGATCACCACCCTGCCCAGCATCGCGCCAGGCGCCAGCCAGTCGCTGGACGCCCGCTTCTATGCCGGCCCTGAGGAAGAAAAGAAACTCGAAGCCCTGAGCCCTGGCCTGGAACTGGTCAAGGATTACGGCTGGCTGACCATCCTGGCCAAGCCGCTGTACTGGCTGCTCGACAAGATTCATGGCCTGCTGGGCAACTGGGGCTGGTCGATCGTGGGTCTGGTGGTGCTGCTGAAGGCGGCGTTCTTCTGGCTCAACGCCAAGGCCTATTCGAGCATGGCCAAGATGAAGGCGATCAACCCCAAGATCACCGAGATGCGCGAGCGCCTGAAAGACAAGCCGCAGCAGATGCAGCAGGAGATGATGCGCATCTACCGCGAGGAAAAGGTCAACCCCATGGGGGGCTGCTTCCCCATCATGATCCAGATCCCGGTGTTCATTGCGCTGTACTGGGTGCTGCTGTCCAGTGTCGAGATGCGCAATGCGCCCTGGATGCTGTGGATCACTGACCTGTCGGCCAAAGACCCGCTGTACATCCTGCCCGTCATCATGACCGGCACCTCGCTGCTGCAGACCTGGCTCAACCCCACCCCGCCGGATCCGATGCAGGCCAAGATGATGTGGATCATGCCCCTGGTCTTCAGCGTGATGTTCTTTGCCTTCCCGGCCGGTCTGGTGATGTACTGGATCACCAACAACATCCTGTCCATCGCCCAGCAATGGGTGATCAACAAGCGGCTCGGCGTGAACTGAGCCCAGCCCTGAACTTCGGTTCGATCGAGGCCGTCCAGCGCAAGTTGGCCGGCCTTTTTTGATGAAGGAGCCCCGCCATGCTGGCCCGCCAATCCGACCCCATCGTTGCCATTGCCACCGCCCCCGGGCGTGGGGCCGTGGGCATCGTGCGCATCAGTGGCCCCGACGTCAGGCCGCTGGTGCAGGCCCTGTGCGGGCGCGCCTTGCGCCCCCGCGAGGCCACCTACCTGCCCCTGCGCGATGCGCAGGGCCAGCCCATTGACCATGGCCTGGCGCTGCACTTTCCAGCACCCAACTCCTACACCGGCGAAGATGTGCTGGAGCTGCAGGCGCACGGCGGCACGGTGGTGCTGCAGCTGCTGTTGGCACGCTGCCTTCAGGCTGCCGCCGAGACCGACCCTGCCACCGGACGCGTACGCCTGCCGGGCCTGCGGGTGGCGCAGCCGGGCGAATTCACCCAGCGGGCCTTCCTGAACGACAAGATCGACCTGGCCCAGGCCGAGGCCATCGCCGACCTGATCGACGCCAGCACCGAAGCCGCCGCCCGCAGCGCCGGGCGATCGCTGTCGGGCGAGTTCTCGCGTGAGGTACAACAACTGCGCGACGCGCTGATCCACCTGCGCATGCTGGTCGAGGCCACGCTCGACTTCCCCGAAGAGGAGATCGACTTTCTGCAAAAAGCCGATGCCCAGGGCCAGTTGGACCGACTGCGTGCCAGCCTGCAACGCGTGCAGCAGCGCACCCGCCAAGGTGCCTTGCTGCGTGAGGGCATCAAGGTGGTGATCGCAGGTCAGCCCAACGCGGGCAAGTCCTCCCTGCTCAATGCCCTGGCCGGGGCTGAGTTGGCCATCGTCACCCCGATTGCCGGCACCACCCGCGACAAGGTGGAGCAGACCATCCAGATCGAAGGCGTGCCCATCCATGTGATCGACACCGCCGGCCTGCGTGACAGCCAGGACGAGGTGGAACGCATCGGCATCGAGCGCGCCTGGGGCGAGATCGCCGCGGCCGATGCCGTGCTTTTCTTGCACGACCTCACCCGGGCCGAGCAGGTCGATTACCAGGCCGCCGATCAGGCCATTGCCGACACCCTGGCCAGCACCCTGGCGGCCCGGGTTCCTGTGCTGCATGTCTGGAACAAGGTCGACCAGGCCGCTGACTCGGCCGACGGAGAACTGTCGGGTTTGCGGCTGTCGGCCCGTACCGGCCAGGGCCTGGACCTGGTGCGCCAGCAACTGTTGCAGATGGCCGGCTGGCAGTCAGCCCCCGAGGGGGTCTACATCGCGCGCGAGCGCCACGTGCAGGCCTTGTTGCGGGTGCAGGCGCACCTCGACCAGGCCCACGCCTGTCTGGCCGCTCAGGCCCAGGCGCTGGACCTGCTGGCCGAAGAGCTGCGCCTGGCGCAGGGCGCCCTGAACGAGATCACCGGCGAATTCACGCCTGACGATTTGCTGGGCGTGATCTTTTCCAAGTTCTGCATCGGCAAATAAGACGGCACAGTGCCGTCTGTCCCAGGCTTCGGGGCGCGGCCACCGTTCTAGACTGGGGCACTTTCACCGCCCTGCTCCGCCATGCCCACTTCTTTGCCTTCACAGCGCCCACGTCTGAGCGTGTGCATGATCGTCCGTGACGAAGCTGCCAACCTGCCCGGTGCCCTGGGCTCGGTGCGGGGCTTGGCGCAAGAGCTGATCGTGGTCGACACCGGCAGCACCGACGACAGCCCTGCGATCGCCCAGGCCCTGGGCGCTCGGGTGCTGCACTTTGCCTGGTGCGATGACTTTGCGCGTGCCCGCAACGTGGCCCTCGAAGCTGCCACGGGCGACTGGGTGCTGTGCCTGGATGCTGACCAGCAACTCGACCCAGCCAGCCTGCCCGCTCTGGAGTGGGCCCTGCAGCGGCAGGATGTTCTGGCCCAGATGGTCACCATCCAACTGCTCACGGCGGCGGCTGATGACCTGGCCAATCCACTGCATGACGGGCGTGCCCTGGCCGTGTTGCAGTCGTTTCCGCAACTGCGCCTGTTTCGGCGTGATGCCCGCATCCGTTTCCAGGGCCGGGTGCACGAGGATGTGGCCGACAGCCTGCTGGCCATCGGCAGCAGCCATTGGCCTGAGTCGGGCGTCGCTCTGTGCGATCACGGCTACGTGCAGGCCAGCGAGCGTGAACGCAAGCGCGAACGCAACCTGGCCCTGCTGCAGCGGGTGCACGAGGAGGCCCCCGATGCCCTCTACCCAGCCTTCAAGCTGGCAATGTCGCTGCCGGCCCACCAGCGGGTCGAACAGGCGGCGCTGCTGCAGGCCACCCTGGGGCGCGTCCTGCAATTGCCGGTGGCCGAGCAAAGCACGTTGCCCTTTCTGCCCCAGTTGCTGGCCCGTGCGGTTGACGCCTGGGTGAATCAGGGATGCCTGCTGGACGCTGCGCGGGCCTGCCAACGAATGCTCGATCTGCATGGCCCGGTGTTCGACTTCACCACCGGCTGTGCCTGGGCCCGTGCTGGCGAGTGGGTGCTGGCGCGCCACAGCCTGCTTCGATACCTGGCCGCACCGGCCAAGGCCCCGCACCCTGCCTGGCAGGCCGACCCTCTGGCCAGCCCGGCCCAGGCCTGCTGGTGGTTGGCCTGGATGGCCCGGCAGCAGGGTGATTTCACACAGGCGCAGGCCCACGTGCAGCAGGGGCTGCGCACCGCCACGCCCCTGCAACGCGCTGCGCTGGAGGGGGAAGGCGTTGAAATCCTGCTGGCCCAGTTCGAATGGGTGGCCGCTGCCCAGGCCATCGGGGCCATGCAGGCCGGCCCGCAGGCCCCGGCGGCGGCGCTCAGTGAACGGCTGCGCGTCAGTGCCCGACTGGCTGAGCTCACGGGCGACCTGCCCACGGCCCACACCCTGGCGCAGTCGGCCCTGCTGCCGGGGCAGGATGGTGCCGCTGCTCTGCTCGCCACGCTGGAGATCCAGGCGGGCGAGATCGATCTGCAGCGCCTCCAGCACCACCATCAGGCCCTGGCCGGCCAGTTCTTCGACACCCTGGCCCTCAAGCTCCTGATCGCCCGAGAGCTGGGCCTGGCCTGGCCGTCAGACCTCCCGGCTGCCACCCTGGTCTTGATCACGCCGCCGGAGGGCGAGACCTGAAACAAGTGTTTCCGAATGTGCTTTGAGGCGTGGTGTGCCTTGTGCGCTTTTTGTTACGGCGTTAACTTCGCCGCATCATGTATCCACCCTTGCCCGCTGTTGCCAAAGCCGATCTTCAGGGCCTGTTGGCGGCCCTGGCCCATGCTCCGCCAGAAGACCGCCTGGAGCTGAACCTGTCTGCCTTGCAGTGGGACACCCTGGCCGCTTACCTGCAACCCCTGACCCTGGCCTCGGGTGAGGTGCTGTTTCAGAAGGGTGTGCTCGATCGCACGCTGTTCCTGGTCGAGCGGGGCACGCTCAGCGTGCACCTGGAGGACGACAAGGGCCGCCTGCGCCTGGCCATGGTGGGGGCGGGGTCGGTGGTCGGTGAGGGGGCGTTTTTTTCCCATCAACCCCGCAGCGCCACCGTGCAGGCGAACAACGCCTGCCAGTTGTGGGCCCTGAATCCATTGCGTTTTGTTGAGCTGGCCAATCGCCAGTCGGCCCTCGCGCTGGCCTTGAGCCTCGCCTTGGGCTCGGTGATGGCGCGCCGCATGCGGCAGCGCCGCCGCCGCGTGGCCAGCACTTGAGCGCCCTCTCTTTTTCATCTCCAAGTCAGGTTTTCGGGCTACCCTTGGCCACTTTGTAAAGGAATGCGTCGATGTCCCTGCTTGCGTGGTTGTTTGGCAAAAAGCCCCCGCGTGCCTTGCCTGATTCCTCGGGCCTGCAGCACATGGACCACACACGCCCGCTGCACCCCAGGCCGGGGCATGCCACTCCACCGAAAGACAAGGCCCGTTCAGCGCCAGCGGTCGATGAGGCGCAGGCCCCACACCGCAAGAGTGAACGGCACGGCCGCCGTGAATTGTTGTACGGCGTGGTGCGAGACACCATGGCCCGTGTCGGGGTGCTGTCTTCGCGCTACAAATTCAAGGTGCTCTCGCTGGACCAGCAAGGGCGTCAGTTCCTGGTGATGATGGACATCTCGCCCGACGTGACCAGCGACAACATGCGCCTGAGCGAAATCGAGGTGTTGCTGGCCCAGACGGCCAGGGCACGGCATCAGATCCTGGTCACCGCGGTGTACTGGCGCCTGAACAACCATGTCTCCACCGGCTTGGCGCCAGAGCGGCGTTCCGCGGCGGTCCCGGCCGTTCCGGCGTCGGCGCCCCAAGCCCCACGTTTCGAGCCGATCCAGTCTGACGAAGTGGCCGCCTTTCACAAGGCCTTGGCCGAGATCGGCGCGGCGCAGCCCGCGCTCGGGCAGACGCTGCAAAGCGGGCCGCGCATGTCCGCCCAGGCCACGGGGTTTGAGGACACCGAACGGATTCCCGGGCACGACTCCGATGATTCGCGCCCGCAGGCCCTGAGCAATACGCAGTACGGCGATCTGTGACGCCCAGGCCTGACCAGGCCGGGTGTCAGTGGCCTTCGAAATCCACCAGCGTGAACAGCGGAAGTCCGCTGTCCACCAGCCGTTGTGATCCGCCCAGTTCGGGCAGGTCCACGATGGCTGCCCCCTCCGTGACCACCGCACCCAGTTTCTCCAGCAGTCGCCGGCCGGCCATCATGGTGCCGCCCGTGGCAATCAGGTCGTCAATCAGCAACACCCGGTCGCCAGGCTTGACCGCATCGGTGTGCAGTTCCACCGTGGCGCTGCCGTACTCCAGTTCGTAGGTCTCCTCGACCGTGGTGAACGGCAGTTTGCCCTTCTTGCGGATGGGCACGAAGCCCACATTCAATTCGTAGGCCACCACGGCCCCCAGGATGAAGCCACGTGCGTCCAGGCCGGCCACCACGTCCGGACGCAGCGCCGGGTCCAGGTAACGGTGCACAAAGGCGTCGATCAGTACCCGGAACACCCGAGGGTTCTGCAGCAAGGGGGTGATGTCACGAAACTGCACCCCCGGGGCGGGCCAGTCGGGCACGGTCCGGATGTGGTCTTTGAGGTATTGGCTGACATGCAGCGAGGATTCGGTGCGGTTCATGGCTTGGCGGGCTTCGCAAGAAGCACCTGTCTGTTGATGAATGTGGCCCGCATTCTGCCCTTGCTGGCTCAGTCTTCGCGTCTTGTCCTGCCGCGGGCCGCTTGCATTCCCTTTCAAAGTCGCGCTCATAATCCAAGGGAAACCCTCTGGCTGACCCAGCCACTTCCTACCCTATGGCGATCGCCCTGTTGTTGATTGAGCGTGATGGCGCGCACCGGACCGCCTTGTGCGCCATGCTGACGCGCGAGCACCCGTCCTGGCGCGTGGTGCTGGCGGGCTCTGTGGCGCAGGCGCTGGGCCGGCTGCAACAGGGGCCTTTCGACGCGGCCCTCGTCGGCAACCAACTGCCGGACGGCTCTGCTTTCGATCTGCTCGAGGCACTGGGGCAGATCCCGGCGGTGATCATGGTTGAAGAAGGCGGCGAAGGGGCTGCCGCCAGGGCTTTGCGTGAAGGCTTCGTCGACTACCTGATCCAGGACACGCGGCTGGGCTACTTGCTCACGGTGCCGGGTCAGGTGCTGGGGGCGGTCGACAAGGCCCGGCTGGAGCAGGCCTTCCAGCAATCCGCGGCCCTGTCCGAGATGGCGCTGGAAGGGGCTGGCCTCGGCTTCTGGCAGCGCAACCTGCTCACCGGCGAGGTCCGGCTCAGCCAGCGTTGGCTCGAGATGCTGGGCCTGGATGACCCCCAGGCCCAGAACTCGATCCACACCTGGCAAGGCCTGGTCCACCCAGACGATTGGTCCTTGGTCCAGGACGCACTGAACGACTACCTGGCTGGCACACAAGCCGCGTATGAAGCCGAGTACCGCATGCGCCACCGCGACGGGCACTGGATCTGGGTGGCCAGCCGCGGCCGGGTGGTCGATTGGTCCTCGACGGGACAGGCCCGGCTGATCAGTGGCACCTACATGGACGTCACAGCCCGCCATCGCGCCGATGTGGCCCTCAACCGCCAGCACCGGCTGTTGCAGGCCTTGTCGCGGGCCCAGAGTGCCTTCATCGCGAATGCCGAACCTCATTCGGCCTTCGAAGGGTTGATGGGGTTTGTGCTCGAGATCACCGGAGCCCGGGCCGCCGGGGTGTTCGAGCGCACGCCCGGGCCGCGGCAGGACCCGGTGTGGTCCGCGCAGGCCGTGGTCGGTACCTTGCCTGAGGCCTTCCGCACGTGGATGACCCAAGCCCTGGCCCAAGGGCCGCAGCCGGGGCGCGTCCAGCAGACCATGAGCACCGAGGCTGAGGTGGGCGATCGGCGCTGGCAAGTGATTCCGATGGCCTCCGACGGGCGTGTGGTGGCCTGCGTCGGGCTGGTGTTCGATGCCTCGGTGGCAAGTCCCGACTGGGTGGAACTCGATCCCTTGCTCAACACCGCCAGCCACCTGATGCTGGCTTGGCGAGCCCGCCTGGAGCGCCGCCAGGCTCAGGAGCAACTGCGCGAGGCCACCGAACAACTGGCCCAGAAAACCCGGGCCCTGGAACTCACGCTGGACACCATCAGCCAGGGGATCGCCAGCTTTGATGAACAGGGCGTGCTCCGGTTCTACAACCGCCGATTTCAGGAGCTCGTGGACGTGCCCGAGCCCGTGCTCCGGCCGGGTGTCACGGCGGAGGAGCTGCTTCGCTTCCAGGTCATGCGCGGGGATCTGGGGCCTGCACTTGAACTGCTCTCGCCAGAGGCCCGGGCGGGCCTGGTGGCCAATCCTCACACCGACGGCCGTGATCTGCCCGATCAGTACCTGCGACGCACCCTTTCGGGCCGCGTGCTGGAGGTGCGCTCGCGCCCGCAGCCGGGGGGCGGCTGGGTGCGTACCTTCAATGACGTGACCCCCTACGTCGACGCCCAGGAGGCCCTGCGTCAGAGTGAGGAGCGCTGGCGCCACCTGAGTCTGCTGTCCTCCGACTGGTACTGGGAGCAGGATGCCGACTTCCGATTTGTCCGCATTGATGGCCATCATGACGGCCGCAGCGGCCTGAGCGAGCAGCAGACCCTGGGTCGCACCCGCTGGGAGATCGATGCGGCCAACCTGGACGCGGCCCAATGGGCGGAGCACCGCCGCGCCCTGGAAGCGCATGAACCCTTTTACGACTTCGAGATGCAGCGCATCGGCAGCAGTGACGGCCTGGGACGCTGGGTGTCGGTCAGTGGTGCGCCGCTGTTTGATGCGCAAGGTCAGTTCAAGGGCTACCTGGGGGTGGGGCGTGACATCACGGAGCGCAAGCGCAACGAGGCCATCATCGAGCGGCTGGCGTTCTATGACGAGCTCACCGGCCTGCCCAACCGGCGCCTGCTGTTGCAGCGCCTGGGCCATGGCTTGCGCGCCTGCGGACAAGGCGAGCGGCACGGGGCGCTGCTGTTTCTGGACCTCGACAACTTCAAGGACCTCAATGACACCCTCGGCCATGATCGCGGCGACCAACTGCTGAGCCAGGTGGCCACGCGCCTGGTGGCTTGCGTGCGCCCCGACGACACCGTGGCCCGTCTGGGCGGCGACGAGTTTGTGGTGGTTCTGGATGACCTGGGGCCGAAGCCCGCCGAGGCCGTGGCCGTGTCGGAGGGAGTGGCGCAAAAGATCCTGCAAGCCCTCAATCAACCGTATCCGATCGGCGACAGCCTGCACCACAGCACGCCCAGCATCGGCATTGCCCTGTTCAGCGATTCGCGCCTGACCCCTGATGAGCTGCTCAAGCGGGGCGACCTGGCCATGTACCAGGCCAAGGCCGCCGGACGCAACACCCTGTGCTTTTTTGACCCCGGCATGCAGGAGGCCGTCAGCGCCCGCTCGGCCATGGAGTCCGACATGCGCCAGGCCCTGCAGCGCGGTGAGTTCCGCCTGCTGTACCAGCCCGTGGTGGATGGGCGCGGCTGCATCCAGGGCGTGGAGGCCTTGGTTCGTTGGAACCACCCGCAGCGCGGCCACATTTCGCCGGCCGAGTTCATCCCGCTGGCCGAAAAGACCGGCTTGATCCTGCCCTTGGGGCGCTGGGTGCTGCAAACGGCCTGCCGTCAGTTGGTGAGTTGGTCCGACAACCCCGACATGGCGCACCTCACCATGGCCGTCAACGTCAGCGCGCGCGAGTTCCGCGACCCGGCTTTCGTCGAGGCCGTGGTGGCTGTGCTGGCTCACACCGGGGCGAAGCCCAGCCTGCTCAAGCTGGAGCTCACGGAGAGCCTGCTGCTCAACGATGTCGAAGACATCATCGCCAAGATGACCCGGCTGCAGATGCGCGGGGTGGGCTTCTCGCTGGACGATTTCGGCACCGGCTACTCCAGCCTCAGCTACCTCAAGCGCCTGCCGCTGGACCAGCTCAAGATCGACCAGTCCTTTGTGCGCGACGTGCTCACCGATCCCAACGACGCCACCATTGCCCGCACCATCATTGCGCTGGCGGCCAGCCTGGGCCTAGCGGTGGTGGCCGAAGGCGTCGAGACCGAGGGCCAGCGCGCATTCCTGATGCGCAATGGTTGTGAAGCCTTCCAGGGCTACCTGTTCAGCCGCCCCGTCCCCGCCGTGGCCCTTGACGCCCTGGTGCTTGAGGGGCGCGATAAATCATAAATATCGTTTGAAATTTGAATTATTTGTTAAAAATGCTTGATCGGGCTCATTTCCGCTCGTAATATGTGATCCAGAGCCCAGCTGGAAAACTGTTTCCAGGGGTTGTAAAGGACCCCCATGTCAAGCGAAGGCCTTCCATCCAGCGAGTGCAGTCTGCCGCCCTGTGCGTCAGGCCCAGCCTGCGACGAGTCTTCGCTGCGGGCCACCTTGTTCGATCAGGCCCCGCTGGGTCTGTGTCTGTTGGTGGCCGGGCAACCCCGGCTGGTGAACCGCCGCTTTGCCCGCATGTTGGGCGGGGATGGCGTTGAGGCCACGATGGAGCCGGGCCTGCTGCGCCAATGCTGGCCCACGTTCTGGCCTCAGTTGCGCGGCCTGGGCGAAGAGCATCGCATCGTGGCCTGCGATCTCGCCAATGGCGTGCAGTTCAATGGACGTGCCTTTTCCTGGCGCATTCCGGCTCTCGGGCCGGATGCCGAGATCGTGACCCTGGTCAACGCCAGCCAGCTGGACTGGATCAGCTTTTCAGCCGACTGGCAGGCGCGCATGTTGGCGCAGGCCGAGGGCATGTGCCGCACCGGATCGGCCGAGCTGGATCTGGATCAAGGCCTGGCCGTGGTCTCGCGTGGGCTGGGGGAGCTGATCGGGCGCACCCTGCCCGTGGGCGGCATCGCCGCCTGGCGCCTGCTGCGTTGGGTGCCCTCTGAAGAGCGGGGCTACGTGGCCTCCATCTGGGGCGCTGCCATCGACGATGAGCCCTTCGAGTTCCAGCACCGCCTGGTGCGGGCCGATGGATCGCGCCTGGAGATCCTGCACCGCGGCATGGTCGAAACCGGGCCTGACGGCCGCCGCCATGGCTACCTGATCCTGCAGGACATCACCGCCCAGCGCGAGGCGGAGCACCGCATCCAGGAACTGGCCAACCAAGACGAGGTCACCGGCCTGGCCAACCGCAATCAACTGCTGGACCGGCTGGACGCTGCCGTCCATGCGGCCAGCTGGGACCCGCGTCCCATCACCCTGCTGTCCATCCACATCGAGCAGATCGACCAGCTCTCGCAATCCATGGGCTATGGCGCAGGCGACGCCATGGCCATGGCCGTGGCGGCCCGCCTGAGTGCCCTGGGCGGGGCCGAGCATGTGGTGGCCCGAGTGGGCGGTGGCGAGTTTGCCTTGCTGATGGGCGAGGGGCCGGCCGGGCAGGGTGATCAAGGCACCGCCGGGCGCGAGCTGGCACAGCGTGTGGTGCAGGCCCTGAGCCGGCCAGAGCGCCTGGGCTTTGCCGAGATCGTGCCGGTGCCGCAAGTGGGTGTGGCCCGTTTTCCGGCCGATGCGGACACGGCCAGCCGCTTGCTGGAGGCGGCCCAGACCGCCCGCCAGGGCGTGCGGGCCACAGGTGACCAGATTGCCTTCTTCACGCCACAGATCAATGAGCAGGCCAAGCGTCGCCTCGCCATCGAGGCCGGATTGCGTCATGCCGTCGAGCATGATGAATTGCAGCTGCGCTACCAGTTGCAGATCGACCTGGCCAGCGGTCTGGCCGTGGGCGCCGAGGTGTTGCTGCACTGGCACAGCCGCGAGCTGGGCGAGGTGCCTGCCGAAGAGTTCCTGCCCGTGGCCCGACACACCGGCCTGATCGTGATGCTGGGCGACTGGCAGCGTGAAGCTGCTTGCACCGTGTTGCAGAACTGGTTGCATGAAGGCGTCAAGCCCCTGCGCCTGGCGCTCAACCATTCGGCGCTGCAATTGCAGCAGCCGGATCTGGTGGCCAAGTTCCAGAACGCCCTGCTGGCGCATGGCTTGCCCTCGGTGCTGATCGGCATGGAAGTGTCAGAGCAGGCCCTGATGGCGGGGTCGGCCGACATGGCGCGCAAGCTGGCCGAGTTGCGCGCCCTGGGCATCGAGATCACGCTGGACGACTTTGGTACCGGTTCCTCCAACCTGAGTCTGCTGCGCAGCCTGCCGGTGGATGTGCTCAAGGTGCATCGCTCCTGTGTGCCCGACGTCACGGCGGCTTCGGGCGCGGTGTCGCTCACGCGGGCCATCATCAACATGGCCCACAGCCTGCAGATGAAGGTGCTGGCCGAGGGCGTCGAGACCGACGGGCAACTGGCCCTGTTGGTCGCCAACGGCTGCGATCGCATCCAGGGCCCGGCCTTCAGCCCGGTGGTCGACCTGGCCACCTTGGAAAGCCAGCTGCGTGCCGGCGCCGTGCGGCTTTCAGAGCGCTTCATGCGCCGCCAGCGTGAGCGCACCCTGCTGCTGGTGGACGATGAGCCCAACATCGTGGCGGCGCTCAAGCGCCTGTTCCGCCGTGATGGCTACCGCATCGTCACGGCCACCAGCGGCGCCGAAGGCCTGCAGCGCATGGCCGAGTACGAGGTCGATGTGGTGTTGTCCGACCAGCGCATGCCGGGCATGACCGGGGTCGAGTTTCTGCGCCGGGCCAAAGAGCTGTATCCCGACACCGTGCGCATGGTGCTGTCGGGCTACACCGAGCTGCAGTCCATCACTGATGCCGTCAATGAAGGCGCCATCTACCGCTTTCTCACCAAACCCTGGGACGATGAACGTCTGCGCGTGCATGTGCAAGAGGCCTTCAGTCAGAAGGGCATGGCCGACGAAAATCGGCGTCTTGCCCTGGAGGTGCGCGAGGCCAACGAAGAGCTGGCCGTGCTCAATGGACGCCTGGAGCGCGTGCTGAACAACCAGCAGGCCCAGCTCGACCTTGAAGCTTCGCGGGCCACGGCGGCACGCGACATGCTGGATCTGCTGCCGGTCCCTGCCTTTGGCATCGACCCGGCGGGCATGTTGGTGATGGCCAACCTGGCGGCGCAGCAGTTGTTGGGCGCCGATCGCCTGCTGCTGGGACAGTGTGCCGCGGGGGTGCTGCCTGCGCCGCTGGCCTCGCTGTGGGAGCAGCCGGGCGAGCAGTCCCTTGATTTTGAATGGTCCGGGCGGCGCTGGCGCGCCTGCACCCGATCTTTTGGTGCATCTGCCCCCCGGGGGCATTTGCTGGTGTTCAACCCATTGGCTTGACGACCCATGCCCGCAGAGACCCTGATCCCGCTTGACGAAGCGGCCCTGCCTCCGCCAGCCTTGCTGCCAGCCAGCCCGGCGGTGCTGCTTGACACCGCCGGCCTGCCGGAGTCCCCGTCCTCTCCAGGTGCCCGGCTGGCCTACCTGTTTCGCCGCTGCCAGGCGCACCCCTTGCGCCAGATCCTGGCCGACCACCGCGGAGTCCACGAATGAATCTGCCCAACGTTCTGCCGCTGGATCGGGCGCAGTGCATCGAGCAGGTGCGCGCCTTGCCATCGCTGCCGGCGGCGGTGCTTCAGCTCATGTCCTTGCTGCAGCAGCAGGACGTCAACCTGGATCCGATTGCCGAAACCCTGTCGCTGGATCAGGCCTTGGCGGCCAAGGTGCTGCAACTGGCCAATTCCCCGTTTTACGGCATGTCCGGCCGCATCACCTCGATCCGCAACGGCATCAACATCCTGGGTTTGCGCCCGCTGAGCACCCTGGTGCTGGCGGCCGTGCTGACCGTGCAGTTCGACCAGATGCATGGCAAGGCCCTGCACCTGGATGAGTTCTGGTCCCACTCCATCGCCAGTGCCGTGGCGGCACGTGCCCTGGCCGAAGCGCAAGGCCTGGACGAAGCCTCGGCCTTCACCGCCGGCTTGCTGCACGATGTCGGTCTGCTGGTCCTGGACAGCCTCTACCCGATCGAGATGGCTCAGGCCCTGGCGTGGGCGGTCGAACACGATGCCCCGCATCTGCAAGCCGAGCAGGCCTTGCTGGGGGTGTCGCATGCCGAGGTGGGGGCCTGGCTCGCCCAGCACTGGCATTTTGCGCCTGAGGTGGTGGCCGCCATTGCGGGGCACCACAGCCCCCCTGACAGTGTGCAGCTCAACCTCACGGACCTGGTGCATGGTGCCAACGCGCTGGTCCATGCCCTGGACCTGGCTGGCGTGGCCCATGAGGCTGTGCCCCCGCTGCAGTCGGGGGCCTGGGGCCGGATGGCCCCCGTGCGCCAGCACCTGCCGCGCCTGCTGCCCCGCATCGAGCAGGAGTTCGAACAACTGCGGGCGATCCTGCGCCCCACCCAGGAGAGTCCGGCATGACCCCCGCATCCCCCGAAAACGGCCTGCCCGATGTCCTGCTGGACCAGATGTCCATGGAGCAGGTCCATGCGATGGTCAATGAGCTGCTCAAGGCCAATGAGGAACTCAAGGAACTCAACAGTAAGTTGTCGGATGCCCGCAGCAAGCTGATCCAGTCCGAGAAGCTGGCCTCCATCGGACAACTGGCCGCGGGCGTGGCGCACGAGATCAACAACCCCATCGGCTTCATCTTCTCCAACTTCGGCACCCTCGAAAAGTACTTGCAGGACCTGTTCCGGATGCTGTCGGCCTATGAGCAGGCTGAAAGCGAGCTGGGCAGCAGCCCGGTGGCTGCCAGGCTGCGTGCCCTGTACGAAGAACTTGAAATTGAATACCTCAAGGACGACATCCCCAGCCTGATGAACGAGTCGCGCGACGGCATCCAGCGTGTGCGCAAGATCGTGCAGGACCTGAAGGATTTCTCTCGCGTCGATGCGCGCCAGGAGTGGGAGTGGGCCAATCTGCACAACGGCCTCAACTCCACGCTCAACATCGTCAACAACGAGATCAAGTACAAGGCCGACGTGGTGCGTGAGTTCGGCGACCTGCCCGAGGTGCAGTGCCTGCCCTCGGAGATCAACCAGGTGTTCATGAACCTGCTGGTCAATGCGGCCCATTCCATCACCGCCGAGCGCGGCACGATCACGCTGCGCACGGGGCTGGAGGGGGCCGAGGTGTGGGTCGAGGTGGCCGACAACGGCTGTGGCATCGCCCCCGAGAACCTGTCGCGCATCTTCGACCCCTTCTTCACCACCAAGCCGGTGGGGCAGGGCACGGGCCTGGGGCTTTCGCTGTCCTACGGCATCATTCAGAAGCATGCCGGACGCATGGAGGTCAGCTCCCACCTGGGGCAAGGCACCTGTTTTCGCATCACCCTGCCGGTGCGCCAGGCGCAGCCAGCCTGAGGACCACCATGGAAGAAACCCCTGTCGCCCAGCCGGACAGCGCCCTGTTGTCGTCCTGGAGCGTGCTGTGCGTGGACGATGAGCCCAGCATCCTGTCGGCCCTGCGCCGGGTGCTGCGCGTCGAGGGCTGCCGCATCCTGACCGCCAACAGTGGCGCCGAGGCGCTGGCACTGCTCGAAACCGAGCCGGTGGATGTGGTGGTCAGCGACATGCGCATGCCGGTCATGGACGGCGCCCGCCTGCTGGCCGAGGTGCGCGCGCGCTGGCCCGGCACCGCGCGCGTGTTGCTGACGGGCTATGCCGACATGGACGCCACCATCCTGGCCATCAACGAGGGCCAGATCTACCGCTACATCCACAAGCCCTGGGACGAGACCGAGCTGCGCCTGACCGTGCGCCAGGCGGCCGAACGCCAGGTGCTTCGACGCGAGCGTGATCGCCTGCAGCAACTCACCCAGGTGCAGAACGAAGAACTCCAGGTGCTCAACACCGGCCTGGAGCAGCGGGTGGCTGAACGCACGGCCGAGCTGGGCCAGGCCAACGACCGACTCAAGAAAAACTACCTCACCACCATTCGCGTGTTTGCGGGTCTGCTGGAAATGCGCAGTGGCCAGCTCGGCGGGCATGGCAAGCGGGTGGCCGATCTGGCGCGGCGCATCGCGGTGGCCATGGAAGTGCCCAGCGACCAGGTTCAGGACATCTTTGTGGCGGGCCTGCTGCATGACATCGGCTTCATGGCCGTGCCCGACGCGCTGCTGGCCAAGCCCGTGGGCCGTTACACCGCGGACGAGATGCAGCTCTACCAGCGGCATGCGGTGCTGGGGGCGCAGTCCCTGATGGCGCTGGACGACATGCAGGCCGTGGCCGGCCTGATCCGCTCACACCACGAACGATTTGACGGCAAGGGCTACCCTGACAAGATCGCAGGCAGTGCCATCCCCTTGGGCAGCCGCATCCTGGCCGTGGCCGACACCTGGGACGACTTCCTGCACGGGCACCTGACCGGCGCCCAGCTCAAGCAGACGGAGGCGCAGACCCTGATGCAGCGGGCCCGGGGTGTCCAGTTCGACCCCGAGGTGGTCGACGTGATCCTGCAAGTCACGCAGGTCGAAACACCGCGCACGACCAAGCTTCAGGCCATCGCGACCGATGGCCTGGCGCCGGGCATGGTGCTGGGCAAGGACCTGACCACCCCCGAAGGGGTGGTCTTGCTTGCGGCGGGCCAGAAGCTGACCCAAGGCCTGGTCGACCGCATCCGTCGCTATGAACAATCCGAGGGCCGGCCGCTCGATCTGATGGTGCGCGAGGCGGCCTGAGGCTGTTGCGCCTCAACACGTCAATGCGTGAATGCGTTTTCAGCCCCGCAACAGCTTTTCTTCGGCCAGGGCCAGGGGCTCGGGGCGGCCCGACAGCACCAGCGTGTCGCCCGGCAGCAGGGGCGTGTCGTCCGCTATCGGCGCCAGTTGACCCCCGTGCCGGCGCAGGCTGAGCACCCGAACCCCCATGGCCAGCAAGGCCAGTTGGCCCAGCTGGCGACCGGCCTGGCGGGTCGCCTCAGGCAGGGTCACGGTATGCAGTCGTTCCTGGTCACGCTCCAGCCCGGTGTCGTCATCGGCGCCGTGGAAGTAGCCCCGTAGCAGGTTGTAGCGCGCATCGCGCTGATCCTGCACCACGCGGATCACCCGGCGCATGGGCACCCCCACCAGGGCCAATGCGTGGCTGGCCAGCATCAGCGAGCCCTCGATCGCCTCGGGTACCACCTCGGTGGCCCCGGCAGCCTGCAGCTTTTCCAGATCATGGTCGTCCTGGGTGCGCACGATCACCGGCACATGCGCCGCGTGAGAGCGGGCATTGGCCAGCACCTTGAGGGCGCTGGGCACCTCCAGGTAGGTCACCACCACCGCGCTGGCCCGGGCCAGGCCGGCGGCCATCAGGGCCTGCAGCCGCGCTGCATCTCCGAACACCACCGAGTCACCGGCCGCAGCCGCCTTGCGCACCCGGTCGGGGTCAAGGTCAAGGGCCATGTAGGGAATGCCTTCACGCTCCAGCATGCGCGCCAGGTTCTGGCCGCACCGCCCGTAACCGCAGATGATCACGTGCTTGCTGGTGTTGATCGACTTGCGGGCGATGGTGGTCATCTGCAGCGACTGTTGCAGCCACTCGCTGGCCACCAGCTTCATCACGATCCGGTTGCTGTACATGATCAGGAAGGGCGTGGCCAGCATCGACAGCACCATGGCTGCCAGGATCGGGTTGGTCAGATCGGGCGACAGCAGCTTGTGCTCCAGGGCCAGCGACAGCAGCACGAATCCGAACTCGCCGGCCTGCGCCAGGTACAGGCCGGTGCGCAGCGACACCCCGGCCGTGGCGCCCAGGGTGCGGGCCAGCACCGCCACCAGCGTGAGCTTGAGCAGCACCGGCAGCAACAGCAGCACCAGCACCAGCCCCCAGCGTTCGAGCACGATGTGCCAATCCAGCATCATGCCGATGGTGATGAAGAACAGCCCCAACAGCACGTCGTGAAAGGGCCGGATGTCGATCTCCACCTGGTGCTTGTATTCGGTCTCGGACACCAGCATGCCGGCAATGAAGGCGCCCAGTGCCAGGCTCAGCCCGGCAGTTTCGGTGAGCCAAGCCAGACCCAGGGTGATCAGCAGCAGGTTGAGCATGAACAGCTCATCGCTTTTGCGCCGCGCCACCAGGGTGAGCCACCAACGCATCACGCGCTGGCCCCCCACCAGCAGCAGGGCCACCAGGGCACCGGCCTTCAGCATGGCCACCCCCAGCTCGGCCAGCAGCTGGTTGGGCGGGCTGCTCAGGGCCGGGATCAGCACCAGCAAGGGCACCACGGCCAAGTCCTGGAACAACAGCACACCCATCACGCGCTTGCCGTGCTCGCTCTCCAGCTCCAGGCGTTCGGCCATCAGCTTGACCACGATGGCCGTGCTGCTCATGGCCATGGCCCCGGACAAGGCCAGGGCGGTCTGCCAGCCCATTTTCCACAGCGTCGGCGCCAGCGCTGCCAGAAACAGCGAGCCCAGGGTGCCCAGGCCGAGGGTCAGCAACACCTGCAGCAGGCCCAGGCCGAACACATGGCGGCGCATGGCGCGCAGCTTGGGCAGGCTGAATTCCAGCCCGATCGCGAACATCAGGAACACCACTCCGAACTCGCCCAGGTGGCGCACCCCTTCCGAGTTCTGGGCCAGGGCCAGCGCGTGGGGCCCGATCAGAACCCCCGCGATCAGGTAGCCCAGCATCGGCGGCAGCTTCAAGCTGCGGCAGCCGACCACGCCCAGCACGGCGGCCAGCAGGTAAAGCAGCGTGAGTTCCAGTGAAGTCATAGCGTTCGATACTAGCCCACAGACGCTGCGGGCATGGTGCGGTCGATAAAATCGCCGTCATGACATTTGATCCCCAACAGGTGCTGAGCCGCGCCTTGCAAACCTTCGACATCGAGGCCGCTGCAGTCCAAGGCCTCAAGGCCCGCACCGGAGCCGCTTTTGTGGAGGTGGTCCGGCGCATCCTGGCCACGCAGGGGCGCGTGGTGGTCACCGGCATGGGCAAGAGCGGCCACGTGGGCCGCAAGATAGCCGCCACCCTGGCCTCCACCGGCACCCCGGCCCTGTTTGTGCACCCGGCCGAGGCCAGCCACGGCGACCTGGGCATGATCACGGCGGCCGATGTGGTGCTGGCCATTTCCAACAGCGGCGAGTCGGCCGAACTGGATGCCATCCTGCCTGTGGTCAAGCGCCTGGGCGCCTTGCTGATCGGCATGACCGGTGGCGCCCAGTCTTCGCTGGCGCGGCATGCCGATCTGGTGATCGACAGCGGTGTTGAAACCGAAGCCTGCCCCCTCAACCTGGCGCCCACCGCGAGCACCACCGCCCAGATGGCCCTGGGCGATGCCCTGGCTGTGGCCTTGCTGGAAGCCCGGGGCTTTGGCGCGGAAGACTTTGCACGTTCTCATCCCGGCGGGGCTCTGGGCCGCAGACTGCTCACCCATGTGAGTGACGTCATGCGCCGCGGCGATGCCGTGCCCCGCGTCCGACCCGATGCCCCATTCCTGGCCTTGATGCGTGAGATGAGCGGCAAGGGCCTGGGGGCCTCGGCCGTGGTCGACGAGGCCGGTGCTGTCGTGGGCATCTTCACCGATGGTGATCTGCGCCGCCTCATCGAACAGGGCGTTGATCTGCGTGGGGTTGTGGCCCGCGAGGTCATGCACCCCCGCCCGCGCCGCATCCGCAGCGATGCCCTGGCCGTGGATGCGGCCAGCCTGATGGAGCAGCACAGCATCACCAGCGTGCTGGTCTGCGAACCCGGTGATGTCCTGGTGGGCATCGTGCACATTGGCGACCTGATGCGCGCCAAGGTCATCTGAGAAAGCCTGCCGTGAACCCCTCTGTCCGCGCTTCTGCCCCCGCATCCTCCCCCGCCTCTTTGGCCACCCTGGCGCCCCTGAGCCCCGCCCTGCGTTTCGATCCCGAGCTGCTGCTGGCCGCCCAGGGGATCAAGGTGGCTTTTTTCGATGTCGACGGCGTGCTCACCGATGGCGGCCTGTACTTCAGCGAGGCGGGCGAGACGCTCAAGCGCTTCAGCACCCTCGACGGCCATGGCCTGAAGCTGCTGCCGCGGGCCGGCATCACCCCGGTGGTCATCACTGGCCGCGATTCACAGCCGCTGCGCCGGCGCCTGCAGGCCCTGGGCATCACCCATGTGCACTACGGCACAGAAGACAAGCGGCCGGCCGCCGAGCAGACCCTGCAGGCCCTGGGCTTGGATTGGTCGCAAGCTGCCGCCATCGGTGACGACTGGCCCGACCTGCCTGTGTTGCGCCGCTGCGCCTTGGCCGCCGCGCCGGCCAATGCCCATCCCGAAGCCCTGGCCTGTGCCCGGTATGTCACCCGGCTGCGCGGTGGCGAAGGGGCTGGGCGTGAGTTCTGCGACCTGTTGTTGGTGGCCAGCGGCCGCTACGCAGGCCTGCTGCAGGATGCCGCCTCATGAGCAGCGCCACCCTGCCTCGGCGCAAGCCGGCCCTGGGCTTGGTGCGCCTGCTGCTCGATCACCTGTCCATCTACCTGCCGGTGATCCTCATGGGCGTGCTGGCCCTGGGCACCTACTGGCTGGTGCGCACCACCCCGGTGTTTGCCCCGGCTGGCCCCCAGCAGGCGCCGCGTCACGAGCCTGACTATTTCATGCGCGACTTTGCCGTCAAAACCTTTGATCCGCAGGGCCGCCTGAAAAGCGAGGTGCGTGGCACCGAGGCCCGCCATTACCCTGATACCGATACCCTGGAAATTGATCAGGTCCATCTGCGCTCGTACAGCGCCGAGGGGCAGGTCACCGTGGCCACCGCCAAGCGCGCCCTGAGCAACAGCGACAGCACCGAGGTGCAGTTGTTCGGCAATGCCGTGGTGGTGCGCGAGCCTTTCACCGACCCTGGCGGGCGGGTGGCCCCGCGCATGGAGTTCCGCAGCGAATTCCTGCACGCCTTCACCGACACCGAGAAAGTGCGCAGCCACCTGCCGGTGGTGCTGATCCGTGGCGACGATCGCTTCACAGGAGATGCCATGGACTTCGACAACCTGGCCCGTACCCTTGAACTGCGCGGTCATGTGCACGGTACGCTGGTGCCCGGTGTGGCGGTCAAACCCCGGCGCTGAGACCCGCATGAGCCCGCAACAGCGACCCCTGGTGTTCATCACCGGTGCCTCCAGTGGCATCGGACAGGCCTTGGCCTTGCGTTTTCACCAAGCCGGCTGGCGCCTGGCCCTGGTAGCGCGGCGCCATGCCGAGATGCAGGCCTGGGCCGAGCAACAAGGGCTGCCCTCAGATGCCTATGCGCTCTACGCCGCCGATGTGTCGGTCACCGACGAGATCGTGGCGGCGGGCCAGGCCTGCTTGCAGCAACAGGGCCTGCCCGATGTGGTGGTGGCCAATGCCGGCATCAGTGTGGGGGTGGACACCGCGGAGCGCGAGGATCTGGCGGTGCTGGCCCGCATTTTTGCCACCAACAACATCGGTCTGGCCGCCACCTTCCACCCCTTTGTGGCAGGCATGGTCCAGCGCCGCAAGGGCATCCTGGTCGGGGTGGGCAGCGTGGCGGGCATCCGTGGTCTGCCTGGCCATGGTGGGTATTGCGCCAGCAAGGCCGGCGTGATCAGTTACTGCGAGAGCCTGCGTGGCGAGATGCGCCCGTTTGGCGTCAAGGTGGTCACGATTTGCCCCGGCTATGTCGACACCCCGCTGACCCGCCAGAACCGCTATGGCATGCCGTTTCTCATGACCCCCGAGGCGTTTGCCGAGCGCGCCTACCGAGCCATCATCGGGGGCGTGCGCTACCGCGTCATTCCGTGGCAGATGGGATGGGTGGCCGCGTTGCTGCGCATTCTGCCCAATGCCTGGTTTGATCGCCTGCTGGCCGGGCGCCCTCGCAAGCACCGGCAGCCATCGCAAGGCTGAGCGTAAACCGTTCAATGCAAGGGTATTTCTGGGGCTGCTGAGGCCCGGTATTGGGCGCCCCCAATGAAAAAGGCTCCCTGAGGAGCCTTTTGCTTGCCTGGTTGAACGCCCAGGTGCATGCGGTTCAAAACCGATCAGTAGCTGTTGCCGCCGCCGTAGCCGCCGCCGCCACCACCGCCGTAGCCGCCACGGCCACCGCCGTTGCCACCACGCGGGCCAGCGCCGTAGGGGCTGCGGAAGCCGCCTTCGCCGCCACCACCACCGCTGCGGCCGCCGCCGAAGCCGCCACCACCGCCGCCGCTGCGGCCGCCACCACCGTAGCCGCCACCACCACCGCCGCCGCCGCCGAAGCCGCCACCGCTACGCGGGGGACGGGGCTCCATCGGGCGGGCTTCGTTGACCACCACGCTGCGGCCACCGAGGGATTGACCGTTCATGCCGTTGATGGCGGATTGTGCTTCGGCGTCGCTCGCCATTTCCACAAAGCCGAAACCCTTCGAGCGGCCGGTGTCACGCTCCATCATGACCTTGGCGCTGGTCACAGCACCAAATTGGCCAAAAGCCTGTTCCAGGTCGTTGTCGCGCACCGAGTAAGGCAGGTTGCCGACGTACAGTTTGTTGCCCATCAAGGGACTCCTCAAAAACACATTAACAAAGCGATGGAGTCCCGAAAACGCACACTTCGGACGCGAACCTGACCGATCACCGCAAGCTTGCATGGAATCGAAGCCATGCTTCTGTATTAAAACCATGGTGTATTGAAAAATGCAAGTGTTTTTTGTTTTTTTGCTGGAAATGAATCGAAAAAACAAATTCAATTCCATTCCAATATCAGCACCGCAGGCGACGTGTCATTTCTGCATCAGGGTGGGTCGTCTGGCGGGTGTGGGGCATCGCCTTCGCCCGCGTCCGCCTGGTGGCGCCACTGGGTGAAGGCGCTGCGCATCGTCAGCACCTGCTTGGCAAACAAAGGGCAGGCTTCGCAGGCGGCCAGGTGCAGGCGCAGTGCCAGCTTTTCCTCCAGGCCCAGTCGGCGGTCTTCGCGGGCCAGCAGCAAGGCGGCCACTTCTTTGCAGTTGCGCCTCAAGATCATGGCTTGGCCCCCCGGGGCAGGCCGAACCAATTGATTTCAAGGCATTCGCGCAATCGCAAGCGGGCCCGGTGCAATTGCACATACAGGTGGTTGGGGCTGAGCTTGAGTTCCAGGCAGATTTCTTCGCACGAGAGTTCCAGCCATTCGCGCATCAGAAATACCCGCCCCATGGCGGCAGGCAGGCGTTCGGAGCAGGTTTCAAGCACCTCGATGAATTGGCGGGATTGCAATTGCTGTTCGGGATTGCCCCAGTCCATCGGTGTTTGGGCAAAGTGGCCATTGGCGGTGAAGCTCAGGGCTTCCAGTTCGTCGCCCTCGTCGTCATTGATATCCAGCACCACCTCGCGGGCGCGCTGACGCATCTGATCGACCACCTTGTGTTTCAGGATGCCCACCAGCCAGGTCTTCAATTGCGACTGCTGCTGAAAAGCCTGCGGTCGGTTCAGGGCGGCGAGGACCGTCTCTGAAACCGCGTCCTCAGCCCAGGTCTCATTGCGCAATTGCAGTCGCGCAAATTTGAGCAGGTAGGGCCGGTGTGCGGCCAACTGATGTTCAAAACTCATGGGTCAAGTGTATTGAAAGGGCGCCGATTGCGTTGTCTGGAAAGTATTGCAAAAAAATATTTCACCAAGCTTGTAAGAATGACCGAGCCAGGCCGACTCACCCTCAACCGGTGATCTGAATGGCCCGACCGGGCCCCGGTTGCAAGTCAATTTTTTCAACGTCACACCAGGAGATTTCCATGAACCAACGTGCTTTGTTTGCCGCCGCTGCCGCTTCTTTGTTGTCCTCGGCCCTGCTGGCCTCCAGCCCCGTGCTGGCGCAAGACACGGCCAAGGAAAAGTGCTTCGGCATTGCCAAGGCGGGCCAGAACGACTGTGCCAACCTCAGTGGCAGCCATTCGTGTGCCGGCCAGGCCAAGGAGGACATGTCCAAGGCCGACTGGAAGTACGTGGCCAAGGGCACGTGCAAGCAGATGTCCGGTCTGACCGCCGACGAAGCCAAGATGGCTGCCGGCAAGAAGGGCTGAGGTTGAGTGTTGCCTGAGCAGGAGCTATCCATGTCCGAGCCCTCGCAAGCCCTGCGTTCGCCCATGCCCTGGGTGGGGCTGGGCTGGCGCCAGCCCCACTATGCCGAGCTGCTGCAAGGCGCGCCCGCCCCGGGCTTTCTGGAGGTGCACTCCGAGAACTTCTTCGGCACCGGGGGCGCCGCCCTCGGGGTGTTGATGCAGGCCCGCGAGCAGCACGCCATCAGCCTGCATGGGGTGGGCCTGTCGCTGGGCTCGGCCGTTGGGCTGGATCCCTGGCACCTGGACCAACTGGCCGAGTTGGTGGCGCGGGTCGATCCGGTGCGCGTGAGTGACCATGCCAGCTTTTCGCGTGGTTTGCTGCGGGGCCAGGCGGTGCACGCCGCCGACCTGCTGCCCGTGCCCTGGACCACCGAAGCCCTCAAGCTGATGGCCAGCCATGTGCAGCAGGTGCAGGACCGGCTGCGCCGCCCGCTGGCGGTCGAGAACCTGTCGGCCTACCTGAGTTGGGCCGACCATGATTTTTCCGAGGTGCAGTTCCTCGTTGAACTGGCCCGCCGAACCGGCTGCGGGCTGTTGGTCGATGTGAACAACCTGCACGTCAATGCCCGCAATGCCTGGCGTCGCCAGCACGGCGCCCAGGTGCCCGAGCCGGTGGAGGCTTTGCTCGATGTCTCGCGGGCCTGGCTGGATGCGGTGCCCGCCGAGTGCGTGGCCGAAATTCACCTGGCCGGCCACGCCGACACCGGTGAATGGTTGATCGACGACCATGGCAGCCTCATCAGCGAGCCCGTCTGGGCGCTTTACCGGCATGCCGTGTCGCGCTGGGGCCCGCGCCCCACCCTGGTTGAATGGGACACCGATCTGCCGCCCTGGGCCGTGCTGATGGATCAGGCCCGGCTGGCTGCCGACGCCTTGGCGGAGTGTGCCCCATGAGCCAGACCCTGCTCGAGCAGCAGTCGGCCTTGCTGGCCGCGCTGTGGTCGCCGACGGCGGCGCCACCTGCGGGTGAAGCCGGTCTGCCCGCCTACCAGCGCAACGCGCGGGCCGTGGCCGAGCGCGCCCTGGCCGCCGCCTACCCCGTGCTGCGCCAATGTGTAGGCGAAGCCACCCTGGCCGCCCTGGCCCGCGACCATTGGCTGGATTGCCCGCCCGTGCTCGGCGATCTGGCCCATTGGGGCGCAGATCTACCCGCCTGGCTGGGCCACCTGGGCCCCGAGCACGAGCTGCCGGCCTGGTTGCCTGAGTTGGCACGGGCCGAGTGGGTGTTGCACCAACTGGTCACCGCACCCGACCCGCTGCCCCAGCCCACCACGCTGGCGCGCCTGGTGCAGGAAGACCCCGATCAACTGCGCCTGGAGATGCCCGCAGGCACGCAGGTGCTGGCTTTCGAGTCTGCGGTGATCTCCGTCCTGCTGGCACACGGCGGTGTTGAGGGGGGCTGTGAGCCATCGGCCCAGGCGTTGCAGGCCGCCGGTCACCGTCTGCAGGCCGGTGAGCGTGAGCTGGCCGTTTTCTGGCGCCAGGGCTGGCGACCCCGCGTGCGCCTGATCGACGCCACCGAAGCCGCCTGGCTGCAGGCGCTGCACACCCAGCCCAGCCTGGGCGCGGCCCTGCACTGGCTGGAGTTGCAACCGCCGGGCATGGACCTGGGGGCCTGGCTGCAAGAGGCCGTCACCCAAGGCCTGGTGCTGGCCGTGGGCGACGCCCACCCCCACTGAACAACGATTCCTAGGAGATTGTCATGACCCCGACCTGCCCCCTGATCCTGAAGCCCTATGCCTTGCTGGTGCGCGGGCTGGATGCCCTGCAGCCCCTGGCGGCCCTGTTGGCACGTCTCTATGTGGCGCGGGTGTTTTTTCTATCCGGTCTGACCAAGCTGCGTGATTGGGAGATCACCCTGGCCCTGTTCCAGGACGAGTACCACGTGCCCTTGCTGCCACCGGCCTGGGCGGCGGTGATGGGCACCCTGGGCGAGGTGGGGTTGCCGGTGTTGCTGGTTCTGGGTTTGGGTGGGCGCATTCCGGCGCTGGGCTTGCTGGTGGTGAACGCCGTGGCCGTGCTGTCCCTGTCCGAGATTTCGTCCGAGGCGCTGCAAGGCCATGTGTTCTGGGCCAGCCTGCTGGCGGCGCTGGCCATCTTCGGCACCGGCCGCTGGACCCTCGATGGGCTCCTGGCACGCTGGTTTCAACGCTGAGCACCCCCCAAAACGCGCCCCGGGGGCGCGCTCTGGCTCGGACCACCCGGCGTTCGGCCCATTACCAGCTGACTTCGCGGTCCGGGGTGGAGCGGATCTTGTGGATCGACAGGTCGGCGCCCTCGAACTCCTCTTCCTGCGACAGGCGCAGCCCCAGCGTGACCTTGAGCAGTCCATAAACCACCAGGCCGCCCACCGCGGCCCACATCACCCCCATGGCGGTGCCGATCAACTGGGCGTTCAGGCTCACGCCGCCCAGGCCACCGAATGCCTTGCTGCCGAACAGGCCGGCGGCCACGCCGCCCCAAGTGCCGCACAGGCCATGCAGTGGCCACACGCCCAGCACGTCATCGATCTTCCATTTGTTTTGGGTCAGGGTGAACATCAGCACGAAGATCGTGCCGGCCACGGCGCCCACCACCAATGCCCCAAGTGGGTGCATCAGGTCCGAGCCGGCGCACACCGCCACCAGGCCAGCCAGCGGGCCGTTGTGGACAAAGCCCGGGTCGTTTCTGCCCATCACCAGGGCGGCCAAGGTGCCACCTACCATGGCCATCAGCGAGTTCACGGCCACCAGGCCCGAGATCTTGTCCAGGGTCTGCGCGCTCATCACGTTGAAGCCGAACCACCCCACCACCAGAATCCAGGCGCCCAGCGCCAGAAACGGGATGTTCGAGGGCGGGTGGGCCGAGATCGCGCCGTCCTTGCGGTAGCGGTTGGCGCGCGAGCCCAGCAGAACCACCGCCGGCAGGGCGATCCAGCCGCCCACGGCATGCACCACCACCGAGCCGGCGAAATCGTGGAACTCCTCGCCCGTCAGGGTCTTGATCCAGGCCTGCACGCCAAAGTGCTGGTTCCAGGCGATGCCTTCAAAGAAGGGGTAGATGAAGCCCACGATCACGGCGGTGGCGATCAGCTGAGGCCAGAAGCGGGCCCGCTCGGCAATGCCGCCCGAGATGATGGCCGGAATGGCGGCGGCAAAGGTCAGCAGGAAAAAGAACTTCACCAGCTCATAGCCGTTCTTCGCGGCCAGTTCCTCGGCGCCCACAAAGAAATGGGTGCCGTAGGCCACGCCATAGCCCACCCCGAAATACACCACGGTCGAAATCGAGAAATCCACCAGGATCTTCACCAGGGCATTGACCTGGTTTTTCTGCCGGACCGTGCCCAGCTCAAGAAAGGCAAAGCCGGCGTGCATGGCCAGAACCATCACGGCGCCCAGCAGAATGAACAAGGCGTCAGCGCCCTGTTTTAGTGCTTCCATAGTGTCCTCGTGGAGAAAATGAACTGAAATGGTGCATTCGATGCTTTGCATGCGAATGCGCACCAGGAGAAAGCAATAAATGCGCCATAACGGTGATGATTGCCTGATGATGGTGCGCACCAGACAGGGTCATCCCGATTCGGTGCATCGCCACACCCCGCAGCGGGCCTTGCGGATTGGGTACACTGGCGCCCTGTTCAAGGGGGAGTAGCCTCCCTTCCGGGCCATCAAAGGCCTGCGAGAGGGGTTTGCGTCAACAGACTTGTGCGCCGCCATCCAGGTGAGTGCCCATGGCGCAAACGGTTTGCGGACCTGGCGAGACCTTTGACTGCGCAGCCCCCGTTTTTGGCCGGGGGGTGCAGCGCAGTCATGGGTTTTGTCCGGCCGGAGTTCTTTTTCCCCATGGAAGCCTTTCTTGTCTCCACCGGCATCGTCGCCCTCGCTGAAATGGGCGACAAGACGCAGTTGCTGTCGCTGGTCCTCGCCGCCCGTTTCCGCAAGCCCTGGCCGATCGTGCTGGGCATCCTCGTGGCCACCGTGGTCAACCATGGCCTGGCTGGCGCCGTCGGCACCTGGGTCACCACCGTGCTCGGGCCCCAATGGCTGCGCTGGATCCTGGGTGCCTCGTTCATTGCCATGGCGGTGTGGATGCTGATCCCTGACAAGCTCGACGATGACGACACCGGTGGTGCCTCGCCCCGCCTGGGCATTTTCGGCACCACCGTGGTGGCCTTCTTTCTGGCCGAGATGGGGGACAAGACCCAGATCGCCACGGTGATGTTGGCCGCGCAATACCAGGCCTGGGCCGCGGTGGTGGCCGGTACCACCCTGGGCATGATGCTGGCCAACGCCCCGGTGGTCTGGCTGGGCGACCGCCTCACGCGGCGGGTGCCGCTCCGGGTGGTGCACCTGGTGTCGGCGCTGATCTTTGCTGTGCTGGGGCTGCTCGCCCTGTTCGCCCCGGCTTGATGTCGGGGGGGCGCTGCCGGGCAAGGGTCCTTGCTATACTTCGGGCACCTGTTCACAGGGCGCCGATTTGATTCCAGCTTGCGGGCGCCGAAACCACCGTGTTTCGAAATTCAGCTAAAGACAGATAGGCTCAACCCGGTCTCGTTTTTGGCGAACCGGGTTTTTTGTTGCCATGAGTTTTCTAGCCACACCTCAGTTCATGACCTTCGAGGCGCCGCTGCCTCTGCAAAGCGGTGCCTCGATACGGGATTACACCCTCGCCTACGAGACCTACGGCACGCTCAATGCCGAGCGCTCCAATGCCGTGCTGATCTGCCACGCCCTCAATGCCTCGCACCACGTGGCGGGGGTGTACGAAGGCCAGCCCAAGTCCGAGGGCTGGTGGGACAACATGATCGGCCCCGGCAAGCCGGTGGACACCAACCGCTACTTCGTGATCGGCGTCAACAACCTGGGTTCGTGCTTTGGCAGCACCGGGCCCATGCACATCCACCCCGACACCGGCCGCGTCTACGGCGCTGATTTCCCCGTGGTCACGGTGGAAGACTGGGTCAATGCCCAGGCGCGGCTGCTCGATGCCCTGGGCATTCAGCAACTGGCGGCGGTCATGGGCGGCAGTCTGGGCGGCATGCAGGCCCTCAGTTGGACCCTGCAATACCCCGAGCGCATGCGCCATGCCGTGGTGGTGGCCAGCGCGCCCAACCTGAACGCCGAGAACATCGCCTTCAACGAGGTGGCGCGCCGCGCCATCGTCACCGACCCCGATTTCCATGGCGGTCACTTTTACGAGCACAACGTGGTGCCCAAGCGTGGCTTGCGCATCGCCCGCATGATCGGTCACATCACCTACCTGAGCGACGACGTCATGAACGAGAAGTTCGGTCGCCAGCTGCGCGAGGCCGTGGTCGACAGCGCCACCGGTTACCGATATTCGACCCAGGATGTCGAGTTCCAGATTGAAAGCTACCTGCGCTACCAGGGTGACAAGTTCAGCGAATACTTTGACGCCAACACCTACTTGCTGATCACCCGGGCGCTCGACTATTTCGACCCGGCCCGCGCCCATGGCGGCAGCCTCAGCGCGGCCCTGGCCCAGGCGCAATGCCGCTTTCTGCTGGTCAGCTTCACCACCGACTGGCGTTTTTCGCCCCAGCGCAGCCGCGAGATCGTCAAGGGCCTGCTCGACAACCGCCGCGACGTCAGCTATGCCGAGATCGATGCGCCGCACGGCCACGATGCCTTTTTGCTCGAAGACCCGCGCTACCTGGATGTGGTGCGCGCCTATTTCAACCACAAGGTGCCGGCATGAGCGACGCCCACAACCTCCAAAGCATTGCCGCCCTGGTGCCCCGCGGCGCCCGCGTGCTTGATCTGGGCTGCGGGGACGGCGCCCTGCTCGATGTGCTGCAGCGCGAGCGCGGCTGCACCGGCTATGGCATCGAGATCGACGACGCCAACGTGCTGGCCTGCGTCAAGCGCGGTGTCAATGTGATCCAGCTCAACCTCGACGAAGGTCTGTCGATGTTCGACGACGCCTCATTCGATGTGGTGCTGCAGATCGACACCCTGCAACACCTGCGCAACGCCGAGGTGATGCTGCGCGAGACCGCCCGCGTGGGCAAGACCGGCATCGTGGCCTTCCCCAACTTTGCACACTGGCCCAACCGCCTGAGCGTGCTGCGCGGGCGCATGCCCGTCACCAAGCGCCTGCCCTACCAGTGGTACGACACGCCCAACATCCGCGTCGGCACCTTTGCCGACTTCATCGACCTGGCGCACAAGAACGCGCTGCGCATCGTCGACGGCTTCGGCCTGCAGCAAGGGCGCGAAGTGCGCTGGCTGCCCAATGCGCGGGCCGGAACCGCTGTTTTCAAGTTCGTGCGGGCCTGATGCGAGGCCGTTTTCTGGCCGGGTAAACCGCAGCCCGCAAGGCCTCAGGCCTGGGCTAAAGTTGTACGATCAATTTTCTTCCCTGCGCGCCAACGCGCCCTGCCCATGACCCCCCAGTTCCAGACCATCACCCCCGGCGCTCGCCTGTCCGACCAGGTGGCCGAGGCACTGGCGGCCGAGATCCGGGCCGGGCGGCTGGTGGTGGGGGCCAAGCTGCCCACCGAGGCCGTGCTGGTGGCTCAGTTCGCGGTCAGCCGCACCGTGGTGCGCGAGGCCGTGTCGCGCCTCAAATCACTGGGCCTGGTCGATTCGCGTCAGGGCAGCGGCGTTTATGTGCGCGAAAAGTCCTTTCAACCCCTCAACTTTGATGCACGCCATGCCGTCTCCAAGAGCGCGGTGGTTCAGATGGCCGAAGTGCGCCGGGCCCTCGAGGCCGAGGTGGCCGGCCTGGCCGCCGAACGCCGCACCCCGGGCGATGTGCTGCGCGTGCGCCAGGCCATCGAGGCCCTGGATGCCGCGGTCCAATCCGGGGGCGATGGCGTCAATGAAGACGTGCTGTTTCACCGCGCCATCGCCGATGCCGCGCGCAACCCTTTTCTGATCGGGACGCTGGAATACCTGAGCCAGTTCCTGCGGGGGGCCACCCAGGTCACCCGGGCCAATGAGGCCCGCCGCGCCGACTTTGTCCGCGAGGTGGCCGAGGAGCATCAGCGCATCTGGCGTGCCATCGAGGCCGGCGACCCCCAGGCCGCCCGCGCCGCCGCGGCAGGCCACATGGACAACGCCATCCGCCGCATCGAGCAGGCCGACCCCGCCTTCTGGCAACAGCAGGGCGAGGCCCTGGCCCAGCCCTTGATCAAGGCGCTGACACCGCCGGCCTGAGGGCCTGACGTCCCAGGGAAAACCCTTGTCTTCGAGCCTCGCTTAAATTTGTATGATAACCATATGAATAACGCCGAGGGGTGATCCTGCCCGCTGCAGCCCGGCGTTCCAACCACGGAAGACAACCCTCATGACCGCCCAAACCCTGGCTGGCGCCCACGCTGTGCCGCCCGATCTCGAACGCCAGACTTACGCCAAAGTGTTCTGGCGCCTGGTGCCCTTTCTGATGCTGTGCTATGTCGTGGCCTACCTGGACCGCGTCAACGTGGGCTTTGCCAAGCTCCAGATGGCACAGGACCTGGGCTTCAGCGAAACCGTGTTCGGCCTGGGCGCCGGCATCTTCTTTCTGGGCTACTTTCTGTTCGAGGTGCCCAGCAACATCCTCATGAGCAAGGTGGGTGCGCGCATCTGGATTGCCCGCATCATGATCACCTGGGGCCTGCTTTCGGCGGCCTTCCTGTTCGTCAAGACCCCCACCCAGTTCTATGTGCTGCGCTTTTTGCTCGGCCTGGCCGAGGCGGGCTTCTACCCTGGCGTGATCCTGTACCTCACGCTGTGGTACCCGGCGCACCGCCGCGCCAAGATCGTGGCCGTGTTCATGTCGGCGATTCCCGTGGCTGGCATCTTCGGCAACCCGCTGTCGGGCTGGATCATGGAGTCCTTCCACCAGACGGCCGCCCTCAGTGGCTGGCAGTGGATGTTTGTCATCGAGGCCGTGCCCGCCCTGGTGATCGGCCTGGCCGTGCTGGCCTACCTGGACAACAACGTGGCCGAGGCCCAATGGCTCAGCCCAGAGCAAAAGCGCCTGATCCAGCATGAGATCGACCTCGATCAGGCCCATGGCAGCAAGGGCCCGCACACCGTGGCCGCCGTCTTCACCGACGCCCGCATCTGGTGGATGGCTGCCATCTACTTCGCCTTCGTGATGGGCCAGTACGCCCTCACCTTCTGGCTGCCCACCCTGGTCAAGGCCACCGGCGTCAAAGGCAACTTCAACATCGGCCTGCTCAGCGCCATCCCTTTCCTGTGCGCCATCGTGGCCATGAACCTGTTCGGCCGCAGCGCCGACCGCCTGCGCGAACGCCGCTGGCACCTGATCATCCCGGCCCTGATGGGCGCGGTGGGCTTTGCCGTGGCGGCCTCGTTTGCCGACAACACCGTGGTCTCGCTGGTCTTCCTGTCGTTGGCCGCGGCTGGCGTGCTGACCTGCGCCCCCTTGTTCTGGTCCTTGCCCACGGCCTTTTTATCGGGCACGGCTGCCGCTGCCGGCATCGCCGCCATCAATTCGGTCGGCAACCTGGCCGGCTTTGCCAGCCCCTACCTGATCGGCTATCTGAAAGACCTGACCGGCAGCACCGCCATCGGCATGTACGTGCTGGCAGCCTCACTGGTGGTGGGCGCCGTGCTGGTGTGGCTCACACCCAGGCAGTTGGTCAACCGCTGAGCCAGCCCCTCTTTTCACCCCTTCCAGACAAGTCAAAAAGGAACCTTCACATGAGCACCATCGGATTCATCGGCCTGGGCGCCATGGGCAGCGGCATGGCCGCATCATTGCGCCGTGCCGGCCACGACTTGCAGGTGTTTGACGTGCGCCGCGAGGTGGCCGACGCCTTTGCAGCCCAGGGTGGCCGGGCCTGCGCCTCGCCGGCCGAGGCGGCGCAAGGGGCCGACGTGGTGGTCTCGGTGGTGGTCAACGCGGCCCAGACCGAGGCCGTGCTGTTCGGCGCTGACGGACAAGGCGGCTGCGCCGCCGCCATGTCGCCCGGCGCCGTGTTCGTGATGTGCTCCACCGTCGACCCCAACTGGTCGGCCGCCCTGGAAGGCCGGCTGGAGGCCCTGGGCCTGGGCTACCTCGATGCGCCCATTTCGGGCGGTGCCGCCAAGGCCGCCAGTGCTCAGATGACCATGATGACCGCCGGCCGGCCGGCCGTCTACGACAAGGTTGGCCCCCTGCTCGATGCCATGGCCGCCAAGGTCTACCGCCTGGGCGAGCGCGCCGGCGCCGGCAGCAAGGTCAAGATCATCAACCAGCTGCTGGCCGGCGTGCACATCGCCGCCGCCGCCGAGGCCATGGCCCTGGGCCTGCGCGAAGGCGTCGAGGCCAAGGCCTTGTACGAGGTGATCACGAACAGCGCCGGCAACAGCTGGATGTTCGAAAACCGCATGGCGCATGTGCTGGCGGCCGACTACACCCCCTTGTCGGCGGTCGACATCTTCGTCAAGGACCTGGGCCTGGTGCTCGACACCGCGCGCGCCAGCAAATTCCCGCTGCCTCTGTCCAGCACCGCGCACCAGATGTTCATGCAGGCCTCTACCGCGGGTTACGGTCGTGAGGACGACAGTGCGGTCATCAAGATTTTCCCGGGCATCCAGTTGCCGGGCGCCGAATGACAATCGGCTGAGCCTTCACCCCCTGCTTGCTTCGGAGTACCCCTCATGCACATCCTCATCACCGGCGGCTGCGGCTTCCTCGGCGCCCGCCTGGCCCGCACCCTGCTGGCTGCCGGCCCGTTCAGCCTGGCGGGCGCCCCCGCGGCCGCGATCACCCGCATCACCCTGGCCGACCGCATGCCGCCGCCGGCCGACCTGGCCGTCGACCCGCGCATTGCCTACCTGGGTGGCGACCTCAACGAGCAACTGGCCGCCGGCCTGCTGCCCGCGGCCGACACCGCGCTGGTCTACCACCTGGCCGCGGCCGTCAGTGGCGAGTGCGAGGCCGACATGGATCTGGGCTTGCGCAGCAACCTTGACGCGACCCTCGGCCTGCTGCAGGCCTGCCGTGCCTTGAAGACCGTGCCCACGCTGGTGTTCTCCAGCTCGGTGGCGGTGTTCGGCAGCTCGCCCGAGCTGCCCCTGCCCGAGGTCATCGAAGACCTCACCCTGCCCACACCCCAAGGCAGCTATGGCGTGCAGAAGTTTGTTGGCGAGCAACTGGTGGCCGACTTTGGTCGCAAGGGCTTCATCCGTGCCCGCAACGTGCGTCTGATGACCGTCAGCGTGCGCCCTGGCCGCCCCAATGGTGCGGCCTCCAGCTTCCTGAGCGGCATGATCCGCGAGCCCCTGGCCGGTCAGCGCGCCAACTGCCCGGTGTCGCCCGACACCCCGGTGGCCTTGTCGTCGCCCGGGCGCACCATCGCCGGGCTGCTGCGCGCGGCCCAGGCCAGCGATGCCGAGTGGGGCCCCCGTGTGGCCCTCAACCTGCCGGCCATCACCACCACCGTGGGTGAGATGGCCCAGGCCCTGGAGCGCGTGGCCGGCCCGGCCGCCACCGCCCTGATCGACTGGCTGCCCGACGCGCGCGTAGCCGCCATCGTCACCAGCTGGCCCAGCCGCATCGCGGCGCGCCGGGCCCAGGCCCTGGGCCTGCTGCCCGACGCCGATTTCGAAACCATCATCCGAGACTACGTGCGCGAAAACCCTGGCGCCGTGACCTTGCCCCTGAAGGCCTGAACCCCATGAACAAGATCGCCCTCGGCTGCATCGCCGACGACTTCACCGGCGCCACCGACCTGGCCAACAACCTGGTGCGCGCCGGCATGCGCGTGGTGCAGACCATCGGCGTGCCCACCGGGCCCCTGGCCGCCGAGGTGGACGCCGTGGTCGTGGCCCTCAAGTCACGCACCATCGCCCCGTCCGAGGCCGTGGCCCAATCGCTGGCCGCGCTGCAATGGCTGCAGGCCCAGGGCGCGCGCCAGATCTATTTCAAGTACTGCTCCACCTTCGACAGCACCCCTGAGGGCAACATCGGCCCCGTCACCGAGGCCCTGATGGATGCGCTGGGCACCGATTTCACCATCGCCACCCCGGCCTTCCCCGACAACAAGCGCACGGTGTTCAAGGGCTACCTGTTTGCCGGTGACGGCCTGCTCAACGAGAGCGGCATGCAGAACCACCCGCTCACCCCCATGACCGACGCCAACCTGGTGCGCGTCATGCAGGCCCAGACCCAACGCCGGGTCGGCCTGATCGACTATGCCGTGGTGGCCCGGGGTGCAGAGGCCGTGCGTGAGCGCATCGCTGCCCTGCGCGCCGAAGGCGTGGGCGTGGCCGTGGTCGATGCCATCTCCAACGACGACCTGCTGCGCATGGGCCCGGCCCTGGCCGATCTGCCCCTGCTCACGGCAGGTTCCGGCGTGGCGATTGCCCTGCCGCACAACTTCGGCTTGGCCCCTTCGCCGCAGGCTGCGGCCCTGCCGGCCGCGCAAGGCCTGCAGGCCGTGGTCTCGGGCAGCTGCTCGGTGGCCACCAACCAGCAGGTGGCGCATTTCATCGCCAGCGGCCGCCCTGCGCTGGCCCTCGACCCGATTCAGTTGGCCGCCGGTGAAGACGTGGTCGGCCAGGCCCTGGCCTGGGCCGCCCCCCTGCTGGCCAGCGGCCCGGTGCTGGTGTACTCCACCGCCGAGCCCGCTGCCGTCAAGGCCGTGCAGGGCCAACTGGGCGTGGCCGAGGCCGGCGCCATGGTCGAGCACGCCGTGGCCGCCATCGCCCGTGGCTTGGTGGCCCTGGGCGTGCGCCAGTTGGTGGTGGCCGGGGGCGAGACCTCGGGCGCCTGCGTGCAGGCGCTCGAGATCGCCCAGATGCAGATCGGCCCGCAGATCGACCCGGGCGTGCCCTGGTGCCATGCCGCTTCGCCGGTGGCTGGCGAGGGGGGGCTGCACCTCACGCTCAAGTCGGGCAACTTCGGCTCGCTTGATTTCTTCAGCAAGGCCTTCGCCCTGCTCTGAACCGGAGCCCGCCCATGAACGAGAACCAGGCCCGCGAGGCCATCTGCCGCGTCGGCCGCAGCCTGTTCGAGCGTGGCTACGTGCATGCCACCGCCGGCAACATCAGCGTGCGGCTGGACGACGGCTACCTCATCACCCCCACCGACGCCAGCCTGGGCACGCTCGACCCGGCCCGCCTGGCCCGACTCGACGCCCAGGGCCAGCAGTTGTCGGGCGACCGGGGCAGCAAAACCCTCGTGCTGCACCGGCAGATCTATGACGCCGCCACCCGATTCGACCCGGGCACCCGCTGCGTCATCCACACCCACAGCACCCATTGCGTGGCCCTGAGCCTGCAGCCTGGCCTGCCCGCCGTGGCGCCTTTCACAGGCCTGGAGCTGTTGCCGGCCCTCACGCCCTACTTCGTGATGAAGGTCGGCCACGTGCCCCTGATTCCGTACCACCGACCCGGTGCCCCCGAGGCGGCCCAGGCCGTGGCCCAGGCCATCGTCCGTCAAGGTGAGCAGGGTGCGCCCATCCGCGCCGTGATGCTGGAGCGCCTGGGCCCCAATGTGTGGCACGACAGCCCCGAGGCCGCCATGGCCACGCTCGAAGAGCTGGAGGAGACCGCCCGACTGTGGCTGCTCAGTGCCGGCCGCCCGGGCCCCCTGAGTGCCTCGCAGATTGATGAATTGCGCACCACATTCGGTGCGCGTTGGTAACTTGTTCCTGTCCGGAGATCCCGCCCATGCCCCGCTTTGCCGCCAACCTGTCGATGCTCTACCCCGAGCTGCCCTTTCTGGAGCGCTTCGGCGCCGCCGCCCGTGACGGCTTCAAGGCGGTCGAGTACCTGTTCCCCTACGCCTTTGCCGCCGAAGACATCCTGGCCCAGCTGAAGGCCCATGGCCTCACGCAGGCCTTGTTCAACGCCCCGCCCGGCGGCACCGATGCGGCCAGCATCGCCCAGGCCTGGGAGGTGGCTGGCGACCGTGGCACGGCCTCGCTGCCGGGCCGCGAGGCCGAGTTCCGCGCCGGCATCGCATTGGCGCTGCAGTACGCCCGCGTGCTCGACTGCCCGCGCATCCACCTGATGGCCGGCATGTTGCCTGCCGGCGCCGACCGTGCCCTGCACCAGGCCACCTACGTCGCCAACCTGCGCTGGGCCGCGGCCGAAGCCGCGCGCGAGGGCCGCGACGTGCTGATCGAGCCCATCAACCAGCGCGACATGCCCGGCTTCTTCCTCAGCCGCCAGGACGATGCCCACGCCGTGATCGCCGAGGTGGGCGCACCCAACCTCAAGGTGCAGATGGACCTGTACCACCTGCAGATCGTCGAAGGCGACGTGGCCATGAAGCTGCGCCAGTACCTGCCCACCGGCCGCGTCGGCCACCTGCAGATCGCGGGCGTGCCGCAACGCCACGAACCCGATCTGGGCGAACTCAACTTCGACTACCTGTTCAGCGTCATTGACGAGCTGGGCTACCAGGGCTGGGTGGGCTGCGAATACCGCCCGGCCCGCGGCGCCACCCCGGGCGGTACCTCCGAGGGCCTGGGCTGGTTGCGCCGCGCCACGGCCTGAACCCGTGGCAGGTGGGCGATCTGATCATTGTGATCGCCCGATCTGTGAATTGCTACGGGATTCCCTCAGTGTCTGGGTTGGTTCCGGTGTTTCAGAATGCTTCGACCGGGTAACAGACTTCGCATCAGCCCACTGACCTGGAACAGGGAATCCCCATGGCCAAACTCACGTCTTCCAGCGCTCAACGATCCGTGGCCCGCGAGGTCTCCTTGCTGGCGATTGTCATGTTGACCGGGGTGCTGGTGGCGGCCAGTCTGGCCATCAGCACCATCACCGCACGCACGGCCCGCCAGCAGGTGCAGGCTCTGGCGGCCGACAAGGCCGACAACGTGGTGCAGGTGCTGGAGTCGCAAGACGCCACCGCCCGCGAACTGGTGCGCCGCTCCTTCAAGTCCTTCAAGCTGGCTTTCCAGCCCACCATGAGCCTCAATGAGGAGAACGGTGAACTGCAGAGCTACGGGATTGCGCTTAACAACGACTTCAGTCAGGTCGACAAGTTCACCAAGGACACCGGGGGGGTGGCCACCGTCTTTGCGCGCAAGGGGGATGACTTCCTGCGCATCACCACCTCGCTGAAAAAGCCCGACGGAGAACGTGCCATGGGGACCTTGCTGGACCGCAAGCACCCGGCCTATGCCCGTCTGCAGTCCGGTCAGTCCTACACCGGCCGTGCCGTGCTGTTCGGCAAGCCCTACATGACGCACTACGAGCCGGTCAAGGACGACGCCGGCAAGGTGGTGGGCGCCCTGTTCGTGGGCAATGACATCTCGATCTTCGAGGACGCGGTGTTCAAACAGGCCCAGGAAACCCGCTTCTTCGACAGCGGTGGCATTTACGTGATTGACCCGGGCAAGGCGAGCGAGGAGGCCCGCTTCCTGGCACATCCCCAGGCCTCGGGCAAGCGGGTGCTCGAAGTGGTGGCCCAGGCGGGCTCCTTTCTGGATCGGCTGCGCCAGGCCGACAGCAGTGAGGTGGTGCTCGACGATGCGGTTCCGCTGCGCGGTGTTGATCTGGTCAACCCGTGGGCTGTGCGCCAGATCGTCAAGACCCACGGTTGGTGGGTGGTGGCCGAGGTCTCCGATCGCGAGGCCATGGCGGGTCACCGTGCCACCATGGGCTGGGTTTGGGGCGTGATCGCCCTGGCCGTGCTGGGGCTGGGGGGCGGCCTGTTCTGGCTGCTGCGCCGGCGTGTCAGCCAGCCCCTGCGCGAACTCACGGCGGCGGTCACCACTGTGGCGCAGGGCGAGTTGACCCGCAGTTTCAGCAGTGAGCGGCAGGACGAGATCGGCGCCCTGGTGCGCGAGGTCGACGCCATGCGCCAGCTCTATCTGCGCCTGTTGCTGCAGGTGCGCTCGGCCGTCGAGGGCATCACCAACGCCAGCGTCGAGATTGCCAACGGCAACCAGGACCTGAGCATGCGCACCGAGCAGACGGCCAGCAGCCTGCAGTCGACCGCGCAGAGCATGGAGCAGATCACCGCCACCGTACAACACTCCACCGATGCCGCCCGCCAGGCTAACCAACTGGCGGCCTCCGCCGCCGAGGTGGCGGCCCGAGGCGGTGCGGTGGTGGGCGAGGTGGTCAAGACCATGGACGCCATCCACCACAGCTCGCGCAAGATCGCCGACATCATCGGCGTCATCGACGGCATCGCTTTCCAGACCAACATCCTGGCGCTCAATGCCGCGGTCGAGGCCGCGCGCGCCGGTGAGCAGGGGCGGGGCTTTGCGGTGGTGGCCGGCGAGGTGCGCACCCTGGCCCAGCGCAGCGCCCAGGCTGCGCGCGAGATCAAGTCCCTGATCGGCAACTCGGTCGAGGCCGTCGAATCCGGGGCCCAACTGGTCGGCAGCGCCGGCACCACCATGAGCGACATCGTCAGTTCGGTGCACCGGGTCGGCGACATCGTGGGCGAGATCTCGTCGGCCGCGGTCGAGCAGTCCAACGGCATCGGCCAGGTCAATGGGGCGGTCAACCAGCTCGATCAGATGACCCAGCAGAACGCGGCCTTGGTGGAGCAGTCGGCCGCCGCCGCCGCCAGCCTGCGCGACCAGGCCACGCGCCTGTCCGAGGCCATCCAGGCCTTCCATCTGGGGTGAGCCCCAGCCTGCCTGGGGGCAAACCCTGGCACCGTTGACAAGCCAACAACCGTTGGGCGGCTTATCACCACCGTTCGAGACTAAATAGTCACAATGTGATCCATTCGGTCACATTCACAAACGTCCTCAAAGGTTGTTTCCATGAGCAACGAACTCGAACGGTCCGCTGATCTCCGTCGAATCGACCCCTCCAGTGGCGCCCAGCCACGCTGGCCGGACCGCATGATCCTGGCGGCCATGGCCTTGAGCGCGGTGGCTGCGCTGGTGCTGGGCTGGGCCCATGGCACGCTGTGGCTGGCACTGAGCGTGGCCCTGCCCTTGTTGCTGGTGGGTGTCATGGGGTCGGCCCTGGCCCCGGCCACCCTGTTGTCGCGCTTGCTGCTCACCGTCGGGTTGGCCGCGCTGGTCATGTTGCACATCCAACTGGCCCAGGGGCAGGTCGAATACCACTTCGGAGTGTTTGTGACGCTGGCGCTGTTGCTGGTGTACCGCGACTGGCGCCCCATCGTTCTGGCGGCGTTGCTCTTTGCCGTGCATCACGTGCTCTTTGACCGTCTGCAGGCGGCGGGTTTCGGCGTCTACTGCGTGACCCAGCCCGATTTCGCCCGTGTCGTGCTGCATGCCGTCTACGTGGTGATCCAGACCTCTCTCGAGGTGGTGTTCGCGGTGGCCATGCGCCGTGCCGGCCTGGAGGGGGCCGAACTGGCCCGGCTGGTGGCGCAGGTCCGGGACGGCGACCGGCTTCGACTCGATGTCTCCGGTCTGGTCTTCCAAACCCCGGCCGCCCAGGTCTTGCAACAGGCACTGCAGCGTGTGCACAACGCGGTCTCCCAGGTGCATGCGTCAACCAGCAGCATCGAGGCGGCCAGCCGGGAGATCTCGATTGGCAACCTCGATCTCAGCCACCGCACCGAGCAGACGGCCAGCCACCTGGCTCAGGCTGCTTCCAGCCTTGGGGAGCTGACCGTCACGGTGCAGCACTCGGCCGAGTCAGCGCGGCAGGCCAACGACCTGTCGGGTTCCGCCGCCCAGGTGGCCGAGCGTGGCGGCGAGGCGGTACGCCGTCTGGTCAGCACGATGGAGGCGATCCACGCCAGTTCCAGCCGAATCGCCGACATCACGGGCGTGATCGACAGCATTGCGTTTCAAACCAATCTGCTCGCACTCAATGCCGCGGTCGAGGCGGCACGGGCCGGCGAGCAGGGCCGCGGCTTCGCGGTGGTGGCCAGCGAGGTGCGCAACCTGGCCAAGCGCAGCGCCGAGGCCGCCCGTGAGATCAAATCGCTGATCAGTCAATCGGCCGAGAAAGTCGAGGCCGGTACCCAGCAGGTGCATGTCGCGGGCCGCACCATGGACGACATCATGGCCTCGGTGCAGCGCGTCAAGCACATCATTGCCGACATCTCGTTGGTGGCCGGTGAACAGTCCCAGGGCTTGAGCCAGGTGCACACCGCCGTGGGTGGGCTCGATCAGATGACCCAGCAGAATGCCGCGCTGGTCGAGCAGTCGGCCGCGGCCGCCGCCAGCCTCACCGATCAGGCGGAGCGGCTGGCGCAGGCGGTGGTCATTTTCCAATCCTCTCAGCCGCTGCTCGGGCGCTGATCGGCGTTACTTCAGCGCCTTGGCGACCGTCGCCCCCAGCGGGGTGTGCAACTGGCTGGGCACGAAGCGGCCGGTGTTGTCGTCGCGGCCCTGCAGCAGGTAGCGTGTGTCGGGCTTGCCGTAGTTCTGCACCGCCATCGCCGAGAACTGGCCGATGGCGCTCTTGGGGGCGCGCAGGCGGTTCACGATCAGCACCTTCTGGGTCTCGCTGAAGTCGGCCATCATGTTTTGGTCGCCCTCGCTGTCGCCCGCGATGAACGCGGGCCCGTAGCCGTAGCGGCTGACCAGAAAGCGCTGGATGCTGCGCGTCTTGCCCGGGCCCTGGGTCTGGTCATAGCCATGGCGGTAATCGGGCAGGATGCGACCCTGGGCGTCACGCTCCAGCTCCATGGCCAGCACATGGCCTTCCTTCACCTGGTAGCCGAAGGCCGGGTTGGACGAGATCTCCTTGATCACGTCCACAAAGGAGGCCGAGCACACCCACACGTCAAAGCCGGCGGCCTTGAAGCGCCCGTACAGGTCTTGCATTTCGGGCACCAGGCGCAGGCCGTTCTTCCAGCTCACCGACACCAGCCCGGCGCGGCCCGGCAGCTCGGCCGGGGTGCTCCACTTCACCTTCTCGACCGGCTGGGTCTGCTGCCACTGCACGGTGTCCACTGTCAGCTGGCGCACCTGGGCCTCGGTCATGCCGGCAAACAGATAGGTCACCCAGGGGTAGGCGGTGTCGTGGTCGAAGGTGTCGCCGATGGCCTCGTACAGGTAGCGCACCTTGGTCAGGAAGGCCTGGTAGTGCGGGCTGCGCTTCACTTCAGCCAGGGGCTGCTGGCCCTTCAGTCCGCTGTAGTGGGTGTACAGCCAGCGGTAGCTGTCCAGGATGTCCGGCACGATGGTCTCAATGCTCACCAACTGACCCGCCGCGTTGTTGTTGGCGGGTTTGAAGGGGGTGGCCGGGATGTTTCGGCGCAAGGCCACTTCCAGCTGCTCGGGGCTGGCGCCAAAGCGCAGGTTTTCGAGCTGGTAGATCAGCGCGGCCTCTTCGATGTCCAGGAACACGCTGGTGTTGTCCCAGTCGAACACCACATAGGGCGGCTTGGCCGGGTTGTAGCCGGCGCTGGTCTTGCCCAGGCGCGCGATCAAATCGTTGATCTGCTGGCGGTTGAAGCTCTCCCACTGTCCGGGGGCCAGGGTCTGGGCGGCGGCCTGGACGGCGGTCGGGGGGCTGCTGCAGCCGGTGCTGGCCAGGGCGGCCAGCAGGCTCAGGGCCAGAGTCAGGGGGGCGAGGCGGAGCAAGGCAGGGGTCTTCATGTTTTCTCCTGGGATGAGGGGGGAACGCTGACAAGTGAATCGGTGGGCGGCGTGGTGCCGGGCAGCCAGGCCTCGGCCTCGCTCTCGTCCTTCAAGTCCACGCCGCTCAAGCCGCGCTGCAGCGCCTGGCGGATCAGCCAGGCCAGCTTGTGCGCGGCCTGCGGGTAGGCCAGGCCCTCTGGGCGCACGTTGGAAATGCAGTTGCGCTGGGCGTCGTGGCGGCCCACCCGGGGCCCATGGGTCAGGTAGATGCCCAGGCTGTCGGGCGAGCTCAGGCCGGGGCGTTCGCCGATCAGGATCACGCTCAGGCGGGCACCCAGGGCCTCGCCCACCTCGTCGGCCACGGCCACCCGGGCCTGTTGCACCAGCACCACCGGCGCCAGGCGCCAGCCCGGCGCCAGGTGCGGCAGCAAGGCCGCCAGCAACGGGGCGGCATGGCGCTGCACCGCCAGCGAAGACAGGCCATCGCCCACCACCACGCACACCTCGGGCGGCGGGCCCCCGGTGACGGCCAGGGCACGCAGGCGCTGTGCGTCGGCCGGGTCCAGGCGGCGGCCCAGATCGGGGCGGCGCAGGTATTGGGTTCGGTCGCCGGCCTGGCTGCGCACCTGCAGCACGGCGTGGCCGGCTTGCTCCAGGGCGGTCTGCAGGGCGTGGGTGTCCAGTGGTGTGTGGATGGCGTCGCGCGCCATGGCGTGGGCCAGGCCGAAGCGCAGGGTCTCGTCGGTCGGGATGGCCACCCCCGCCCGGCCCAGCGCGATGCGCGCCGGTGTGCTGCGGCGCCAGGCGGTCCAGGGCATGGGGGTCACGCCCTCGGACTGATCCGGTGCCGTAGGATCCATGGGGGCTTGTGCCGGGGGGGTCATGCGCCGCCCTCCAGGCCCAGGCTGCCCAAGTGGCTCAGCAAGGGATGGCCCTGGGCCGGGTTCAGCAACTGCCCGGCCGCGTCGGTGATCTGCTGGGCTTGCAGCCAGGCTTCGAATTCGGGGGCCCGCCGCAGGCCCAGGGTCTCGCGCAGGAACAGCGCATCGTGGAACGAGGTGCTCTGGTAGTTGAGCATCACATCGTCCGCCCCGGGCACTCCGATCAGAAAGTTCAGCCCGGCGCTGGCCAGCAACACGCTCAGCGTGTCCATGTCGTCCTGGTCGGCTTCGGCATGGTTGGTGTAGCAGATGTCGCAACCCATGGGCAGGCCCAGCAGCTTGCCGCAGAAGTGATCCTCCAGGCCCGCGCGGATGATCTGCTTGCCGTCGTACAGGTACTCGGGCCCGATGAAGCCCACCACCGTGTTCACCAGCAAGGGCTGGTAGCGCCGCGCCAGCGCATAGGCGCGGGCCTCGCAAGTCTGCTGGTCCACCCCGCCATGGGCATTGGCCGACAGGGCGCTGCCCTGGCCGGTCTCGAAATACATCACGTTCTGGCCCAGCGTCCCGCGTTGCAGCGAGCGGGCAGCGGCGCAGGCCTCGTCCAGCAGTTCGGGGCTCACGCCGAAGCTGCGGTTGGTCAGCTCGGTCCCGCCGATCGACTGGAACACCAGGTCCACCGGCACCCCACCCTCGATCAGCTGCAGCGTGTTCGTCACATGGGTCAGCACACAGGCCTGCGTGGGGATCGCCAGGCGCTGGATCAGCTCGTCAAAGCCATGGCACAGCCGGGCCAGCGTGGGCAGGCTGTCCGACACCGGGTTGATGCCGATCACCGCATCGCCCGCACCCATCATCAGCCCGTCCAGCACCGAGGCGGCCACCCCGCGCAGGTCGTCGGTCGGGTGGTTGGGTTGCAGCCGCACGGCCAGCCGGCCCGGCAGGCCCAGCGTGTTGCGAAAGTGCGTCACCACCCGGGTCTTTCGCGCCACCGCGATCAGGTCCTGGTTGCGCATGAGCTTGCTCACCGCGGCCACCATCTCCGGTGTCAGGCCGGGCGCCAGTGCGCTGAGTGTGGCGGTGTCGGCAGCCGGGCCCAGCAGCCAGTTGCGGAAGTCGCCCACCGTCAGGTGGGCCACCGGCGCGAAAGCCCGGGCATCGTGCTGGTCCATGATCAGCCGCGTGATGTTGTCGCTTTCATAGGGCACCAGGGCTTCGCTGAGGAACACCGTCAGCGGCAGTTCGGCCAGCACATGGCGGGCGGCCATGCGTTGCTGCGCGGTGGCGGCACCCAGGCCGGCCAGGTAGTCGCCAGAGCGTGCCGGGCTGGCCATGGCCATCACCTGGCGCAGGTCCTCGAAAAAGAAGCCCTGGCCGCCCAGGGTGGTGTGGTAGCGCATGGCAATGGCTCCGGCAGGTGGCTCAGCGGCCGGTGTCCAGCAGGGCGTCGGGGGCCGCGTCGGCGCGGTGCTGGGCGGTGGCCATGTAATACAGCCAGGCCAGGCCCATCAGGGCGGCAAACAGGCCGGCCAGCACCGGGTTGAACCACACCATGGCGCCCAGGCAGATCAGGCCCAGGCCCAATGCCAGCAGCGGGAACCAGGGGTAGAACGGTGCGCGGTAGCTGCGTGGCATGTCGGGCTCGGTGCGGCGCAGGCGCAGCAGGGCGGCCATCGAGAGGATGTACATCACGATGGCGCCGAACACCGACATGGTGACGATGTTGGCCGTCAGGGTCTGGCCGCCGAACTCGATCCAGTTGTCGCTGAAGATCGCGGCCACGCCCACGGCGCCTCCGGCCAGCAAGGCCCGGTGCGGGGTCTGGAAGCGCGGGCTGAGCACCGCGAAGGTGCGCGGCAGGTAACCGGCGCGGGCCAGGGCGAAGATCTGGCGCGAGTAACCCATCAAAATGCCATGGAACGAGGCCACCAGCCCGAACAGGCCGATCCACACCATCATGTGCAGCCAGCCGCTGTGGGCTCCCAGCACGGCCTTCATGGCCTGGGGCAGCGGGTCGTTGATGTTGGCCAGGCTGCGCCAGTCGCCCACCCCGCCGGCCATGATCATGACCCCGAAGGCCAGGCTCACCAGGGTCAGGATGCCCGCGATGTAGGCGCGCGGAATGGTGCGCTGCGGGTCGCGTGCCTCTTCGGCCGCCATGGCCGCACCCTCGATGGCCAGGAAGAACCAGATCGCAAACGGGATCGAGGCAAAGATGCCCGCCACGGCGGTGCCGTTGAGCACGTCCGAGCCGGCCCAGCCCAGCGCGGCAAACTGGGCCCAGGACCAGCCTGGGCTCACCACGCCCATGAACACCAGCAGCTCGAAGATGGCCAGCAGCGTCACCACCAGTTCGAAGGCCGCCGCAATGCCCACCCCCACCCAGTTCAGGGCGATGAACACCACATAGGCGCCCAGCGCAATCCACTTCGGGTCGATGGCCGGAAACTGCACGTTCAGGTAGGCCCCGATCGCCAGCGCAATGGCGGGTGGCGCGAACACGAACTCGATCAGGGTCGCAAAGCCGGCCACAAAGCCGCCCAGCGGTCCGAAGGCTCGGCGCGCATAGGCAAAGGGGCCACCCGCGTGCGGGATGGCGGTGGACAGCTCGGTGAAGCTGAAGATGAAGGTGGTGTACATGGTGGCCACCAGCAGCGTGGCCACCAGAAAGCCCAGCGTACCGGCGCTGGCCCAGCCGTAGCTCCAGCCGAAATATTCGCCCGAGATCACCAGGCCCACGGCAATGCCCCAAAGCTGGAAGGTGCCGAGCACTTTTTTCAAGTGGGCGGTGGGGGCGGCAGCGGCTGGTTTCATGGTGGGGCCTCGGTGGGTGGTCGTTGCCTGCCATTGCAGCAAAGACGACGCCAGCGTCCTATCCCGAATCGGAAAACCGCCCGGAGCGGCGCGCATTTTTTCCGATTCGGGACAGTGCCGCCCCGCGCCGGTGCTGCACTGCAGCTTGCCCGCGGGCATTTTTCTTGCTGCACTGGAGGCCCCATCACTTTTTGCTGTTCGACTGCCCATGCTCCCTGCTTCGGCCTCTACCGGTCGTGCCTTTTCGCCGCCGGCCACCCGCGGGCCGATGGGCCTGCCGCAGTACCGCGTGCGCACCAGCGACGACGTGGACGAGCACGCCGGCCTCCTTTCGGCCTGGCAGCAGCAGTACGACCAGCTTTCGGGCGGGCGTTTCTCGGGCCGGGTGCGTGAGCTGTGGGTGGATGGCCCGCGGTTGCAGGTGTTCCATGAGCACACCTCGCGGCAGACCAGCCAGCAATGCGCGCCCTGGTCCGGCTCGGTGTGGTTTGGCCTGGCCGACCGCCATTGCCGGCAGCCCCTGCACTTTTGTGGGCAGGCCCAGCGCACCGACCAGGGGCGTGCCTTGTTGCGGGCGCGGGCCAGCGAGGGCTTCGAGCTGCGCACCCCGCCCGATTTCGGCATCTATGGCGTGGTGCTCGACCAGGACTGGCTGCAAGCCCAGGCCGAGGCCGCCGGTCTGGGCCCTGCGGCCCGGGGGCTGGCCCACCCGGCCCAGGCCATCGCCCTGAGCGAAGAGCGGCATGCCGCCCTGTGCCAGACCTTTGAGCAACTGCTGCAGCTCGGACAGGCGGGCGAGGTCGACCTGCCCTGGGGCCGACTGGCCCTGCAGGCCGGGCTTGAGCAGTTGCTGCATCTGCTGTGCGCTGGTCCGGGGGCCGAGGGCGCCGCGCCCCGGCCAGCGGCAGCCCAGCGGCGCTTTGCCCTGGTGATGGCCGCCCGCGAGCTGGCCCGGCAACCCAGCCACGAGGCCCTGGGCGTGGACGAGCTGTGCCAGCGCCTGCACCTGACGCGGCGCACGCTGCAAAACCATTTCCAGGCCGTGCTCGGCGAATCGCCGGCCGAGTTCCTCAAGGCCGTGCGCCTCAATGCCTGCCGGCGCGCCTTGCGGGCCGGGCCGGCCGACGCCTCGGTGCAGACCGTGGCGGCCTGCTGGGGGTTTTCACACATGGGCCACTTCTCGCAGGACTACAAGGCCTTGTTCGGCGAGCTCCCCTCTGAAACCCGGCGCCGCGGCGCGGCGTGCTGAGTGCCCTGAGCTAAGCCCCGGCGGGGCGGCTGGGTCTGAGGCAAAATCAAGGCGCTGTGCTGGTCCCGGCCTCATGCCGCGGGCTTCGCGCCGTGCGCACCGTGCAACCAGGAGAGCCCCATGAACGCCCGTGTTCCTTCTTCCGTCTTCCAGCCCGAGCAGGCCCTGGCCGAGGTCAGCCAGCGTTGGGACAGCGATCTGGTGCGCCAGATCACCGACTACATCGCCATTCCCGCCAAGTCGCCGGCCTTTGCCGCCGACTGGGCCCAGCAAGGCCTGCTCGACACCGTGCTGCGCAATGCCGCGCAATGGGTCGAGGCACAGAAGGTCGAAGGCCTCACGCTGGAGATCATCCGCCTGGAAGGCCGCACCCCGGTGCTGTTCTTCGAGGTGGCCGCCACCCAGGCCCACAGCAGCCAGACCGTGCTGATGTATGGGCACCTGGACAAACAGCCCGAGTTCAGCGGCTGGCGCAACGATCTGGGCCCCTGGACCCCCAAGTACGAAGACGGCAAGCTGTATGGCCGCGGCGGCGCCGACGACGGCTATGCGGTGTACGCCAGCATCGCTGCGGTGCAGGCCCTGAAGGCCCAGAACACGCCCCACCCCCGCATCGTCGGCCTGATCGAGACCTGCGAAGAAAGCGGCTCGTACGACCTGCTGCCCTACATCGACGCCCTGCGCACCCGCCTGGGCGAGGTGGCCCTGGTGATCTGCCTCGACTCGGGCGCGGGCAATTACGACCAGCTCTGGCTCACCACCAGCCTGCGCGGCATGGCCAGCGGTACCCTGAAGGTCGAGATCCTGACCGAGGGCGTGCACTCGGGCGATGCCTCGGGCCTGGTGCCCTCCAGCTTCCGCATCATGCGCCAGGTGCTTGATCGCCTGGAAGACAGCGCCACCGGCCGCCTGCTGCCCGCCAGCTTCCACTGCGAGGTGCCCGCCGAACGCCTGGCCCAGGCCCGGGCCACCGCCGCCATCCTCGGCGACGAGCTGTACAAGCGCTTCCCCTGGGCGCACTACGACTGTGGCGGTGCCAGTACCTTCGCCCTGCCCACCACCACCGACCCGGTGCAGGCCCTGCTGGCCCGCACCTGGACCCCGACCCTGAGCGTGACCGGGGCCGATGGCTTTCCCACCCTGCAGAACGCCGGCAATGTGCTGCGTCCTTACACCGCGTTCAAGCTCAGCTTGCGCCTGCCGCCCCTGGTTCAGGCCGACCGCGCCGTGGCCGAACTCAAGCAACTGCTCGAAGACAACGCCCCCTACCAGGCCAAGGTCACCTTCGAAAGCAATGGCGGGGCCACCGGCTGGAATGCCCCCGACACGGCGCCCTGGTTCGAACAGGCCTTGAATTCGGCCTCGCAGGCGCACTTTGGGTCCTCGTGCGGCTACATCGGCCAGGGGGGCACCATTCCGCTCATGAACATGCTGTCGGCGGGCTTCCCCCAGGCGCAGATGATGGTTTGCGGCGTGCTGGGCCCCAAGAGCAACGCGCATGGCCCCAACGAGTTCCTGCATGTGCCCTACGCCAAGAAGCTCACCGCCGCCGTGGCTCAGGTGATCGCGAGCCTGCCCGCCCCCGCGGCGGGCTGAGCCGGTTCAGGCCATCCGCGCGCAGGCCCGCCATGAGCACCGATTCGACCCTGTCCACTTTCACGGCCTCCGATGGCGAGAACCTGGCGGTGCAGGATTGGCCCCTGGCCGAGGGGCGCGTGCCCCGCGCCGTGGTGCTGCTGGTACACGGCCTGGGTGAGCACGCCGGCCGGTACGACGCGCTGGCCCGCCAGCTCAATGGCTGGGGCTTGGTGGTGCGGGGTTATGACCAGTACGGCCACGGCGAGTCAGGTGGCCCGCGCGGCGGCCTCAGCAGCGACACCCGGCTGATCGACGATCTGGCCGATCTGGTCGAGAGCACCCGGGTGCGGCACCCGCGCGACACCCCGCTGATCCTGCTGGGCCACAGCATGGGCGGCTTGGTGGCGGCCCAGTTCGTGGCCCGCTACGCGAGCCGGGTCGATGGCCTGGTGCTGTCCTCGCCCGCCCTGGATGCCGGCCTCAGCCCGGTGCAAAAGCTGCTGCTGGCCGTGTTGCCGCGCTGGCTGCCCCATCTGCGTGTGGGCAATGGCCTGCAGCCCCGATACCTGTCGCACGACCCCGAGGTGGTGCGTGCCTATCTGGCCGACCCGCTGGTGCACGACCGCATCTCGGCGCGCCTGGCCAGCTTCATCGCCCGGGGGGGGCCGGCCGTGGTGGCCCAGGCGGCGCGCTGGCGCGTGCCCAGCCTGCTGATGTTCGCGGGCGATGATCGCCTGGTGGCGCCCGCAGGCAGTCGGGCCTTTGCCGCCGCCGCTCCCTCGTACGTCGAAAGCGCTGAGTTCCCGGCGCTCTACCACGAGCTTTTCAACGAACTTGATTCCGCCCCGGTGCTGGCCTGCCTGCAGGCCTGGCTCGACAAGCACTTCGCGCCACTGCCGGCCTGATCAGGCCCTGGCCAGGCTGCGCCGTTGTTGCCAGCCCAGCCAGCCCAGGCCCAGGCCCGTCAGCAGCACCGGCAGCAGCGAGCCCAGGTTGAGCAGGCTCCAGCCCTGGGTGGTCACCAGAGCACCCGAGGCAAAGGCCGTGAAGGCCATGGTGCCGAACACACAGAAATTGATCGCCGCCTGGGCCCGGTCTTTTTCTTCGGGCCGGTAGGCGCGCATGGCCAGCGTGGTGGCGCCGGTGAACAGCAGGTTCCAGCCCAGGCCGAGCAGGAACAGCGCCACCAGGAACTGCTGCAGCTCCACTCCGCTCAGGGCCACCATCACGCAGGCCGCGTTCAGCAGCACGCCCACCCCCATCACCGGCAAAGGCCCATAGCGCTTGATCAGGTGGCCGGTGACGAAGCCCGGGGCAAACATGCCCACCACGTGCCACTCCAGCACCACGGCTGCATCGTCAAAACCCAGACTGCACACCTGCATGGCCAGCGGGGTGGCGGCCATCAGCAGGTTCATCACGCCGTAGCCCAGTGCCGCGCTCAGGGCCGCCACCACAAACACGGGCTGACGCATGATCTCGCCCAGCGGTCGCCCGACCGGGGCCGATCTGCCCTGTCCGGGCCGGGCCGTTTCAGGAAAGCGGATCAGCGACATGCAGGCCATGGCCAGCAAGGCCACCCCCATCAGCGCTGCATAGGCCCCGGCAAACGGCACGGCACCCAGGTCGCGTGTGTACTTGGCCAGGTTGGGCCCGGCCACGGCACCGATCAGTCCGCCGGCCAGCACCAGCGACACCGCTTTTTCGCGGAACGCGGGGGCGGCCAGTTCGGCGGCTGCAAAGCGGTACAACTGGCCATTGGCGCTGTAATAGCCCGCCACCAGGGTGGCCCCGCACAGCAACCAGAACTGCCGGGTGAGCGCCGCCACCAGGCAGGTCAGCGCCGACACAAACGCCACCGCCAGCCCGATCTGGAACGAGCCCCGACGCCCGAATCGGGTCTGTGAGCGGGCCACCAGGGCGGTGGACAAGGCGCCGCCCACCACATAGCCCATCACCGGCAGGGTGGCCATCCAGCTCACGGGGGCCAGGCTCAGCCCGACCAGGCCGTTGATGGCAATGAACACCACGTTGTTGGTCAGGAACAGGCCCTGACACAGGGTCAGCAGCAACAGGTGGCGATTCATGGACGACTCCGGGGGGCGAAAGGCAAACCGCGTATCGTATCCCGCTGCCCTCTTGAGAAGACTCAGGGCTTGCCCGCGCACTCCGCCAGCAGCCAGTCGCGCAGGGCCTGGACCAGCGGGGTTTCGGCGCGCGCATCGGGCACCACCAGGTGGTAGGCATCAGGCCCTTGCAGGTGCGGGCCTGGCAAGGGCACCAGGGCGCCGCTGTCGATCTCCTCCTGCACCAGAAAGCGCGGCAGCAGCGCCGCCCCCAGGCCATGCACGGCGGCCTGGGCAATCATCGAGAACTGTTCGAAGCGCGGCCCGCGCGCCGCCTGGGCCACCGGGTGGCCGGCCGCCGAAAACCAGTCGGCCCACAGTGTGGGGCGGGTGGTCTGTTGCAGGCGCACGGCGCGCGCCAGATCGGCCACGCGACGCAGGCCCTGCTCGCGTTGGTAGGCCGGGCTGCTCAGGGCCACCACCTCTTCGCGCATCAGCGGGTAGCAGGTGGCGCCGGCCCAGTGCGGCGCGCCGAAATGGATGGCGGCGTCAAAGGGCTCGCTGGCAAAGTCAAAGGGTTCGGTGCGGGTGGCCAGGTTCAGGCTGGCCTGCGGGTGCTGGGCCATGAAGCGGCCCAACCGCGGGGTCAGCCAGCGGGTGCCGAAAGTGGGCAGCACGGCCAGGTTCAGCACCCCACCGTCGCCGGCAAAGCCCATCACCTTCTGGGTGGTGTCGCTGAGCTGGCGCAGCAGAGGGCGCAGCTCGCCGGCATAGATGCGGCCCGGGTCGGTCAGCACCACCCGCTGGCGCACGCGGTGGAACAGGGCCAGGCCCAGTTGCTCCTCCAGCTGGTGGATCTGGCGCGACACCGCGCCCTGGGTCAGGTGCAGCTCGGCGGCGGCGCGCGAGATGCTGCCATGGCGCGCCGCGGCTTCAAAGGCCAGCAGGCCGGGGATGGGGGGCAGCAGGTTGCGGCGCAGCATGTGATGTCTTCACGTCATGAGGCAGGCCACACGATAACCCAGGCCAAACCGGGCTTGGGGGCTACTTGATGAGCAATGGGAATCAAGTGCTGAGGATTTATCGGTATCGCAAGTCTCGTCTTTGGCTGATATTGAACGTTTTGTAACCCAACGGCCGCGTCAGACGGCCTCACCCCCAAAGGAGCACGCCCATGACATCGAGCGGTTTCCCGGCCTGGCTGGCCAGATCCCTGAGCAGGTCCTTGAGTCTGGTGCTGGCCACTGGCGCCCTGCTGGCGCAGGCCCAGACCCCCGCACCGGCTGAGGGCACGCTGGACAAGATCCGAACCAGCGGCAAGGTGGTGCTGGGGGTGCGCGAAGCCTCGCCACCCATGGCCTATGCGCTGGGGGCCAACGAGCGTTTTGTGGGCTACCACGTCGAGCTGTGCGAGCGTGTGTTGAAGGACATCGTGCCCAAGGCCCGGCTGGAGTACATGGCCCTGACGGCCCAGAACACGCTGCCGCTGGTGAGCAACGGCACGGTTGACATCGGCTGCGGCCCCACCACCAACAACCTGGCGCGACAGCAGCAGGTGGCCTTCGCCCTGACCACCTATGTCAGCGAGGTGCGCATGGCGGTGCGCGCCGACTCGGGCATCACCTCGGTGGCCCAGCTGGCTGGCCGCACCGTGGCGGCCACCACCGGCACCACGGCGGTCCAGTTGCTGCGCAAACTGGAGCGCGCGCAGAACCTCACGCTCAAGACCTCGCTCGGCAAGGACCACCTGGAGAGCTTTCTGATCCTGGAGTCGGGCCGGGCCGATGCCTTTGTGCTCGATGACAACCTGCTGGCCGGCATCATTGCCAATTCCAAGACGCCCCAGGCCTGGCGCATCGTGGGCGAGCCACTGGGCTCCGAGCCCATCGCCCTGCTGTTCCGCAAGGACGACCCGGCCTTCAAGGCGGCGGTGGACGGCGCGATCCGGGCCCTGATGAAATCAGGCGACCTGGATCGCCTGTACGCCAAGTGGTTCCTGGAGCCGATTCCGCCACGCCAGACGCCGCTGAACCTGTCCATGAGCACGGCCCTGCGCCAACTCATTGCCAACCCCAATGACCTGCCTCTTGAAAGTTACGCCGCGCGCTGAGCGGCGGTGCTCCTGACCATGACACACGCCATTCCTTCTTCCCCGAACGCCCGCACCGGGGGCCAGATCCTGGTGGACCAGTTGCTGGCCCACGGGGTGCAGCAGCTTTTCTGCGTGCCCGGCGAAAGCTACCTGGCCGTGCTCGATGCCTTGCACGACGCCGACATCGCGGTGACCGTGTGCCGGCAGGAGGGCGGCGCGGCCATGATGGCCGAGGCCCAGGGCAAGCTCACCGGCCGACCCGGCATCTGCTTTGTCACGCGGGGGCCGGGGGCCACCAATGCGGCCGCCGGCATCCACATCGCGCACCAGGACTCCACGCCCCTGATTCTTTTCGTGGGCCAGGTGGCGCGCGGCGCGATGGGGCGCGAGGCCTTCCAGGAGCTCGATTACGCCGCCGTGTTCGGCACCATGAGCAAGTGGGTGGTGCAGATCGACGACCCGGCCCGGGTGCCCGAGCTGGTGGCGCGCGCCTTCCAGGTGGCCACCTCGGGCCGGCCCGGCCCGGTGGTGGTGGCCTTGCCCGAAGACATGCTGACCCAGGCCGCGAGCGTGGCTGATGCCCAGCCCTTTGCCGTGCCCGAGACGCACCCGGGGCCGGCCGAACTGGCCACGCTGCAGCAGCGCCTGCAGGCCGCCCAGCGGCCCATCGCCATCGTGGGCGGCTCGCGCTGGTCGGCCGAGGCGGCGCGCCAGTTCGAGGCCTTTGCCCTGGCCCACGCGCTGCCCGTGGCCTGTTCGTTCCGGCGCCAGATGCTGTTCAGTGCCGAACACCCCTGCTATGCGGGCGACCTGGGTCTGGGCGTCAACCCGCGCCTATTGGCCCGCATCCGCGAGGCCGATCTGATCGTGCTGGTGGGGGGGCGCCTGTCCGAGGTGCCCTCGCAAGGCTATGAGCTGCTCGGCATCCCCAACCCCGGCCAGCCGCTGGTGCATGTGCATGCCGATGCCGACGAGCTGGGCCGCCTGTACCGCCCCGAGCTGGCCATCCACGCCACGCCGCAGGCCCTGGCGGCTGCGCTGGCGCAGCTGCCGCTGCCGTCGCCCGTGCCAGACCGGGCCCGGGCTGACGAGGCCCATGCCGATTACCTGCGCTGGAGCGATCCGGCACCCATCCGCATCCCTGGCCCGTTGCAGATGGGCGCGGTGATGCAGCACCTGCGTGAGGCGCTGCCGGCCGACAGCATCTTCTGCAACGGCGCAGGCAATTTCGCCACCTGGGTGCACCGCTTCTGGCCCTTCCGCCACTTCGCCAGCCAGCTGGCGCCCACCAGCGGCTCCATGGGTTATGGCCTGCCGGCCGGCGTGGGTGCCAAGCGCCTGTGGCCGCAGCGCGAGGTGGTGGTGTTTGCCGGCGACGGCGACTTCATGATGCACGGCCAGGAGTTCGCCACGGCGGTGCAGTACGGCCTGCCCCTGATCGTGGTGCTGCTGGACAACGCCATGTACGGCACCATCCGCATGCATCAGGAGCGTGAGTACCCGGGTCGCGTCAGTGGCACCGCCTTGAAGAACCCCGATTTCCGCGCCTATGCGCAGGCTTTCGGCGGCCATGGCGAGCGGGTCGAGCGCACCGAGGATTTCGCCCCCGCCCTGGCGCGGGCCCGGGCCAGCGGCCTGCCGGCCATCCTGCACTGCCTGCTCGACCCCGAGGCCATCACCCCCGCAGGCACCCTGCAGGGGCTGCGCGAGGCGGCACTGGCACGGCGCTGACGTCGGCTTGGGCAAGGGGCTGAGGAGGGGGCCGGCGCGTCAGGCCCTGGCAGCAGGCCCTAAACTGCGGGGCCTGTCTTACCCCGGATCGCCTGATGCGTGTCGTGTTTGCGCTGGCCCTGCTGGGCCTGTTCCTTCCTGCTTCGTGGGCCCTGGAGGCCGTGCGCGGCCCCTGGCCAGTGCGTGCCATGACCGGGCCTGAGCCGCTGGGGGCGGGCGTCTCCGCCTGGCATTGGTGGCGCAGCGATCAAGGGCAGTACTTTCTGGCCAGCGCGGCACAGGCCGGTGGCGTGGCCCCAGCCGCGGCCCCGACGCATTTGTGGGCCCTGGAGAGCGACCCCGGGGGCCGGGCTTGCCCCCGACTCAAGGCCCAATCGCCTGAGCGCCTGCAAGAGCCCGAACTGCACCCCCTGCCCGATGAGGAACTGGCCCTGCCCCCGCGTTGCCTCAGTGGCCTGGAAGGCCAGTGCCTGAGCCACGACGGCGCCTTGCGCCTGCGCCTGAGCTTTGAGGGCCAGACCCGCCTGGCCACGGTGCGCACCGGACAAAAGAGTGAGCAAAGGGGGGCGCACAAGGCCGAGCAAAAAGTCGAGCGCCTCTACACCGGGCGCCGTCGCCTGGTGATCGAGCACGTGCTCAGCGGCGTGCAGGCGGTGTTCGAGGAGCACCTCAAGGACAGCCCGCGCTACACCGTCCTCGGGCCGGCCAGCGTGGTCTACCTGCCCGAGCTCGACAGCGTGGTGCTGCAGGGGCTGGGCCCGGCCACGGCGGCGCGGCGCGAGGCCCGCTTGCACTGCCTGCCCATGCCCTGAGGCGGGCGGGCCCAGGGCTCACTGCCAGAGCCGGTAGCTCCAGAAGCCCTCATCGCGGGCCAGGCGCTGCATCAGATCGTCGGGGGCAAAGCCGGTCACCCGGCGCGTTTCGCGGCACAGGTGCGATTGATCGGCATAGCCGCTCGCCTCAGCCAGTTCGGCCCAGCGTGGGCGCCGGCCTTCTTCGGCCTCGGCCAGGGCCATGAAGAAGGCGCGTTCGGAGCGACCGAAGCCACGCAACTCCCGCATCGGCTGGCCGGCCCATTGCTTGATGCGGCGCTCCACCTGGCGCAGGCTGCGCCCCACCGAGGAGGTGGCAGCGCGCAGCGCCATCGACTGGGCCCAGTCCTGGTAGCGCTGGGCCTGCAGCGGCCATCGCGGGCGCACGGCCTGCCAGCGGGGCTCGATGAAGTCCTCTGCGCAGGCCACGCGGCCGGCGTCATCGGGCAGGGCCAGCACGGCTTCGGCCATGGCCACCCAGTCGGCGGGCAGGGCCTCGCTCAGGGGCCCGATGCGGTCCACCCAGGCACCCACGTCCAGGCCGGTCAGGCTTTGCAGGGCGTCGGGCATGATCATCAGCATCATGCCGGCGGCCGGCCCGGGGCTCCAGGTGATCGAGGGGGCCGTCTGCGGGCCGCTGAACATCAGGCGTGATTCATAGCGGCGTCGTGGCGAGGTCAGCGCGGCCGGTGCGCCCCGAGCCAGCAACTCGCCGTCGCCTTCGAACATCCATCCCACACTGCACAAAGGCGTGGCCGGGAAGTGGCTGAAGCGCTGTTCATCGCTCCAATCCAGGCCCAGGGTGCTGCGAACCATGGTGCCGCGAACACAGGCCACCAGCGAGGCCCTGGGCAGGTACAGGCGGGTTGGTGCACCCAGCAAAGAGGCAGTTGGCAGCATGGGCAGAGTCTAGTTCGGCCGCACTCCCTGGCCGCCAATGGCCCTGCGATGTCGAGTTTGTTCTATACCCCTGGAGGCAGGGCGCGCACGCTCCTGGGCATGAACCGCCAAAACGCCATTCTCCATCCCACACCCTCCCCTGATCCGAGGGGCGGCGGCCGGGCGACCGATCCCCCGGGGCCGTCCACCCGCTGGCTGGGCCTGCCTCAGTTGCGCGCCCTGCGCCGCGACTACCTGGGCTTTGTCACCGGGTTGCAGCGAGAGCATGGCGACCTCACGCTGATGCGCATCGTGCACGAGCGTGCCTACGACCTGCTCAGCCCCGAGCTGGTGCGCGAGGCCCTGGTCGACAACGCCGAGCACCTGATCCGCTGGGAGCGCGGCATCGAGGTGTTCGAGCAGGTGTTCGGGCGCAGCGTGCTGGTCACCGAGGGCTCGCTCTGGCAGCGCCAGCGCCGCCTGCTGATGCCGGCCTTCAGCCCCAAGCGGGTGGCCGGCTATGCCGGGCTGATGTGCGAAGCCGCAGAAGAAACCCTGGCGCAGGCCTTGCCCCCGGGCCAGCGCCAGGGCCTGGTGGCGATGGAGGCCTTGTTCTCACGCCTGACCATGGACGTGATCCTGCGCACCCTGTTCAGCCACCGGGCCAGTGCCGACGAGGTGCAAAGTGCCAGCCGGGCCACCCAGACCCTGAGCGAGACCGCGATGCGGGAAATGTTCCACCCCATGACCTTGCCCGACTGGTGGCCGCTGCCGGGCAAGCGTGCCAAACGCCAGGCCCTGCGCACGCTGCGCGGGTTGATCGGTCGGCACATCGAGGCCCGCCGAGGCCAGGCCCAACCCGACCGGCACGATGACCTGCTGGCCCGCCTGCTGGCGGCGCGCGACGAAAGCGATGGCAGTGCGCTCAGCCCGGCCGAGGTGTTTGACCAGTGCATGGTCAGCTTCCAGGCCGGTCACGAGACCTCGGCCACTGCCTTGCTGTGGTGGAGCCTGTTGCTGGCGCGCCACCCCGAGGTGGCGCAACGTCTGCACACCGAGGTGGACCAGGTGCTGCAAGGCCGCCTGCCCGGCCCACAAGACTTGCCTGCCCTGCCCTGGCTGGGCGCCAGCCTGAAGGAGGCCCTGCGCCTGTACCCGCCGGTGGCCGCACTGATGAGCCGTCGCACCGTGCGCGACATCCGGCTGGGCGGCCGGCAGATTCCCCGCGGGGCGGTGCTGCGCATCACGCCCTGGGTGCTGCACCATGACCCGCGCTGGTTCAGCGAGCCCGAGGCCTTTCGCCCCGAGCGCTTTCTGCCCGAGGCCGAGCCACCGGTGCGTGGGGCGTGGATACCGTTCGGTGTGGGTCCGCGGGTCTGCATCGGGCAGCATTTCGCCCTGCTGGAGATGGCCGTGGTGGCGGCCATGCTGCTGCAGCGCTTTCGCCTGGTGCTGCCCGAGCCGGCCCCAGCGGCCTTGCCGAAGATGAATGTGACCCTGCGCCCCGACGGGCCGGTGCAGTTGCTGTTGCAGGTGCGCCACCCTGGCGGATGATGCGCGCGGGGCAACTCAGCGGGGCGGCTGGGGCTGGTCCGGGGCCGGCAGCGATTCGATCTCGGCCTGAGCCTTGGTGATCAGCCGCTCCAGCAGGGCCTGGCTGGCCGGGCTTTCGAGCAGGGTGTCCCAGTCGGGTTCAGTCGCCGGGGTGGCGGTTTCCGCTGGGTGGGGTGTTTGCGGCGTGTCGGGGCTCATGGTTCAGTCGCCCTCCAGCATGCGAAAGGCGCGGTTGGCCATGCTTTCGCGCGGATGGCGGCTCACTTGGCTGGCGTGCTGAGGGGCAGGGGCCAGGCCCAGGCGGCAGTGCTCGGATTCGAGCACAAAGCAGTTCTGCCCGGGCGGTGGCGTGTGCACGCGGTGGGCGGGCACCTGCCACTTGAAAAAGCGCACTTGCAGCCGCACGCCACGCAACTGTGCCGCCACGCACAAGGCCTCCGCCTGATCGGTGCCCAGCAGGGCCTCGCTGTCGGGCAGCACTTGCTGCCAGCAGGCCAGCACGGTGGCGGTGGCCTGCTCGGCCGGGCTGCGACGCAGGCCTTGCCACAGGGCCCGCAGCCCGAAGGCGGCGGCCAGTCCCATCAGCACCCAACCCAGGATGAGCAGCACGCCCTGGTGGCGCAGCAGTCCGCTGAACAGCCCGGCCAGCGCCGGGGCCAGCAGCATCCACACCACGGCCAGGCCGAACAGGCCCGCGCCCAGGCGGGCCGTGCGGCGGGCCCCCTGGCGGCGCTCGGCGCGCCGATCCTGCAACTGTTCCCGCAGCGCCTGCAGGCCTTGCCGGGTGCTTTGGCAGCACAGGTCATAGGCCTGGGGTTGGGGCGCGGCTGCCGGGGCGGGGGCTGGCCTGGGCCGGGGGGCGCTGCGGGGCGGCAGGCTGGCGGGGCTGGCGCTGGGACGGGTGTTGGCAAGCTCGGCCTGGCGCCGGGCCTCTTCTGTCGCCCAGGACTCGCGTTGCAGCACGCCGTCCATGGCGGTCATGGCCTGGAGGGTGGGTGTGCCCGGCATCACCCCGGCGCGGAACTGCAGGTTCGGGTCGGTGTAGACGCCCAGCAGGGGCGGCTCGGGCGGGGGCGGTGGTGGGGGCGGGAAGAAATCCACCTCGGGGGTCGGGGCCGTGGGCCAGGCCCGGGCGTCCAGCTCGTTGCCATCGTGAAAACCTGACATGGAAGGCTCCTTGCAGTGGGGAATGGCGAACCCGGCCTGTGTCCGGCCTCAGTGGCCTGCCGGCGTGACACCGCCGCCGGCCAGGGGAATCAGCGTGCTGGCCAGTTGCCGGGCCAGGGGGGTGAGCCGGCCCTGCTGCAGGCCGTCGTCCCAGGCCAGCAGGCCGGTGTCGCGAAAGCGCTGCAGCACGCTCTTTGCCGTGCCCAGCGCATCGGGGCGCAGGGCCTGCCACAGGGCGTCGACCTCGGTGCGGTTGAGCCACGCGCCGGGGTGCTCGGCCAGGGTCATGAACATCCACAGGCGCAGCCGGACCAGACCCGCCGGCCCGTGGAACAGGCCGCGCAGGGCATCGATCAGGGCCGAGGGCGACTCGTTGCGATCCAGCCAGGGCGAGCCGGGGGCTTGTTCCGGGTGCCGGAAGTAGTCGCCCAGGCAGGGTTCGGCGGCCGCGCGATCGGGGCCTGGGAGGGGCTGGCGGCTGGCGGGTGTGGCAGGTGTGGCGGGCAGGTTCAGGTCGGGCAGGGCCAGGTCTTGCAATGACAGCACATTCACTTTCAGTCACCCACCTGGGCCAGCACGGCCAGCGGCGCGGTTTCGGCGCGCAGCACGCGCGCACCCAGGCCGGTGGGCAGGAAACCGGCGGCCACGGCGGCGTCTTCCTCTTCGACCTGCAGCCCGCCTTCGGGGCCATTCAGCAGGGTCAGGGCCCCGCTTTGCCGGGCCAGGCGATGGTGCAGCGGCAGGCTGCCCTCGCGCAACGACAACAGCAGGCGGGCGTCATCGGGCGCTGCCACTGGGGCCGGGTGGCGGCGCAGCCAGTCGGCCAGCTCGGTCACCGGGTGGATCAGGGGCACGCGGTTGCGCCCGCATTGCTCGCAGGCGCCCACGGCCACGGCCTGCCAGTGCGCCACCTTCTTGTCGGCCCGCTCGCCCTTGAGGCGCAGCACGCTGTGGGCACTCATCACCGGGGTCAGGCTGGCAGCGCCCAGCTCGGTGGCTTTCTCGACCAGCCAGTCCATGCGGTCGTTGGCGGGCATGGCCACCACCAGGTGCACCGCCCGGGCCAGTTCGCGCTCGATGGCGTGGTGGGCCCCCACCTCGACCTCGACGTCGGAGCGACCCATGCGCGTCACGGTGGCCTCGAATTCGCCGCCTTCGCCGTTGAACAGGGTGATGACCCCGCCGGGTTGCAGGCGCAGCACCTGCACATGGCGCGCCGTGGCGGCCGGCAGGCTCAGGGTGGCGCCGCTGTGCAGCGCGCTGGGGCAGTGGAAGCGCGGCATGCTCACATCCGCCCGTAGGCGAAGCCGGTCAGCACCTGCAGGTTTTCCACCTGGTCGATGAAGCGCAGCAGCGGGCCCAGTTCACGATAACGGCTGGCGGTGGACCGGATGTAGTGGATGAAGCGCGGCGCATCGGCCAGGTAGCGCGGCTTGCCGTCGCGCAGGGTCAGGCGGGCAAAAATGCCGGCCACCTTGAGGTGGCGTTGCAGGCCCATCCATTCCACGCTGCGGTAGAAGCTGCCGAAGTCGCTGTGCCAGTCTTCGAAATCCATCAGGCCGACCTTGCGGGCCTTTTGCCAGTAGCGCACGGTGACATCGAGCACGAAGTCTTCCTCCCAGGTCAGGAAGGCATCACGCATCAGGCTGGCGATGTCGTAGGTGATGGGGCCGTAGACCGCATCCTGGAAGTCGAGCACGCCCAGCGGACCGGCCACGCCCTGGGCATCGGGCAGACCGAGCATCAGGTTGCGCGCCATGAAGTCGCGGTGCACATAGACCTTGGGGGCGGCCAGGTTGTGCCGCACGATGGTGTCGAAGGTCTTGCTCAGCATGGCGCGTTGGGTGTCGTCCAGGCCAAACTGACGGTGCTGAGCCAGGTACCAGTCGGGGAACAGCGACAACTCGCGCTGCAGCAGGGCTTCGTCGTAGGCGGGCAGCACATCGGGGCGCGAGGCCTGCTGCCAGCGCACCAGCAGGCTGGTGGCCTGGTCGTACAGCGGCGCGGCGGCCTGGGGTTGGGCGGCGTCCAACACGCTCATCATGGTGTGCTGGCCCAGGTCGCTGAGCAGCATGAAGCCGTTGGGCTGGTCCCATTCGAGCACCTGGGGCACGTTCAGGCCGGCTTCGGCCATCAGTGCGGCCACCTGCACGAAGGGTGCGCAGTTCTCCTTGTCGGGGGGCGCGTCCATCACGATGCGCGGGCCGGCGCTGCCCTGCACCCGCAGGTAGCGGCGGAAGCTGGCATCGACCGAGGCCAGGCTCAGGCTGGCCGGCATCAGGCCGTGGCGCGGGGCCACGGCACTCAGCCATTGGTGAAAGGCGGCTTCGCGAGCCGGGTCAGACCAGATCACCGGGGCAGGGGTGTTGGCGGCGGGGGAGTTGGGCACAGGCTGGGTCATGGATAATCGAATTCTACAAACCCGGCCCGGTCTGATTCGGGCTGACCCTGCCTGCCTCTCCCCCCGAGCCCGACCCCTGAATGCCTGCGATGGATGCACCGACCGATGCTTGAACCGAGAAACCACGCCCGGCGGCCCTTCCTTCTCAGCCCGGTGGCCCTGCTGGTGGCCCTGATGTGCCAGGGCGCCTGGGCGCAGTCGGCCGAGCCCGACGACACCCCCGGGCCCAGGCTGCGGACGTCGCCGCTGCTGCAGGAAAAGATTTCGCCCCTGGTGCGCCCCCAGATGCCGACCTTCATCACGGGCGACCAGATCTCCGGCCAGAGCGAGTTGCAGACGGTGGTGGAAGGCCATGGCGAGTTGCGCCGGGCTGACACCGTGATCCGCGGTGACCGACTGGAGTATTTCCAGCCCGACGATCAGGCCCGGGCACGCGGCAATGTGTTCATCAACCGGGCTGGCAACACCTACCAGGGCACCGAACTCGAGCTCAAGGTCGATGCCTTCGAGGGCTTCTTCACCCAGCCGCACTACGAATTTCTGGCCACCCAGGCCTATGGCGACGCGGCCCGCATCGACTTTGTGGGCGAGAACCACATGGTGGTGCGCAACGGCACGTACAGCACCTGCCGCCCCACCCCCGGGCCCGACTGGATGCCGGCCTGGCTGCTGCGCGCCGATGCCGTCAAACTGGACCAGGAGGACAGCATCGGCACGGCCCAGAACGGGGTGCTTGAGTTCTATGGCAAGCCAGTGCTGCACGCCAAGGAACTGAGCTTTCCCCTCAGCGATGCCCGCAAATCGGGCTGGTTGCCGCCCTCGGTGGGGGTGTCCTCGCGCGACGGCATCGAATACACCCAGCCCTATTACTGGAACATCGCGCCCAACCGCGACGCCACCTTCTACCCCACGCTGATGTCCAAGCGCGGGCTGGATCTGGCGGGTGACTTCCGCTACCTCGAAAACGGCTACCGGGGCCAGTTGTGGGGTGACTACATGCCCAGCGACAAGCTGCGCGACAGCTCGCGCTGGGGCTATGCGATCAACCACACCGGCCAGGTGGACACCGGCATCCCCGGCCTGGGTGGGGTGGGTCTGGGCGTGAACCTGAACCGGGTGAGCGACGACAACTACTGGCGCGATTTCAACCGCAGCATCCCCTCGCTGACCCAGCGCCTGCTGCCCAACGACCTCACCGTGAGCTGGGCCCGCAACGAGTATTTCGCGCAGTTCCGTCGCCTGAAGTGGCAGACACTGCAGGACGTGACCTCGCCGATCACGCCGCCGTACGACCGGGCACCGCAGTTTCTGGGGCGCTACACCAAGAACAACCTGGCGGGTTTCGACCTGATGGTCGAGGGCGACCACACCCAGTTCCAGGCCGATCCGACGCTGACCAGCCAGCCCAACGCCCAGCGCAGCTATGCCCTGACCCAGATCAGCCGGCCCTGGCTGGCGCCGGGCTGGTTCTTCACGCCCAAGCTGCAGCTGTACACCAGCAACTACAGTTTCAGTGCGCCGCTGAGCGATGGCCGCACCTCGGCCGCCCTGTCGGCCCCGACCTTCAGCCTGGATGGGGGCATGTATTTCGAGCGTGACGCCAGCTACTTCGGGCGGGCCTACCGCCAGACGCTGGAGCCGCGGGCCATGTACGTGTACACGCCCTACCGCAACCAGAGCACGCTGCCGGTGTACGACACCGCGCTCAATGACTTCAACTTTGCCACCATCTACACCGAGAACGCCTTCGGTGGCCATGACCGCATCTCCGACAGCAACAAGCTCACCTTGGGTGTGACCAGCCGCCTGCTGGCGCCCGACAGCGGGGCCGAGATTGCCCGCTTCGGCATCGCGCAGCGCCTGTTGTTCCGTGATCAGCTGGTCACCATGCCGGGCGGCACGGCGGTGACCAACCGCGCCAGCGATCTGCTGCTGGGGGCCGCAGTCAATTGGACCCCGCAGTGGATGTTTGACACCACGGTGTCGGTCAACCCTGAGACCAAGGTCACCAACACCTCGTCCGTGAGTGCCCGTTACAGCCCCAGCAACTACCGCGTGGTGAATGCCGCCTACCGCTTCCAGCGGGGCAGCAGCGAGCAGGTCGACATCGGCTGGCAATGGCCGCTGAACGACCTGTGGGGCGACAAAGGGGTGGACAAGGGGCCGGGCCGTGGCCTGGGCCCGGGCCGCTGGTACGGTGTGGGGCGCCTGAACTACGACATGATGAACGCCCGCATGGTCGACGCCATCGTAGGCTTTGAGTACGATGCCGACTGCTGGATCGGCCGCGTGGTGCTGGACCGCCTCAACACCACCCTGGTGACGGCCAACACCCGCATCCTGTTCCAGATCGAATTCGTGGGCTTCTCCCGCATCGGGGCCAGCCCCCTGCAGACCTTGCGGCAAAGCATTCCGCGCTACCAGTACCTGCGCGAGCAGGTCACGGCGCCAAGCCGTTTCAGCAACTATGACTAAGGCCCAGGCCAGAGCTTTTCCTTCCATGATGATCCAACGCCTCACCGTTCTGACGCTGGCCTGCCTGACTGCCTTGTCAGCCCAGGCCCAGGGCATCCGCATGCCTGGCAGCGCCTCGTCGTCTGCGTTTGCCCCGGCACCTGCCGTGCGCACCGCCGCCCCCAGCGGCCCGCAGCAGGCCGACTACATCGTGGCCGTGGTCAATTCAGAGCCCATCACCAACAACGAGGTGCGAGCCCGCGTGGCCCGCACGCTGCAGCAACTGGCGCAGCAGGGCACCACCCCGCCCGCCGCCGCTGAACTTGATCGCCTGGTGCTGGAGCGCATGATTGGCGAGAAGGCCCAGGCGCAGCTGGCCACCGAGCAGGGCCTGAAGGTCGAGGAAGGCGCGATCGACCTGGCCGAGCAGAACATTGCCCGCCAGAACCAGCTCACCGTGGCCGAACTGCGCAAGCGCCTTAGCCAGGACGGCCTGGCCATCAAGCAGTTGCGCGACGACCTGCGCACCCAGCTGCTGCTGGCCCGCCTGCGTGAGCGCGAGGTGGAGCCCCGTGCCAAGGTCACCGACCTGGAGATCGACCAGTTCCTGCAAGAGCAACTGGCCCGCCAGTCGCTGGCCCAGCAGGAGATCAACCTGGCCCAGGTGCTGGTGGCGGTGCCCGAAGGCGCTTCGGCCGAGGCGGTGGCCAACCTCAAGGCCCGTGCCGACCGGGTGGCCGCCCAGGCCCGTTCCGGGGTCGACTTTGCCACCCTGGCGCGCGACTATTCCGATGGCACCGACCGCACCCGTGGCGGCGAAATGGGCCTGCGCGCGGCCGAACGCTACCCCGAGATCTTCATCAATGCCGTCAAGGACGCCCCGGTGCAGTCCATCGTCGGCCCGGTCCGCAGCGGCGCCGGCTTCCACATTCTCAAGGTGATCGATCGCAACGATCCCAAGCCGGCGGTGGTGACCGTGCCGCAATCGCGTGCCCGCCACATCCTGCTGCGCACCGGCCCCAAGCTCAGCGAGAGCGCCGCCGTGGCCCTGATCAAGGGCTACCGCCAGCGCATCGTCGAGGGCGGTGCCAATTTTGCCGACTTGGCCCGCGAACACTCGCAGGACGGCAGCGCCAAGCAAGGCGGTGATCTGGGCTGGGTCAACCCGGGCCAGTTCGTGCCCGAGTTCGAAGAGGTGATGAACCGCCTGGAGCCCGGCGAGGTCAGCCAGCCGGTGGTGTCGCGCTTCGGCGTGCACCTGATCCAGTTGATGGAGCGACGCGACGCGCCGATGTCCCAGCGCGACCAGCGCGAAGTGGCGCGCAACATGCTGCGCGAGAAGAAGATGGAAGAGGCTTACGCGACCTGGGCCCAGGAGGTGCGTGACCGCGCCTATGTGGAACTGCGTGACCCGCCGCAATAAGCCATGAAACACATTCCCCGCAAGCGCTTCGGCCAGCACTTTCTGTCCGACCGCGCCATCATCGACGGCATCGTCGACGAGATCGCGCCGCAAGCCGGCCAACCCATGGTCGAGATCGGCCCCGGCCTCGCCGCGCTGACCCAGCCGCTGGTCGAACGCGTTGGCCGCCTCACCGTGATCGAGCTGGACCGCGACCTAGCGCGCCGCCTGCGCGAGCACCCCCAGCTCAACGTGGTCGAATCAGACGTCTTGAAGGTCGATTTCACCGCCCTGGCCCAAAGCCTGGGCGTGCCGCGCCTGCGCGTGGTGGGCAACCTGCCCTACAACATCTCCACGCCCATCCTGTTTCACCTGCTGGAGCATGTGGCGGTGGTCGAGGACCAGCACTTCATGCTGCAAAAAGAGGTCATCGATCGCATGGTGGCCGGGCCCAGCACCTCGGACTACGGCCGCCTGAGCGTGATGCTGCAGTGGCGCTATGCCATGCAGAACGTGTTGTTTGTTCCGCCCGAGAGCTTTGATCCGCCCCCCCGGGTGGACAGCGCCGTGGTGCGCATGGTGCCGCGCGCCGAGCCGGCCCCCTTGAACCCCAAGCTGCTTGAAGAACTGGTGCAGGTGGCTTTCAGCCAGCGCCGCAAGCTGCTGCGCCACACGCTGGGCCGATGGCTGGAGGCGCGTGGCTTCGGCGGCGAGTTCAACACCCAGCGCCGGGCCGAAGAAGTGCCGGTGGCCGAGTACGTGGCGCTGGCGCAGGCGCTTTGATTCAGCCGGATTGATTCAGGCGCTCTGATCCCGTCGCGGCAAGGCGCCCCTGCTCAGGGCGCCCCCGGGGCAGGCCGGCTCAGAAGGTTTCCCAATCGTCTTCCTGGCCCGCGGCCGCCTTGGCCTGCGGTTTGGCGGCGCTCTGGTGCGCCAGGGCCGCGGGCTTGGCCGCAGCCGGGGGCGAGGCCTTGGCTCGGTCCGGGCCAGCCACCTGTGCCGGTGCGGCCTGATTGCGTGGCAGCGGGGCTGGCGTGGCGCGGCTGATCGGCGCCGGCATGGGTTTGGGCGCGGCGCGGCGCAGGGCGGCGGGCTCGCCGGCGCCCAGGCGGAACTTGCGCACCAATTGCTCCAGTTGCTCGGCCTGCGTCTGCATGGATTGGGCCGCGGCGGCTGATTCTTCCACCAGGGCGGCGTTCTGCTGGGTCACTTGGTCGAGCTGGGCCACGGCCGAGTTGACCTCGCTGAGGCCCCCGCTTTGCTCGCCGGTGGCCTGGGTGATGTCGGCCACGATGTGGGCCACACGCTGAACCGAGACCACCACCTCGCTCATGGTGCTGCCGGCTTGCTGCACCAGCTCCGAGCCCGACTCGACCTTCGCCTCCGAGGCTCCGATCAGGGTCTTGATTTCACGCGCGGCCTGGGCTGCACGCTGGGCCAGGCTGCGCACCTCGCCGGCCACCACGGCAAAGCCCCGGCCTTGTTCGCCCGCCCTTGCGGCTTCAACGGCCGCATTGAGGGCCAGGATGTTCGTCTGAAAGGCAATGCCGTCGATCACGCCCGTGATGTCACCGATCTTGCGCGAGGCGGTGCGAATCTCCTCCATCGTGCTCACCACCCGAGACACCACCTGCCCGCCCTGCTCGGCCACCTGGGAGGCCGAGCCGGCCAGCGCGCTGGCCTGGCGTGAGGACTCGGCTGATTGCTGCACGTTGTGCGTCAGGGCCTCCATCGAGGACGAGGTCTTTTGCAGATTGGCCGCGGTCTGTTCGGTGCGGTGCGACAGGTCGTTGTTGCCGCTGGCGATCTCGCTGCTGGCGGTGGCAATGTTCTCGGTGGCCTGCATCACCTGCTTGACCAGGTCGCGCAGGGATTCCTGCATCTGACCCATGGCGCTGACGAGCTGGCCGATCTCGTCGTTGGAGTCGCTGCGCACCTCATTGGACAGATCGCCCTCGGCGATTCGTTCGGCGAGCTCACGTGCTTTGGTGATGGAGCGGGCCAGGCCGCGCACGCTGAACACGGTCAGCGGGATCAGCACCACCAGGGCCACCACCAGCAGAGCCACGATCAGCGAGCCCAGGCGGTAGATGTCGCGCTGCATGTCGGCTTCGGCGTTGTGCATGGCTTCGCTGGCCTGATGGCTCAGCTGTGACAGGCCCTGGTCAGCGGCTTCCATGTGCTTCTTCAGCCGATCGGCATAGGCACCGGCCGCGGCCCCGTCGATCTGGGCCCGTTCCACTTGTTCGAGGATGGGGGTCAGGCCGGTCTCGTATTCCTTCAGGGCGGCCAGCACCTGCTTGAGCGCCTCCGTCTGGGCGCTGTCACCGGTGTTCTGGCTTTGCAGGGTGCCGGTGGCGCTCAACAGGCTGCCCAACTGCTTTTTCCAGGCTTCGCGCAGGTTGGCCACTTCCACGCTGTTGTTGAAGTTGATGATGATGTCCTTCTCGCTGCGGCGGATGTCGGCGGCCTTGAGCCGCAGTTCGTCGAGCGAGGTGAGGGTCTGGACTTTTTGCTCCAGCAAGGTCTTCAGGGTGCCTTGGGTGCTGTGCAGGGCCCAGAAACCGGTCAGGCCGATGACGGTCAGCAGCAGCAGAGAGAAACCGGTACCGAAGTAAAGGCGGGCCCGGATGGATAGTCGGTTCAGTAAGTTCATAGGCACCTTTTGGGTCGTGTCGTTTTCATGCAGGCAAAAGCCGCGCCAACTGGGTATTTGGGAGGCTGCCTGCGTCAAGAGCGCGAATGTTGCCCGCCCGCAGAGCGGGGCGCAAGCAGGGCAAGCCCGCAAGCCACGGACTTTGTGCAGGAGGGCACCAGCAGGCGAACGAAGATGGCAAAAAAAAACCCGCAGTGCGCAACTGCGGGTTCTTTGACGAGGGGACTGGTGAGGCGTTTCAGGCCGCCGACAGCCAGTAGCCGGCATTGAAAGGGCTGCTCATGCGCAGCGCCTGGGGCGAGACGTCCACCAGTTTGTCGGTGGGCATGCGGTCGCCGTTGTCTGAGCTCAGAGCAATACCGGTCAGGGTCTTGCCGACTTCAGCCTCGTTGGCCCGTTCTGCTTGGCCAGCTTGTGCAGAACGGGCTACAGAAAAGAATAGAAACATCGGAAGGGAATCTTCCGGTCGCTCCAGTAGTCAGCGGCATCCCGGAAGATGTCCAGCAATTGCTCGCGGGCTTCCTTGTCGAACTTGGCGTGGGCCGGAATCTGTTCCAGCACCACAATGAAGCCTGGCTGCGGGCCCGATTTGTGCAAGGGATCGGTCATGCAGTCATACAAGGCGTCAAAGTTCTTGCCGAAGTGCGCCGGGAAGGTGAATTGCGTCGCAATCATGTCCAGCACGTCCTGTTTGGACTGTGCATTGGCCAGATTGGCGTATAGAAAGTGCTGGCCCAGGTCGCGCGCTGCTTCCTGAAGGTCTTGTACCCGAAAGGCCCGAATCGACTGAACGATGTTGGTTCGAACGGTACGAAGTGGCGTATCCATCTCCGCTTCTCTTTCTCTATGGTCAAAAAAAATGGGCCTGGCCATGCTGTCGGCCCCGGCACAGGCCTGAGGCGCCTTCACGGCGGCGGTGATCTCAAGGGTCATTCGACGATGCGGCGAAAGCTCGCATAGTGGTCTTGGCTGTAGTAGCAGGCTTCGGGCGCCCTGATCTGGCGGCCCCCGCAGACAATGCGCCGGGCACCCCGGTCACGCGAGCCTGGAGTCTGAACGGTGTATTCATGGTAGAAGCCGCGCGGCTGATGAGGCAGGATCCGCTCGCGGTTGCCAAAGACCACACCATCCTTCTCGAAGGGAAAAGGCCCCCCGGACAGGATCAATTGATAGGTCTGGCGCCCTTGCGCCGGCAATTCCGCCAGGGAGATCGTGGCCTGGCCACCGATCGCGGGCGCCTCTCGAGAATGCACCAGAGTGGTGCCCGAGAGCGCCGCTGCCAACATCAGACAAACCAGCAGGAATTGGCTTGTTCTTGCGGCAACTTTTCGCAGCATGAAATAACACCTTTCAGAAACTCCGGGTAAACCCCAAAATTTCAAGGTCGCAAGTTTGACGTATCTGGTCCTGAAAAGCAAGCGGCTGCCCAAAAAATGGGCAGCCGCGCTCGGGTTTACGTCGTCTAAAAGTTAGCGCTCGCTATGGAGCAGCCGCTTACCGGGATGCGTTGGCGTCGGCCACCGTCAGGGCTGTCATGTTCACGATCCGGCGCACCGTGGTGCTGGCCGTGAGGATGTGCACCGGCTGTGCCGCGCCCAGCAGCACCGGGCCGATGGCGATGTTGCCGCCGGCGGCGGTTTTCAGCAGGTTGTACGAGATGTTGGCCGCATCGATGTTGGGCAAGACCAGCAGGTTGGCGCTGCCCAAAAGGGTGCTGTGCGGCATCAGGGCCTCGCGGGCGGCACCATCAAGGGCCACGTCGCCGTGCATTTCGCCGTCCACTTCCAGCCACGGGGCCTGTTCGCGCAGCAGCTCCAGGGTGCGGCGCATCTTCACGGCGCTGGGCTGGCTGCTGCTGCCGAAGTTCGAGTGCGACAGCAGCGCGGCCTTGGGCTTGATGCCGAAGCGCATCATTTCCTCGGCGGCCATGATGGTGATTTCGGTCAATTGCTCGGCCGTCGGGTCGTAGTTGACGTGGGTGTCAACCAGGAACAACTGGCGGTCGGGCAGCAGCAGACCGTTCATGCAGGCGTAGGTGCTGACGCCCGGGCGCTTGCCGATCACCTGATCCAGGTAGTTCAGGTGCAGCGTGGTGTGGCCCCAGGTGCCGGCAATCAGGCCGTCAACCTCGCCCTTGTGCAGCAGCATGGCGCCGATCAGCGACAGGCGGCGACGCATCTCGATCTTGGCGATCGGTACCGTGATGCCCTTGCGCTCGGTCATGCGGTGGTAGGTCTGCCAGAAGTCGCGGTAGCGGTGGTCGTTCTCGACGTTGACCACGTCATAGTCGCGGCCTTCCTGCAGGCGCAGGCCGAACTTCTCGATGCGCTCGGCGATCACGGCCGGGCGGCCGATCAGGGTCGGGCGGGCCAGGCCCTCGTCGACCACGATCTGGGCGGCGCGCAGCACGCGCTCTTCTTCACCCTCGGCATACGCCACGCGCTTCTTGGCGGCGGCCTTGGCGGCGGTGAAGATGGGCTTCATGGTGGTGCCCGAGGCGTAGACGAAGCTTTGCAGCTTGTCGCGGTAGGCATCCAGGTCCTTGACAGGGCGCAGGGCCACACCGCTGTCGGCGGCGGCCTGGGCCACGGCCGGCGCGATCTTCATCATCAGGCGCGGGTCGAAGGGCTTGGGAATCAGGTATTCAGGGCCAAACGCCAGGGGGTGGCCCACGTAGGCGGCGGCCACCACTTCGCTTTGCTCGGCCTGGGCCAGCTCGGCAATCGCGTGCACGGCCGCAATCTCCATCTCGACCGTGATGGTCGAGGCGCCCGCATCCAGGGCGCCACGGAAGATGTACGGGAAGCACAGGACGTTGTTGACCTGGTTGGGGTAATCGGTGCGGCCCGTGGCCATGATGGCGTCATCGCGCACCGACTTGACTTCTTCGGGCAGGATTTCGGGGGTGGGGTTGGCCAGCGCGAAGATCAGCGGGTTGGCAGCCATCTTGGCCACCATCTCGGGCTTGAGCACGCCACCGGCCGACAGACCCAGGAAGACGTCGGCGCCTTCGATGATCTGGCCCAGGGTGCGGGCATCGGTCTTCTGGGCGAACTGGATCTTGTCCTCGTCCATCAGTTCGGTGCGGCCTGCATAGACCACGCCGGCCAGATCGGTCACATAGATGTTTTCGCGCGGCAGACCCAGCTTGAGCAGCAGGCTCAGGCAGGCGAGCGCTGCGGCGCCAGCGCCCGAGGTGACGAGCTTGACCTGCTTGATGTCCTTGCCCACGACCTTCAGGCCGTTGAGCAGGGCCGCGCCCACCACGATGGCGGTGCCGTGCTGGTCGTCGTGGAAGACGGGGATCTTCATGCGTTCGCGCAGCTTGCGCTCGACGTAGAAGCAGTCGGGGGCCTTGATGTCTTCGAGGTTGATGCCGCCGAAGGTGGGCTCCAGCGAAGCAATGATGTCGACCAGCTTGTCCAGGTCTTTCTGCTCGTCGATCTCGATGTCGAACACATCGATGCCGGCAAACTTCTTGAACAGCACGCCCTTGCCTTCCATGACGGGCTTGGCGGCCAGCGGGCCGATGTTGCCCAGGCCCAGCACGGCGGTGCCGTTGGTGATCACGGCCACCAGGTTACCGCGGCTGGTGTACTTGAAGGCAGCGTTCGGATCCTTGACGATTTCCTCGCAGGGGGCTGCGACGCCGGGGGAGTAGGCCAGGGCCAGATCGTGCTGGTTGACCAGTTGCTTGGTGGCGGCAATGGCCACCTTGCCGGGGGTCGGCAGCTCGTGGTATTCCAGTGCGGCGCGCCGCAATTCAGCGCGCTGTTCTTCTTTGTTGGCCTGTGGGTTGATGGGCATCCAATGTCTCCTGCTGGCTTGCTGGGGCTGGGGTCGCGCACCGGTGGCGGCCTGTCCGGACTCGCAAGGGTTCGCGATTGTAGACCCACCTGGGGGGAAACCCTAGTCAGTAAATCTGCGTAAAAAGGTGAATGGGTTTTGACTATTTGGCAAAAGCCCGTGCCTTGAACGGTGGGCTGTTGCTGGCCCCATTCTGAATGGGTTTTGGGTTGCTGCGAACTCAGACGGAGCCTGATGGCGGGATTCGGCTTTTCAAGCGCCGGTACAGCAGCCCTCTGGACACCCCCAGTGCCCGAGCGGCGCGCGTGATGTTGCCGCCGGCCTGGGCCAGCGCCGCTTCGATGTGCTGGCGGCTGTGTTCATGCAGCGGGGGCCGGGCCGCCACGGCCTGCGGGCTGTCGTCGGCGGGGGCGTCGGCAGGCGGCTCAGGGGGGCGGGCCGAGGCCGGTGCAGGTGGTCTGGCCAGCTCGCCGACCGCCTGCAGGCGGCGCAAGCCATCGGCGGCCTGCAGCCGCACACGCAGCCACACCGTCAGGCCGTTGCCCAGGCGCCTGGGTTGGGGCTGGGCGTGGTGGCTCAGGGCCAGCAGGTCGGCCAGATCCAGGCCCAGCATGGCGTCAAAGTCTTCGTGCGACGGCCGTTGGGCCAGGCCCAGCAGCCGGCGCCCCGCCGGGTTGACCCAGGCCAACCGGCCTTGGTCGTCGATGCCGGCCAGGCCTTGTTGAACACTGTCGAGCAGATCCGGGTGGGCCTGGAACTGCAGCACCAGCTGTTCTCGGGCCTGGGTTTTGAGCAGGCGGTTTTCGATGGCGGTGGCGTAGGCGCCCACCAGGCTGGCGGCATCGAAGCCGAAAGGCCGGGTTTCGATGGACAGGTCCAGCACGCCGGCCAGGCGCCCGTGGATGTCCCGGATCGGGGCCGCTGCGCAGTGAAAACTCTGCAGGCAGTCGTAATAGTGTTCGGCACCCATCACGCTGCAGGCCTGGCCCGTGTGGGTGACCAGACCGGGGGCGGTGGTGCCCACGGCGGATTCCGACAGGTTCACCCCCAGGCGCGCGGCCACGCCCAGCAGGGGCTGATCGGCCAGCGGGTGGTGGGTGACGTGCACGATCACCCCGTCGCTGTCGGTCAGGATGACCCGGCAGTCGGTGCCGCTGAGGGCGTGTTCCAGGGATTGCAATTCTTCGCCCGAAGCGCTGAGCAGCGGGCGATTGCGGCTCAGGGCGCCGTGCAGGCGGCTGGGTGTGACCGGGTCGAAGCTCAGTGTGCGGCTGGTGCGGGGCTCCTGGCGCAGGCAGCGCAGCCACGATTGCAGCACCCCCTCGGGCACCAGGCCACTGGGGCGCTGCCCTTCTTCAAACAACTGCTGGCGTGCCAGGGTCACGCGCTGGCTGGGCGTGTTGAAGAACAAGGGGCGCGCCCAGGGGCGGCCAGGGTCTTGCCGGGGCATGGGGCCTCCATCAAGCGGTGGGTCGGTGTGCGGGTGAGCGCAGTATCGGCAGCACCGGGCCGGCCCGGTCTCAGGGTTAGCCCATGGAAACCGGGTGGACAAGTCGGAAATTCGCAAATTGAGACAGCCGCGCCCGCCGGGTGGGCTGAATTCCGAATGTTCCATCTTGGAACACTTTTGGCCTAGGGAAATCCCGGTGATGAAGGCGCCCGGGCAAAAGCAGATGCTCCGATCCGGGTGGCCCGCCAGCGCTCCGGCGTGCGCCAGCGAAGGTGCACACAGATTCCCGCCGTTCATGAGCCCCGAACGGGAAGCGAGAAGCGCCTGGTCCGAAGGCCACCCCCCCAAGCCTTTTCCGAGGAGACATCACCCTATGCAACAAGCCATTTCCACCACCCGCCCTGTTTCCGGGGCTCCGGCCTGGCGCCGCCTGGGCATCGGGCTCGCCTGGCTGGCCACGGCCGCCCTGGCCGCCCAGGCCCAGCCTGCCAGTCGTGTCGATCAGGTCGACGGGGCTTACATCCAGGCCAACGCGGCCAAGTCGACCGACTGGCCCAGCCATGGCCTGGATTACGCCGAAACCCGCTTCTCCCGCCTGCAGCAGATCAACACCGGCAACGTGGGCAAGCTGGGGCTGGTCTGGTCGTACAACCTGGAGTCCACCCGGGGCGTGGAGTCCACCCCATTGGTGGTCGATGGCGTGATGTATGTCTCCGCTTCCTGGAGCGTGGTCCATGCAGTCGATGTGCGCACGGGCAAGCGGCTCTGGAGCTTTGACCCCCAAGTCGACAAGTCCAAGGGCTACAAGGGTTGCTGCGATGTGGTCAACCGCGGCGTGGCCCTTTACCAGGGCAAGGTTTTCGTGGCCGCCTACGATGGCCGCCTGATCGCCCTGAACGCCCGCACCGGCCAGAAGGTGTGGGAGCAGGACACCTTGATCGACCACACCCACAGCTACACCATCACCGGTGCGCCCCGCGTCATCAAAGGCAAGGTGGTGATCGGCAACGGTGGTGCCGAGTACGGCGTGCGCGGCTACGTCACGGCCTACGATGCGGGCACCGGCACCCAGGCCTGGCGCTGGTTCACCGTGCCGGGCGATCCGTCCAAGCCCTTCGAGAACGAGGCCATGGCCCGTGCGGCCAAGACCTGGGACGCCAGCGGCAAGTGGTGGGAGTCGGGCGGCGGCGGCACGGCCTGGGACACCATGACCTATGACCCCGAGCTGAACCTGATGTACATCGGCACCGGCAATGGCTCGCCCTGGGCGCGCAGCAAGCGCAGCCCGGGCGGTGGCGACAACCTGTACCTGGCCTCGATCGTGGCCCTCAACCCCGACACCGGCGAGTACGTCTGGCATTACCAGGAAACCCCGGGCGACAACTGGGACTACACCTCGACCCAGCCCATGATCCTGGCCGATCTGAAGATCGATGGCCGTGCGCGCAAGGTGATCCTGCATGCCCCCAAGAATGGCTTTTTCTTTGTCATCGACCGGACCAACGGGCGCTTCATCTCGGCCAAGAACTTTGTCGACGTGAACTGGGCCAAGGGCTACGACGCCAACGGCCGCCCCATCGAGAACCCCGAGGCACGCGCCACCGACAAGCCCTACGACGCCGTACCGGGGCCGTTCGGTGCGCACAACTGGCATTCGATGTCCTTCAACCCGCAGACCGGCCTGGTCTACCTGCCGGCGCAGAACGTGCCCATCAACCTGATGGACAACCAGAACTGGAAGTTCAACGGCAATCAGCCCGGTGAGCCCCATGGCGGCCTGGGTTGGAACCTGGCCATGTACGCCAACGTGCAGCCGCCCAAGGGCAAGCCCTTCGGTCGCCTGATCGCCTGGGACCCGGTGCAGCAGAAGGCCGCCTGGACGCAGGAGCAGGTCTCGCCCTGGAACGGCGGCACCCTGAGCACCGCCGGTAACCTGGTGTTCCAGGGCACGGCCGATGGGCGCTTCATGGCCTACAACGCCAAGACTGGCGAGAAGCTCTGGGAGTCGCCCACCGGCACGGGCGTGGTCGCCGCGCCCATCACCTATGAGGTGGATGGGCGCCAGTACGTGTCGATCGCCGTGGGCTGGGGCGGGGTGTATGGCCTGGCCCAGCGCGCCACCGATCGCCAGGGCCCTGGCACCGTCTACACCTTTGCCGTGGGTGGCAAGGCGCCGTTGCCGGATTTCGTGGGCTACCGCCTGGGCGAGCTGGTGTCGGGCGTCAAGTACGACCCGGCCCAGGTGCAGGCCGGCACCATGCTGTATGTCAGCAACTGCGTGTTCTGCCACGGCGTGCCGGGGGTGGACCGCGGCGGCAACATCCCCAACCTGGGCTACATGGATGCCGCGATGATCGAGCACCTGGACAAGTTCATCTTCAAGGGTCCGGCCATGGCGCGTGGCATGCCTGACTTCAGCGAGCGCCTCAGCCTCGATGATGTGCAGAAGATCAAGGCCTTCATCCAGGGCACGGCCGACGCGATCCGACCCAAGAAGTGAGCCCCCCTGCAGCCCGCCTTGTGGCGGGCTGCGGTTTGGCGAAATCACCGCTGCGGAAGATAATCGGGCCTTCTGTCTTCCTTGAGGCCCGCCCATGTCCAGCATCAGCTCGATCGCCCAGTCCGGCATGCAGGCCGCGCTGCAGCGTCAAAGTGCGGCGGCCAACAACATCGCCAACCAGAACACCGACGGTTACCGTCGCGAGCGGGTCGACCAGCAGGCCGACCCCAACGGCGGCACCACTGCCACCGTGTCGCGCATGCCCCAGCCCGGCAGTCAGCTGGCGCAAGACATGGTCGACCAGATTTCCTCCAGCTACAGCTTCCAGGCCAGCCTCAAGACCCTCAAGGTCAATGACCAGATGATGGGCTCGCTGCTGGACGTCAAGGCCTGAGAGGCTGCGCTGCCAGGCCCTTTTCGGCCTGGTACGCAGGTATCATCTGTGCCGTTCCCAACCGAGCAGGAGACGGCCATGGGCCTGATGGATTTCATCAAGAAGCAGTTCATCGACGTCCTTCAATGGACCGAAGAGGGCGACGGCACGCTGGCCTGGCGCTATCCCATGGCCGACATGGAAATCCAGAACGGCGCCACCCTGGTGGTGCGCGAGTCGCAGATGGCCCTGTTCGTCAACGAAGGGCGCATCGCCGACCTGTTCGGGCCCGGCACCTACCGCCTGAGCACGCAGACCCTGCCCCTGCTGACCAACCTGCAGAACTGGGACAAGCTGTTTGAGTCGCCCTTCAAGAGCGATGTCTATTTCTTCAGCACCCGCGAGCAGCTCGACCAGAAATGGGGCACGCCCCAGCCTGTCACCGTGCGTGACGCCGAGTTTGGTGCCGTGCGCCTGCGTGCCTTCGGCAATTACAGCTTCCGCATCGCGGACCCCAAGGTGTTCCATGCCGGCATTTCCGGCACCCGCGAGCGCTACGGCGTGGCCGACCTGGACGGTCAGTTGCGCGGCCTGGTGTTGCAGAACATCAGCCAGGCCATTGCGGCCAGCGGCATCCCCTTCCTGGACTTGGCGGCCAATCAGCAGCGCTTCGCCGAGGCCCTGACCCAGCAACTGGGCCCCGAGTTCGCCCGCCTGGGCCTGCAGTTGCAGACCTTCACGGTGCAGAACCTGTCCCTGCCCGAAGAGTTGCAGAAGGTGCTCGACCAGAAGATCGGCATGGGCATGGTGGGGCGCGACATGGGCCAGTTCATGCAGTACCAGACCGCCCAGGCCATTCCGCGCCTGGCCGAAGGGGCTGCGGGCGGCGGTGTGGCCGGTGACGCCATGGGGCTGGGGGCCGGTGTGGCCCTGGGCCAGGTGTTGGCGCAGAACCTGCAGGCCGGCCTGCAGGGGGGCGGCGCGGCGGCGGCTTCAGCTGCGGCCGTCGGCGCAGGCCTCAAGCCCGACGAGATCATGGCCACACTGGAGAAGTTGGCCGATCTCAAGACCAAAGGCATCCTGACCGCTGAAGAGTTCGACGCCAAGAAGGCCGAACTGCTCAAGAAGCTCGTCTGAACCGCACCGGCTGTTCGTGACAGAGCGTTTCTACCGCGCGCCCTGCCCGGGCTGCGGCGCCCCCGTTGAATTTCGCAGCGCCCAATCGACGCATGCGGTCTGCCCCTACTGCCAGAGCACGGTGCTGCGCCAGGGTGAGGTGCTGAGCCGCATCGGTCGCATGGCCGAGCTGTTTGACGACCACAGCCCGCTGCAGCTCATGGCTGGCGGCCGCTTCGACAACAAGCCCTTTGTACTGATCGGGCGGCTTCAGTACAAATCACCCGCCGGCGTGTGGACCGAGTGGATCGCGCTGTTCGAGGATGGCAGCCAGGCCAGCCTGAGCGAGGACAACGGTGCCTATGTCATGTCGCGCCCGCGCGAGCTGCAGCGCGAGATGCCTGCGGCCTCGGCCTTCCGCCCCGGGGCCAGCACGGCAGTCAACGGCCAGCCCTTCACCGTGGCCTTCAGCGACCAGGTGTGCCTGATCTCGGCCCAGGGCGAACTGCCGCGCCTGCCGCCGCTGGGCTTTGCCTTTGGCCTGGTCGAGCTGCGCAGCGACAGCGGCGAGGTGCTCAGCCTCGATTACAGCCGCACCCCGCCCGCCCTGTCGGCGGGCCGCTCGGTGCGGCTCGAAGACCTGGCCCTGAGCGGGCTCAAGGACGCGTCGGTCAAGAACGAAGTGGGGCGCCAGTTCAACTGCCCGCATTGCGGCGCGCCGGTCGAAATCACGCTGGCCAGCACCAAGACCCTCACCTGCCGCAGCTGCAACAGCCTGATCGATGTCTCGCAGGGCATCGGCGGCGAACTGCGCCACGCCCTGCAGGACGAGCCCGTGGCACCCTTGATCGCGCTGGGCAGCCTGGGCCGGCTCGAAGGGGTGGATTGGCAGGTGGTGGGCTTTCAGCACCGCATGGGGCGCGAGCCCGGCGACGACGAGCTGTTCGGCTGGGAGGAGTACCTGCTCTACAACCGCCAGCGTGGCTTCAGCTTCCTGGTCGACGCCACCGATGGCTGGAGCCTGGTGCGCCCGCTCACCGGCGCCCCCAAGCTCGATGCCTCGGGGCGGGCGGCCACCTACCTGGGCACCCGCTACGACTTGCAATACCGCTACGACGCCGAGACCAGCTATGCCTGCGGCGAGTTCTACTGGCCGGTGGCCCGGGGCCAGAAGACCAGCAACCGTGACTTCGCCAGCGCCAAGGGCCTGCTGTCCGAGGAGAGCACGCCCACCGAAATCACCTGGTCGGGCGGCAGCCGCCTGGACGCGGCCACGGTGGCCAAGGCCTTCAAGCTGGAAGCCCGCCAAGACCTGCTGCGACGGGCCGATGTGGCCCCCGCGGGCAGTTTCAGGGCCCTCGGCTGGGGCACCATCGTGGTCATCGCGGTACTGCTGATCGTGCTGGTGCTGTTGCTCAGCCGCTGCTCCCGCTGCGACCCGGCGGTGGAAAACTGCAGCAGCAGTGGCTACCGCAGCTCGGGGGGCTCCTATGGGGGCTATTCAGGCAGCGGTGGCAGCCACAAGTGATGATGAGGCACCGACTTGCTCAACCAACCACTCTTTGACGGAGGTTTCCATGGGACTTGAATGGCTGCGCCCCGGCGCCGTGCTCGGCTCCATCGTGTTCGCCCTGGTGGGCGTGCTGGTCTTCTGGCTGAGCTTTGTCGTCATCGACAAGCTCACGCCCTACGATCTGTGGCGCGAACTGGTGGAAAAGCAGAACGTGGCCCTTGGCCTGGTGGTGGCGGCCATGTCGCTGGGCATTTGCCTCATCGTGGCGGCCGCCATCCACGGCTGAGCCTGACGTGCACTATTTTTGGGGTTGCCGAGGGTTCGGCAACCTTGTTTTGAAGACTGTGGATTGTTTTGAGCCTTCGACCTGATTCCTCCGACCCCCTGTTGCCCGCGGCGGTCGTCTCCGATGTGCCCTGGCGACTGCCCGGGCGGCGTGGCGCGCGCTCGACTGAGCCCTCTGGCGGGGGCGGTGCCCCCCGGCCGGTCGAACTGGCCCTGCTGAGCAGCGTGTTCGTGGTGGCGGCCTGCGGCCTGCTGTACGAGCTGGCCGCCGGCACCCTGGCCTCGTACCTGCTGGGCGACTCGGTGTTGCAGTTCTCCACCGTGATCGGCGCCTATCTGTTCGCCATGGGCCTGGGCTCCTGGGCCTCACGGCATTTCGAGCGCCAGTTGCCAGCGCACTTCCTGCGCATCGAGCTCCTGGTGGCCCTGCTGGGCGGCGGCATGCCTGCCCTGTTGTTCTTGTGCAGCGCCTTTGTGCCCGGGGCCTTCCGGCTGGTGCTGTACACCCTGGTGGGGTCCGTCGGCGTGCTGGTCGGGCTGGAGATTCCGCTGGTGATGCGCATCCTCAAGCGCCACGTGCAGCTCAAGGAACTGGTCTCGCAGGTGCTCACCTTTGATTACCTGGGGGCGTTGGCGGTGTCGCTGGCCTTCCCCATCCTGCTGGTGCCGCACCTGGGCCTGGTGCGCACCGGACTGGTGTTCGGCCTGCTCAATGCCGCCGTGGCGGTGTGGGCGCTGTGGCTGTTCCGCCATGAGCTGCGCCGCCTGCGCACCCATGTGTTGGCCTGTGCGGGCGTGCTGCTGACCCTGCTGGGCGCTCTGTTCGGCGCCGACGCCATCACCACCGTGGCCGAAGACCGCTTCTACCAGGACCGCGTGATCTTCACCGCCACCAGCCCTTACCAGCGCATTGTGGTCACCAGCGGGGCACAGGGGCACCGCTTGTTCCTCAATGGCAATCTGCAGTTTGCCGAGCGCGACGAATACCGCTACCACGAGGCCCTGGTGCACCCGGTCATGGCGGCCCAGGGCAACCCGCGCCGGGTGGCCGTGCTGGGCGGGGGCGATGGCATGGCCGTGCGTGAAGTGCTCAAGTACCCCGGGGTGCAGCAGGTCACCCTGGTCGAACTCGACCCCGAGATGACGCGCCTGTTCAGCACCCAGCCCGCCCTCAAGCGGCTCAACGGCGGGGCTTTGTCCGATCCGAGGGTGCGCATCGTCAATGCCGATGCCTTCCAGTGGCTGCAGACCGAGGCCGACACCTTCGACGTCATCGTGGTCGACTTTCCCGACCCGACCAACTTTGCGCTGGGCAAGCTCTACAGCCAGTCGTTCTATGCCTTGCTGGACCAGCGCCTGTCGGCCAGCGGTTATGCCGTGGTGCAGACCACCTCGCCCCTGGTGGCGCGCCAGAGCTTCTGGACCGTGGTGCACACCATCGAGGCCGCCGGCCTGGGCGCCACGCCCTACCACGCCAACGTGCCCAGCTTTGGCGAGTGGGGCTTTGTGGTGGCCTCGCGCCGACCCTGGCGCCAGCCTGTGCGCCTGCCCGAGGGCCTGCGCTTTCTCAATCTGCAGACCTTGCCCCTGTTGTTCGATTTTCCGCAGGACATGGCAGCCGTGCCCACCGGGGTGAACCGCCTGTCCAACCAGATCCTGGTGCGCACCTATGAGCAGGAATGGGGCAAGGTGGCCCATTGACGCGGCCTGACATGCGTTTGAACGGTGCCTTCGTGTCGCCTTCAGCAGGCTTGCGCCGGCGCGAGTGGCTGGCCCTGGCCGGTGCCGGCCTGGGCCTGGCGGGTTGTGCGCCGGCTGCACCGGCCTTGCAAGGCGGGTTTGAGGGCGCTGCCTTTGAGCGGGGCCACCTGTTGCGCGAGAACCCGCGCCGCTGGCCGGCGCCGGCCGTGTCACGCCGGGTGGGGGTGGTGGTGGCGGGGGCGGGCATCGCAGGCCTGGCCGCGGCGCGCTCGCTGCGCCTGGGCGGGGTGGACGACCTGGCCATTCTGGAGCTCGACGAGCAAGCCGGCGGCAACAGCCGCGGCCGCCTGCTGGGCCAGCAACCCTGCCCCACCGGGGCGCATTACCTGCCCCTGCCCGGTGACGATGCGCCCGAGGTGCAGGCCTTGCTTGAGGAACTGGGCCTGCGCCAGCGCCAGGCGGGGCGTTGGGTCTACGACGAGCAGGCCCTGTGCCACAGCCCGCAAGAGCGCCTGTACCTGGACGGCGGCTGGCAGGAGGGCCTGTTGCCCGCACACGAGCTGAGCGCGGCCACCCGGACGCAATACCAGCGCTTTGCGGATCAGGTGGCGGCCCTGCAGCGCCAGGCCCGGTTTGCCATTCCGCTGGCCAGCCGGGGCCTGAGCCCGGTACAACTGGCGCTCGACAGCCAGACCTTTGCCCAGTGGCTGGCCCAGCAGGGCCTGGACGACGCCCGCCTGCGCTGGTACCTGGACTACTGCTGCCGCGACGATTACGGTGCCGGCCTGGCCGAGGTCTCGGCCTGGGCCGGCATCCACTACTTTGCCAGCCGCCACGGCTTTCATGCCCCGGGCAGCGATGAGGCCGCCGAAGCGGCCGACACCCCGGTGCTCACCTGGCCCGAGGGCAATGGCTGGCTGGTCGACCGGCTGGCCGCGCCCTGGCAGGGCGATGCCGGCCAGGGCCCGCTGTACACCGGCCGGGTGGTGCTGCGCATCGAAGACCAGCGCCAGGGCGTGGCCGTTGATGTGTGGGATGTGGCCCGGCAACGGGTCGAACGCTGGCTGGCCGCCCACTGCATCGTGGCCCTGCCGGTGCATGTGGCGGCCCGGGTGGTGGTCACCGCGCCCGATTGGCTGCAGTCCACGGCCTTGCGCTGGCAGCATGCGGCCTGGGTGGTGGGCAACCTGCTGCTCGACCAGCCGCTGGCAGACCGGCCCGGCGCCGCCCCGGCCTGGGACAACGTGATCTACGGCTCCAGCGGCCTGGGCTATGTCAACGCCGCCCACCAGCGCCTGGACCCGCGCCCCGGCCCCACGGTGCTCACCTTCTACCGCGCCCTGGGGGCCGCCAAACCGGCCCGCAAGACCTTGTTGGAGCAGCCCTGGACGCACTGGCGTGGCCAGCTGCTGGACGAATTCCTGGCCCCGCACCCCGATCTGCTGAGCCATGCCCGAGAGTTCTCGCTGAGCCGGCACGGCCATGCCATGGCCGTGCCCGTGCCCGGGGTACTGGCCCACCTGGCGCGCCTGCCGCTGGCCGCGGCCGCCCAGGCCGTGCCCAGCCTGCGCCAGCGCCGCACCGGCAGCGGTGTTCCGGCGGCACTGGCCCAAGGGCGGGTCAGCTACGCCCACAGCGACTGGTCGGGCTACTCGGTGTTCGAAGAGGCTTTCACGCGCGGGCACGATGCCGGGCTGCTGGCCGTGCAGCAACTGCGGGGGCGCACCCCCTCATGAGCCCGGGCCCGCACCACTTACGCGGCCTGCAGAGGGCCGACCTGCCCGCCTTGATGGCGCTGCAGGCCCTGGCCTATGGTGCCGACTTGGTTGAGCCCGCCCCTGCCATGGCCCAGCGCCTGGCCATCACGCCGCCAACGGTGTGGGGCTTGTTCGAGGCCTCTGGCGAGATGCGCGCCTACCTGCTGGCCTACCGCAGTGTGCCGGGGGCGGTGGCGCCGCTGCATCAACCTTTTGACCCGGCGCCCCAGCCCACGGCCCTGTACCTGCATGACCTGGCCGTGCACCCGGTTGCCAAGGGCCTGGGCCTGGGGCCACGCCTGGTGGCGGCGGCACTGGCCCTGGCACGGACCGAAAGCCTGGGCGGGCTGGGCCTGGTGGCGGTGCAGGGCTCGCAGCCTTTCTGGCGCCGTCAGGGCTTTCAGGACAGCCGGCCTGATGCGGCCTCCCAGGCCACCTTGGCCGGGTACGGCGAAGGGGCTGCCTACCTGTGGCGCGCGCTGCCCTGAGCGGTGGCCGGCGACCCTAGCGGTGTTGCCCGGCGGCCTGGTGGCGTGCCGCCAGCAGCTTGCTCTGATGCGCGTGCCGCCAGTGCTCGAAGGCCGGCGCCATCAAGGGCTTGGCAAACAGATAGCCCTGGCCGACATCGCAATCCAGCGCCATCAGGGCCGCGGCGGTGGCGTCATCCTCGACCCCTTCGGCCACGGTGCGCAGGCCCAGCTTGCGGCCCAGGGCGATGGTCGACTCGGCCACGTGGCGGTCGCGCGGACTGCGTAGCAGCGCGCTCACAAAGCTGCGGTCGATCTTGATGCTGGTGAAGGGAAACTGGCTCACATACGAGAGGCTGGAGAAGCCGGTGCCGAAGTCGTCCAGCGCCAGCGCCATGCCGGCGGCCCGCAGCTCCTGCAGGCGGCGCAGCACCAGGTCGGGGTTGACGGCCAGGGCCGACTCGGTGACCTCCAGCTCCAGCCACTGGGCGGCCACCTTTTTCTGCACCAGCAGGGTTTTGATGTGGTCGGTGAAGTCGGGGTCCTGCAGGTTGTTGGCGCTGATGTTGACGGCGACCTTCAACGCCTGATCCCGGGCCTGCCAGCGGGCCATCTGGTCGAGTGCCGCGCTGATCACCCAGCGGGTCAGCGGGTAGATCAGTTCAGTGGATTCGGCCAGCGGAATGAACTCGGACGGCGGGATCCAGCCCAGGCGCGGGTGGTGCCAGCGCAGCAGGGCCTCCACCCCTTCCAGCTCTCGACTTTCCAGCCACAGCTTGGGTTGCCAGGCCAGTTGCAACTGGCCGCCGCGGATGGCGGCCGACAGTTCTGAGCGCATCTTCAGGTCGTGCCCGGGGGCGTGTTCGAAGCTGCGGCTGTAGCGCACCTGCGATCCCACCACGGTGCGCGCCCGGGCGGCCGCCACATCCGCGCAGCGAAGCAACTGCCCGGCATCAGGCGCGTCGGCAGGGTAGGCGGCGCTGCCCAGCTTCAGATGCAGCTCGACGGCGGTGTCGCCCAGCGTGATCGGTTCGCGGCTGACCCGCACCATCAGTTCGCACACGGCCTCGGTCGGCAGGACGGGCGTCGGGTCAGGCTTCGATTTCATCGCCGGGTCGAAAGCCGCGTTAAACGCAGCGTCATGGGCCGTGTCCTGGGACGTGTCGCGGGCCGCGTCATTTGCCGCGTCATGGGGCGCCGGAGGCACGGCCACGAAGTCGGTGCCGCCGGCCCGCGCCAGGCTCCAGCCATGGGCGAGCAGCTGGCGCTCCAGGCGCCGGGAGGTGATTTCCAGCACCATGTCGGCAGCCCGGTGGCCAAAGGCTTCGTTGATCTCCTTGAAGCGCGCCAGGTTCACGAACACCAGCTCGAAGCGATGGCCGGGCTGGCGTTCGATGCGCTCGTCCAGCTGGCGCAACAGGCTGTGCCGGTTGGGCAGGCCGGTCAGTGGGTCGTGGTTGGCCAGGTAGTCCTGCTGGCGGTTGAAGCGGCGCTCTTCGCTCAGGTCGCGCACCAGGCACAACAACTGGGGCGCGCCATCCAGCGTGAAGGCCGACAGGCGCATCTCGCAGTCCACACGCTGCTGCGTCTGCGGGGCGTCAAAACTGTATTCGAAGCGCAGGTGCTCTCCGGCCAGTGCGCGTTGCATGCGCTGGCGTGGCAGGGCGCTGGGCTGGCCGGTGGCCGGGTCAATGGGGTGGGGAAAGAACTCCGACAGGGCGTGTCCCACCACCTCTTCGCCCTGCTGGCGCCCGGTCAGGCGCAATGCCGCCGGGTTCAGCGCCAGCACACGGCCTGCAGGGTCCAGCACCAGCACGCCATCGGCCACGTCCTCGAACAGGCGCCGGTACACCGTCTCGCTGGTGGCCAGCACCTGCAGCATGCGCTGCAGTGCGCGGGTGCCCAGTCCGAGCGCCAGAAGCGCCAGGGCCAGCATCACCCCCTTGGTGGCGCTGCGTTGCCGCCAGGGGGCCAGCACCTGGGTCTCGGCTTGCAGGCTGGCCACCAACAGCGGATAGCGCCCGGAGCGCCTGAAGGTGCCCGACAGGTCCAGCCCCTGGCCGATCGAGGTCATGAACTCGCCGGCCGGTTGCTCGTGGGCCAGCCGGGCCAGCAGGGCCGATTCGGGGGCCATGCGCCCGGCGCCCGGCATGAACCCACCGGTGCGCATCAGCACCTGGCCATCGGGCAGGTACACCGCCTGCTCAAGCAGGTTGAGCGGGGCCTGTGCATCGCTGTCCTGCGGCGGTGCGGGCGGGCGCAAGGCCGCCAGCGGAATCAGGGCGCCCAGCAGCCACTCGGGGCCCGATGCGCCACTGCTCAGGCGCATCAGCACCGGCAGCAACTCGTCTTGATCGCCCAGGCGGATCGGCGCCAGCAGCTGCAAGGGGCCCGCCACCTCGGGGGCCGGCAACTGGCGCAGCGGCTGCAGCGCCTCGGGGGGCAGGTGCTGGTTCCGGTCGGCGGCCACCAGCTCGTCGCCGCGGCGCACAAACAGCAGCTGGGACACGCTGTCGAAGCGGATGGCGCCCTCCAGCAGGGCCTGCAAGGCGCGGGCATCGGGCGGGGTGTGCGGGCCGCGGGTGGGCATCAATTCCTGACCCAGACTGCTCAGGCTGAGTGAGGCCTGCTCCAGTGTCTGCTCGCTCAGGTGGCGCAGGCTTTCGGTCAGTTGCTGGCTGTTGTCATGGGCCAGGCGGCGGGTGCTGCGGTAATCCAGCGCGATCGACCACAGGCCCAGGCCGATCAAGCCCAGCCCCGCCGCCCACCCAGCCCAGTGCAACAGGCGCCGAAAACGGCGACCCAGCAGATAGCTTTCGGAGGCGGAGAGGAGCTGCACCAAACCATCCTAACCAACAAAGCAAAGTTGTAACCAATTGCCACCATCCTTCGCGGGAAATCCCTGTCATCAGCGCGTCATGGCGGGGCTCGACAGTGGCGGCTTGTTTTCTGTTGTGATGATTTTTCAGATGTCCCGCGCTCTCAATTCTGTTGCCGCTTCCATCCTGGCCGTGACGGCCTGCCTCTGGGCCTTGCCCGTGGCCGCCCAGTCCAACACTGCTGCACCCCAGGCTTTCGAGGCCCGTCTGGCAGGCCATGCCGTGTTGCCGGCGCAGAGCTTTGTGCCGGCGCCCAAGAACGCGCCGCAAGACCTGCAGACCAGCGGCAAGTACACCACCGGCGTGCGGGTCGAGAAGCTGGGCTCGGTGCCCGGCCTGTCGTTCGGCCGTCCGACCGGCGTATCGCTGCCCTTCAAGGGCCAGCCGCTGCAGGGCCATTCGGGCATCAAGCACATGGCCGACGGCACCTTCTGGATCATCACCGACAACGGCGCGGGTGCCAAAGCCAATTCGCCCGACTTCATGCTGTACCTGAACCACTACGCGGTGGATTTCAAGAGCGGCCACTTCAAGCGCCTGGACACGGTCTTTCTGCATGATCCCGACAAGAAGGTCCCCTTCCGCATCGTTCACGAAGGCACGCCTGAGCGCTACCTGACTGGATCCGACTTCGATACCGAAAGCTTTCAGTTGGCCGGTGGTTCGATCTGGATCGGCGACGAACTGGGCCCCTTCCTGATCAAGGCCGACATGAAGGGCAAGGTGTTGGCGGTGTTCGACACCCTGGTGGATGGCAAGGCCGTGCGCTCGCCCGACCACCCGGCCCTGACCACGCCTGCCGCCCCGGGCGGCACGGTGGACTTCCAGGTGCGCCGCTCCAAGGGCTTCGAGGGCATGGCCTCGTCCAAGGACGGCAGCAAGCTTTACGCCCTGCTCGAAGGCGCCCTGTGGAACCCCGAGGCCAAGGCCTACGAATCGCTGGAGGGCAAGCCCTACCTGCGCGTGCTCGAATTCGACGTGAAGACCGAGCGGTGGACCGGGCGTCATTGGAAGTACGTGCTGGAAGCCGGCCACCATGCGATTGGCGACTTCAACATGATCGATGACAGCACCGGCATGATCATCGAGCGCGACAACGGTGAAGGCACGGCCGACAAGGCCTGTCCCGAAGGCCAGCAGCGCCCCGACTGCTTCCATGACCTGGCCAAGTTCAAGCGCGTCTACAAGATCGAGTTGAACGAGGCCAACGTGGGGGCTGCGGTGCGCAAGATCGGCTACATCGATCTGCTCAACATCGCCGACCCGGCCCACCTGGCACGCAAGCCGCTGAACCAGGGCGTGCTCACCTTCCCCTTCTTCACCATCGAGAACGTCGACGTGGTGGATGCCACCCACATCGTGGTGGGCAATGACAACAACCTGCCCTTCTCCAGCAGCCGCGAGCCCAACCAGGCCGATGACAACGAACTGGTGCTGCTCGACGTGGCCGAGTTCCTGAAGGCGCGCTGAGCCCACTGCGCAGTCTGCGCACCCGCGCATTTTTCAAAGTCGTCACTTTTTTCTTGCCGTCAGTCCTTGGTCGGCCCGGTGCGTTCATGCGCATCGGGCCGCTTTTTTGGGGGCGGCGATGTGACACGGCAGAATCGGGCCTCTTGAATCCGCTTGTCGACTCGCGCCATGACTTCTTTGCCCGTGCTGTATTCGTTCCGGCGCTGCCCCTATGCCATGCGGGCCCGGCTGGCCTTGAAGGCCGCGGGCGTGCCGGTGGCCCTGCGCGAGGTGGTGCTGCGCGACAAGCCGGCCGAACTGCTCGCGGCCAACCCCAAGGGCACGGTGCCGGTGCTGGTGCTGCCCACGGGTGAGGTGATCGATCAGAGCCTGGACATCATGCGTTGGGCGTTGGTGCTGCACGATCCCCAGGGCTGGCTGCCCCCCGACGGCAGCCGCGAAGCGGCGCTGACCCAGCATTGGCTGGCCAGCAACGACGGGATGTTCAAGGCCCTGCTGGACCGCTACAAGTATCCCGAACGCCACCCGGAGCACCTGGCCAGCCACTGGTGTGAGCAGGCACTGGCCCAACATCTTCAGCCCCTGGAGGCCCTGTGGCAGGCGCAGGGCGGACCGCACTTGCTGGGCCCCCGGCCCGGCCTGCTCGATGCAGCCCTGATGCCCTTTGTGCGCCAGTTCGCCCAGGTGGATGCCGCCTGGTGGGCCCAGGCGCCCTTGCCTGGGCTTCAGCAGTGGCTCACCCATTGGCTGAGCAGCCCCTTGTTCGACAGCGTGATGGTGCGCTGGTCTGCCTGGCGCCCTGAGGACGCCGAGCAGCGGTTCTGACGGTGAGCTGTATTCAGTTCCGATGCTTGGCCCACTTGGCGGCCAGGGCTTCCACAATGCCCAGGCCGCGTTGGCCGGGGCTCAGCTCGAAGCGCTGGCCGGCGGTGAGCGTGCCTTCCTGCACCACCGAGAGGTAAAAGCCGCAACGGGCACTTTGGGCCATCAGGCGTGCGGCCTGGGCAAAGCCCATCACGGCGTTGAACTTGAAGCAAGGCTCGCGTGGGGCGGCCACGCGCAGCACGCAGTCGGGAAAGTGCAGCTCGTCCCCCACCCAGACCTGGGCTTCCAGCAGCCCTGTCAACGTCAGGTTCTCGCCCGCGAAACCCGGTGGCAAAGGCTCGTCGAACAGGCTGACACCCGCCTGCTGCCGTTGCTGCTGCCACCAGGGGTAATGCTCGGCGGGCCAGGCATAGACCGCCTTGGACAGGCCGCCATGCACGCTGGGATCCGCCTGTTCGTCACCGGCCAGGCCCAGCCGGGCCACGCCCACCGGCCCGTCGACCGGGGTCTTGCCAATGGCTGTCATGATGCGTCGCCCCTGGATCTGCAGGGGGCGCACGCGGCCGGTGTTCACGCTGAGCAGTTGCATCTCAAACCTTCCCGTTCAGGGGCAGTTCGGCGGCGCTGGCGGGGCGCCCGTACAGGTAGCCCTGGTAGGCATCGCAGCCATAGCTGGCCAGGCGGTCGCGTTGTTCGGTGGTTTCCACCCCTTCGGCGATCACTGCCAGGCCCAGGTTCTTGCCCAGGGCCACGATGGTGCGCGCGATGGTGGCGTCGTTGGCGTCCTCCAGCAGATCGCGCACAAAGGATTGGTCGATCTTCAGCTGGTCCAGCGGCAGTCGCTTGAGGTAGCTCAGGCTGGAGTAGCCGGTCCCGAAGTCATCCAGCGAGAAGCCCACGCCATGGGTCTGCAAGGCGCCCATCTTGGTGATGATGTCTTCCACGTCGTGCAGCAGCAGGCTTTCCGTCAGTTCCAGCTTGAGCCGCTGGGCTGGGGCACCGGTGGCGGACAGGGTGTCCAGCACCTGCTGCACGAAGTCGGCCTGCCGGTACTGGCGGGCGCTCACGTTGATGGCCAGGGTCAGGTGGGCATGGGCCGGGCTTTGGGCCCACTCGGCGAGTTGGCGGCAGCCCTCGGTCAACACCCACAGGCCCAGGGGCAGGATCAGCCCGGTTTCTTCAGCCATCGGGATGAAGTCGGCGGGTGACACCAGGCCCCGCTGCGGATGTTGCCAGCGCACCAGGGCCTCGGCCCCCAGAACCTGGCCGGCGGCGCTCACCTGGGCCTGGTAGGCCAGCAGCAACTGACCGTCGCGGATGCCCACGCGCAGGTCCGATTCCAGGGCGGCGCGTTCGGCCACCAGGGCCTGCATGGCGGGGTCGAAGAAGCGCAGTGTGTTGCGCCCGGCCGCCTTGGCCTGGTACATGGCCAGGTCGGCGCGCTGCAGCATGTCGTCCACCTGCGAATGCTGGTCGAACAGCGCCACACCCATGCTGGGCGAGCAGTGGTATTCGTTGCCGGCCAGGTCGTAAGGCTGGTTCAGGGCCAGTCGGATGTTCTCGCCCACCGTCTCGGCCTGGCGGGCAGCATCCACCGGGTTGCCGTCCAGTCCGTCGAGCATGACCACGAACTCGTCGCCGCCCAGGCGCGACACGGTGTCGGTTTCGCGCACGCTGTGCAGCAGGCGACGTGCCACCTGCTGCAGCAGCAGGTCGCCCTTGTCGTGCCCCAGGGTGTCGTTGAGGGTCTTGAAGTTGTCCAGGTCGATGAAGATCAGCGCGCCATTGCGTTGGCGCCGCACGCTGGCGGCCAGGGCCTGGCGCAGGCGATCCAGCAGCAGGCGGCGGTTGGGCAGGCTGGTCAGCGGGTCGAAGAAGGCCAGGTGCCGGATCTCGTTCTCGGCCGCCTTGCGTTGGGTGATGTCGGTCAGCGTGCTCACGTAGTGCGTCACCTCGCCACCTTCGCTCTTGACCGCAGTGATGGTCAGCCACTCGGGGAAGATGTCGCCGTTTTTGCGCCGGTTCCAGATCTCGCCTCGCCACTGGCCGGTTTCGAGCACCGATTTCCACAGGTTTTCGTAGAAGGTGCGGTCATGCCGGCCCGACTTGAGGATCTGGGGCGTCTGACCCACCACGTCCTGCGAGCTGTAGCCGGTGATCTCGGTGAAGGCCTGGTTGATCTTGAGGATCACGCCCTGGCTGTCGGCCACCATCATGCCCTCTTGCGTTTCGAAGGCGGTGGCTGCAATGCGCTGCTCGGCCTCGATGCGGCGCCGCTCGGTCACGTCCTCCAGGATGACCAGGTACTGCGTGATGTGGCCCTGGTCGTTGAGCACCGGCGACACCTGCACCTTGTGCCACAGCATGGCGCCGTTCTGGCATTGGATCGGCAGCTCGCCCTGCCAGGGCTGGCCTTTGCTCGCCACCTCCCAGATCTCTTCGTAACGGGCCTTGTCCTCGCCGGGGGCACGCAGGAACTGCGGCAACTGGCCCAGCACCTCGGCCTGGGCGTAGCCGCTCATGCGTTCGAACTCGGGGTTCACATAGGTGATGCAGGCGCCGGTGTCGGTGATCATGATGGACACCGGGCTTTGCGCCATGGCGCGTGACAGAGTCTTGAGCTCGGCCGCCTGCTGGCGCAAGGCCTCCAGGTGGCGGGCGTTTTCACGGTGGTAGGCCAGGAACAGGCGGCGTGACCAGCGCGAGAACAGCAGCGAGGCGCCCAGCGCCACCCCCAGGGCGGCGAGCACGGCCAGGCCCAGGGTCAGCCAGCGCTGTGGGCTGCCGTCCTCATACAACTGGCGCTCGCGGGTGATCGACGACTCCAGTTCGTTGTCGAACACGGCCGCGGCAATCACCCAGCCCCAGGGCTCGATGACCTTGACCAGCGCGGTCTTGGGGCTCATCTGGCCGGTGTTGGGGTGGGGCCACTCGTAGTGGATGAAGCCGCCGCCGTTCTGCCCGGTGTGGAAGATCTTTTCCACCGCGGCTGCTTCGGCTGGCGGCAGGCCGGAATAGTGCAACCCTTCCAGTGAGGCGTTGGAGGGGGACAGCAGTGAGCGGCCTTCGCGGTCGACCAGGCCGAAGTAGCCGCTGACGCCGAAGCGCAGCGAGCGCAGGTGGGCCAGCGCTTCCTGCTGCTGAAGCTCATCCCATTTCGAGGTGTAGTCGCCGGTGCCGATCAACCAGTCGTAGGGCGCAAAGTAGCGCACATAGGCCAGCTTGTCCGCCATTTTTTTGGGTTGATCCGGCAAGTACCAGCGGTACTGCGAGAAGCCTTGACCGCGGGGCTTGCGGGCGGCCTCGATCAGACCTTTCATGATGGGATGCCCGGTGTCGTCGCGGTTGTCCGGCGACAACTTGCCTTCGAGTTGGGGCGCGGTGGGCAACAGGATGAAGCGGCCCTCCATGTCATCGATGAAGTAGTAGCCCCGTCCGTCGTAGAAGCGCACCTGGCGCAGGGCTTCGACGATCAGTTGGCGAACTTCGGCCGGCGGCCGCCGCGTGGCTTCACGCTGGTAGATGGCGTCGGCCACCTGCATGGCGTTGTCGACCTGATTGACCAGGCTGCGGCGCAGCACATCGTGGGTGCGAGAGCGCACAAACTCGACGTAGCTCAGGGCCGAGTCCATCTCGGCGGACAGGCGTTGCTGCTGCTGCTGTTGCAACACCGCCTCCACCCGTTGCAGCGAGGCGCGTTGCTCGGCCAGGTTCTGCCACGAGAAAAACCCCACCAGGGCCAGCGTCAGGCTCAGCACCACCACCAGCGTGCCGACCAGGTGCAGGCGCGGCACGGTCTTTTCGTTGGCGATCAGGCGCAGGGCACGGCGCTCGGGGCGGGGTTCGGGCTGATTCATCAGGTCGTCTGCAACTCAGCGCCTCAGCGCATCAGCGCTTCGATCTCGTCGGCCTTCACCGGCACGTCGCGGGTGATCAGCTCGCAGCCCTGAGCCGTGACCACGGCATCGTCCTCGATGCGGATCCCGATGTGGTGGAAAGCCTCGGGCACGCCCGGGGCCGGCCGCACATACAGGCCGGGTTCGAGGGTCAACACCATGCCCGGGTGCAGGATTCGGCTGGGCCGGTTGGTGATGGTCTCGCCCGACAGCGGGTCACGCCGCTGGCTGCTGTGGCCCAGCTCGGTGGGCTCCACATAGCTGCCGCAATCGTGCACATCCATGCCCAGCCAGTGGCTGGTGCGGTGCATGTAGAACGGGAAGTAGCTGCGGTTTTCGATCACGTCCTGCACGCTGCCCACGGTGTTGCGGTCGAGCAGGCCCAGGTCGAGCAGGCCTTGCGCCAGCACCGCCACGGTGGCGTCGTGCGGGTCGTTGAAGCGCGCGCCGGCGTGGGTGGCGGCCACGGCCGCGTCCTGCGAGGCCAGCACCAGGTCGTACAGGGCCCGCTGTGGTCCGCTGAAGCGGCCGTTGGCCGGGAAGGTGCGGGTGATGTCGCTGGCGTAGCTGTCGAGCTCGCAGCCGGCATCGATCAGCACCAGCTCGCCGTCGCGCACCGGGGCGGCATCGGCCCGGTAATGCAGCACACAGGCATTGGCCCCGGCGGCCACGATGGAGCTGTAGGCCGGGTACTGTGATCCATGGCGCCGGAACTCGTGCAGCAGTTCGGCGTCCAGGTGGTACTCGCGCACGTCCTGGCCGGCGCGCAGGCGGCTGGCGCTGAGCTGCATGGCGCGCACATGGGCGCGGGCGCTGATCTGCGAGGCCCGGCGCATGATGGCCAGTTCATGCTCGTCCTTGATCAGGCGCATCTCGTCAAGAACCCCGCACAGGTCGCGTTGCATGGCCGGGCACAGGGCGCCGAAGCGCACCCGGGCGCGCACCTGGCTCAGCCAGCCGTCAACGCGGGTTTCCAGGCCTTTGTGGGTGGCGAAAGGAAAGTGCACCACGTCGCGGTTTTCCAGCAGCTTGGGCAGGCGGGTGTCCAGTTCGGTCACCGGCCAGGCGGTGTCCACGCCGAGGGCGGCAGGGGCCGCATCGGGGCCCAGGCGGTAGCCATCCCAGATCTCGCGTTCCAGGTCCTTGGGGTTGCACCACAAGGTGCTGTGGCCGTCGCCGGTGATGACCAGCCAGGCGTTGGGTTCGGTGAAGCCGGTCAGGTAGTAGAAGTAGCTGTCGTGCCGGTACAGGAAATCGCTGTCCCGGTTGCGCTGGCGCTCGGGTGCGGTGGGCACGATGGCGATGCCGTTGGGCCCGATGGCCTGGGCCACGCGGGCGCGGCGTTCGGCATAGACGCTCAAAGGGGTGGGGGCAAGGACAGGGAGGTCGGACATGGCGGGCTTTCGGCGGCGGGGTGGGCTGTGGTGGGGCGGATCAGGCCGCGTTCAGGGGCTCGTTCAGGGGCTCGTTCAATTGGGCCAGGCGTTCGGGCGTGCCCACGTCGGTCCAGCGGCCGGTGTACAGGCTGGCGCTCACGCGGCCCGCGTCCATAGCGCGGCGCAGCAGCGGGGCCAGCGGCGCGGCCTGGCCTTGCGGGTTGCCGGGCGCGATGTCACACCAGGGGTGCTTGAAAAGGTCGGCACGGTACAGGCCGATGGTGCTGTAGGTGTGGCGGGGCCCAGGGTGGTCGGGCGGCAGGTTCAGGGCCAGGCCCTCGGGGCTCAGGCCGAAGTCGCCGCGTGGGTTGTGCGCCGGGTTGGGCACCAGCCACAGGTGAGCCAGGGCGTCGCCGGCGCGAAACCGGGCCAGGGCCTGTGGGTCGAACACGAAGTCGGGGGCAAAGACATCGCCGGCGGCCAGCCAGAACACCTCGCCCAGTTGGGGCAGCGCGCGGGCAATGCCGCCCGCGGTCTCCAGCGCACCCCCAAAGGCAGCGGCCTCGTCGGAGTAGCTCAGCGCCAGCGGGCCGTGCGCGGTCTGGCAGGTCGACCCGAAAAAATCCTGGATCTGCTGACCCAGCCAGGCGGTGTTGATCAGCACGCGGCGGCAGCCGTCCCGCGCCAGGGCCTCCAGCTGCCATTGCAGCAACGGGCGACCCTGCACCGCCAGCAGCGGCTTGGGCTGCCGGTCGGTGAGCGGGCGCATGCGCTCACCGCGGCCCGCGGCCAGCAGCATGGCCGGGGTGTCTTGAAGAAGGGCGTCTAGCGTGGGGTTCATGGATCAGACCGGGGTGGGGTGGGCCGCGTCGACCAGGCTGCCACGCTGCAGCTCTTGCAGCCGCTGGCGGCCGGGCTGGAACAGGCTCAGCAGCCGGGCCAGCAGGGCGCGGGCCTGGTGGCCGTGGTCGGCGCCCACATTGCACACATAGACATCAAGGCTCACCGCGCTCAGCTCGGGCCAGGTGTGCACGCACAGATGCGATTCCGCCAGCAGCACGGTGGCGGTAACCCCGCCGGGGCCCTTGGGACCGGCCGGGAAGGGGTGCAACAGTTGGCTCACCGCCTGCAGGCCGGTGGCCGCCACGGCCTCCAGGCAGGCCTGGCCCAGGGCTGGCGCGTCCTGCAGCCAATGGGGCTCGCAGCGGCAGTCGTGCAAATCAGCGGTCAGATGAAGGCCAAGCATAAGAGGCTCCACTTTAGTGCAAGTCAGGGGTTGAATGAGGCGGAAGGTGGCCCTGAAAGCGGGCTTCGCGACCTGGGTCGGGCGGGCCCGGTAAAATGCGGGGTTTCCCCCAGACCCTCCAATCCGGAGCTTCTCCCGATGGCCAACACCCAGCAACAACAAGACATGGCAAACGCGATCCGCGCGCTGGCCATGGACGCCGTTCAACTCGCCAACTCCGGTCACCCCGGTGCCCCGATGGGCATGGCCGACATGGCCGTGGCCCTGTGGGGTCAGCACCTCAAGCACAACCCGAGTCAGCCGCAATGGCTGGACCGTGACCGCTTCGTGCTGTCCAACGGTCACGGCTCGATGCTGATCTACGCGCTGCTGCACCTCACCGGCTACCCGCTGCCGATCGAAGAGCTGAAGAACTTCCGCAAGCTGCACAGCAAGACCGCAGGCCACCCCGAAGTGGGCATCACCCCCGGCGTGGAAACCACCACCGGCCCCCTGGGCCAGGGCATCACCAATGCCGTGGGTTTTGCGCTGGCTGAGAAGCTGCTGGCCAAGGAGTTCAACCGCGACGGCCATGCCGTGGTCGACCACCACACCTATGTCTTCATGGGCGACGGCTGCCTGATGGAAGGCATCAGCCACGAAGCGGCCGCCCTGGCCGGCGCCTGGAAACTGGGCAAGCTGATCGCCCTGTACGACGACAACGGCATTTCCATCGACGGTCAGGTCGCCCCCTGGTTCATCGACAACACCGCGCAGCGCTTCCAGGCCTATGGCTGGAACGTGATCGGCCCGGTGGACGGCCACGACGTGGACGCCGTGTCGCAAGCCATTGCGCAGGCCAAGGGCCAGAACGCGGCCCCCACCCTGATCATCTGCAAGACCGCCATCGGCAAGGGCTCGCCCAACCGGGCCAACACCGCCAAGGCCCACGGCGAACCCCTGGGTGCCGAGGAAATCGCCCTGACCCGCGAAGCGCTGGGCTGGCCGCACGCCCCCTTCGAGATCCCGGCCGACGTCTACGCCGCCTGGGACGGCAAGGCCCGTGGCACCGCCGCTGAAGCCGAGTGGAACACCCGCTTTGCCGCCTACCAGGCCGCCCACCCCGAGCTGGCCGCCGAGCTGCTGCGCCGCATGGCCGGCGAGTTGCCGAAGAACTTCGCCCAGGTGGCGGTTGATGCCGCCATCGCCGCCCACACCAAGGCCGAGACCGTGGCCAGCCGCAAGGCCAGCCAGCTGGCCCTGGAAGCCTTCACCGCCGCGTTGCCCGAGCTGCTGGGTGGCTCGGCCGACCTGACCGGCTCCAACCTCACCAACACCAAGAGCACCCCCAACCTGCGCTTTGACGCCGCCGGTGAGGTGGTTCAGACCGCTGCGGCCGATGGCCAACTGGTCGGCGGCCGCCACATCAACTACGGTGTGCGCGAGTTCGGCATGGCTGCGGTCATGAACGGCGTGGCCCTGCATGGCGGTTTCATCCCCTACGGTGGCACTTTCCTGACCTTCAGCGACTACAGCCGCAATGCCATCCGCATGGCGGCGCTGATGAAGCAGCGCGTGATCCATGTGTTCACCCACGACTCCATCGGCCTGGGCGAAGACGGCCCGACCCACCAGTCGATCGAACACGCCGCCAGCCTGCGCCTGATCCCCAACCTCGATGTGTGGCGCCCGGCCGACACGGCTGAAACCACCATCGCCTGGGCCGTGGCCCTGGAAAACAAGAACCGCCCGACCGCCCTGCTGCTGTCGCGCCAGAATCTGCCCTACTCGCCCAAGAAAGACCTGGGCGAGATCAGCCGCGGTGCCTACATCCTGAGCGAGCCGGCCGACATCGGCATCAAGCGCAAGCCCCAGGGCGTGATCATCGCCACCGGCTCCGAAGTGCAGCTGGCGCTGGCCGCCCAGAAGCTGCTGGCCGAGAAGAAGGTTTATGTGCGCGTGGTCTCCATGCCCAGCACCACCACCTTCGATCGCCAGACCCTGGCCTACAAGAAGTCGGTGTTGCCGGCTGGCCTGCCGCGCGTGGCGGTCGAGATGGGCAGCACCGATGGCTGGTGGAAGTACGGCGTCGCCGCGGTGGTGGGCATCGACACCTATGGTGAGTCGGCCCCGGCCCCGGTGCTGTTCAAGCATTTCGGCTTCACCGCCGAAAACGTCACCGACACCGTGTTGGTGGCCTTGGGCAAAGCCAAGAAGAAGTAACCCACACGAAGCAAATCAAACGAGCCGGCGCCCGACGCCGGCCGCCCCTTGTTCATTTTTTAACTCCAGGAAAGAGACTGACATGGCTATCAAGGTTGGCATCAACGGCTTCGGCCGCATCGGCCGCATGGTGTTTCGCGCTGCGGTGCAGAACTTCTCCGACATCGAAATCGTCGGCATCAACGACCTGCTCGAGCCCGACTACCTGGCGTACATGCTGAAGTACGACAGCGTGCACGGCCGCTTCAAGGGTGACATCGCTGTCGAAGGCAACACCTTGGTGGTCAATGGCAAGAAGATCCGCCTGACGGCCGAGCGCGATCCGGCCAACCTGAAGTGGAACGAAGTGGGCGCCGACGTGGTGATCGAATCCACCGGCCTGTTCCTGACCAAGGAAACCGCTGAGAAGCACCTGGCCGCTGGCGCGAAGAAGGTGATCCTGTCGGCCCCGTCCAAGGACGACACCCCGATGTTCGTCTACGGCGTGAACCACCAGACCTACGCTGGCCAGGCCATCGTCTCCAACGCTTCGTGCACCACCAACTGCCTGGCCCCCGTGGCCAAGGTGCTGAACGACAAGTGGGGCATCAAGCGCGGCCTGATGACCACCGTGCACGCGGCCACCGCCACGCAAAAGACCGTGGACGGCCCGAGCAACAAGGACTGGCGCGGCGGCCGCGGCATCCTGGAAAACATCATCCCCAGCAGCACCGGTGCTGCCAAGGCCGTGGGCGTGGTGATTCCTGAGCTCAACAAGAAGCTGACCGGCATGTCTTTCCGCGTGCCCACCTCCGATGTGTCGGTGGTCGACCTGACGGTGGAACTCAACAGCGCTGCCTCTTACGCCGAAATCTGCGCCGAAATGAAGGCCCAGTCGCAAGGCGCTCTGAAGGGCGTGCTGGGCTACACCGAAGACAAGGTGGTGGCCACCGACTTCCGCGGTGAATCGTGCACCTCGGTGTTCGACGCCGAAGCCGGCATCGCCCTGGACAGCACCTTCGTGAAGGTGGTGAGCTGGTACGACAACGAATGGGGCTACTCGAACAAGTGCCTCGAAATGGTGCGTGTCGTCGCCAAGTAAGTCTCGTTGACTCTGCAAAACGCGCCTTTGGGCGCGTTTTGTTTTTGGAATCTGCCCTGGTGTGTCGCCTTGCATGGACTCTGTGCAGCGCCACGCCCGTGGGTGGCCGGGATCGGAGGTGGCTGTTCCGATCCAGGGCCTGATTTCTGCAGCCGCACAAGGGAAACTCTCCATGAAAACACAAGCTCGATTCCTCCGCTCCACCCTGGCTGCCGCCGCGGTGCTGGCCCTGACCGCCGCGGTGTCGGCCCAGGAGGTGCAGGTGGTGAAGATCGGCCACGCGGGCCCCGTCTCGGGCGGCATTGCCCACATCGGCAAGGACACCGAAAACGGCGTGCGCCTGGCCATCGAAGAAGCCAATGCCCAGAACCCCGTGATCGGCGGCAAGAAGATCCGCTTTGAGCTGGCCGCCGAAGACGATGCGGGCGATCCGCGCCAGGCCACCGCCGTGGCCCAGAAGATGTGCGATGCCAAGGTGGCTGGCGTGGTGGGCCACCTGCAGTCGGGCACCTCGATCCCGGCGGCGACGATCTACGCCAAGTGCGACCTGCCCAACATCACCGCCTCGGCCTCCAACCCCGATCTGACCAAGCCCGGCTACAAGACCACGTTCCGTCTGATTGCCAACGACAACGCCCTGGGCGCCGCACTGGCCTACTACGCCGCCGATGCGCTCAAGGTCAAGCGCGTGGCCATCATCGACGACCGCACCGCCTATGGCCAGGGCGTGGCCGGCGTGTTCAAGGCCACGGCCCTGCAAAAAGGCCTGACCGTGGTGGGCGAAGAGTTCACCAACGACAAGGCGACCGATTTCATGGCCATCCTCACGGCCATCAAATCCAAGAAGCCCGATGCCATCTTCTACGGCGGGCTGGATGCCCAGGCCGGCCCCATGCTGCGCCAGATGGAGCAACTGGGTCTGGGGGACGTGAAGCTGTTCGGCGGCGACGCGCTGTGCACCGAAAAGCTGGCTGAGCTGTCGGCCAAGGCCGCGCCGCTGGCGGGTGTGACCTGTGCCACCGGCGGCGCGTCAGTGGCCAAGATGCAGGGGGGCCCCGAGTGGAAAAAGCGCTATGACACCCGCTTCCCGGGCCAGTTCCAGATCTACAGCCCCTACGCCTACGATGCCACCCTGGTGCTGATCGACGCCATGAAGGCCGCCGGCTCCACCGACCCCAAGGTGTACCTGCCGGCCCTGGCCAAGACCAACCGCCATGGTGTGACCGGCCAGATCGCCTTCACGGCCAAGGGTGAGCTGACTCAGCCGGCCGTCACCCTGTACGGCTACCGCGACGGCGTGCGCACCCCCTTGAACTGAGCATGGGCCAGCCCTCTTCGGCGCTGAGCCTGCATTTCGCCGACTCCGAGCTGGCCGGTGTGCAGGCCTGGCCGGCTGCCCACAGGGGGGCCGGCCTGCAGCTGCGCTGGGCCGCCGCGGCGGTGGTTGCCTCGGCCCAGCAGCCGGGTGATCGCCCTCGACAAGGCCATTTGCGCGGGCTGCTGCTCGACCTGTGGCCCGCCCCTGCGCCTGGGGTCGACACGGCGGAACTGCCTCTGGGCGCTTTGCTGGACGGCGAGTTGCAGTGGCAAGGCCAGCGCCTGCGGCAACTGCCTTTGCCGGCACGCCTGGAGGGCCCGTTGAGCCTGCGCCTGTGGGGCCGTCGGGGCGAGCTCTGGACCTGGCAGGGCCAGGGCCTGTGCTGTGACCCGGCGGGGCTGACCTTCTTCGAATCCCTGGCCTGCTGAGCGCCCTGCGGCCTGCCGCCGGGCCTTGATCAAAATCAAGCCACGACGGTTGGGGCGGTCGACAATGGTCATGGACCCGGGTTGTGTGACCCGGGCTGGTGGGGCAAAAAGCACCCCGGAAAGCGCAATCTCAGATGCGATGGATGTTGGACCGCGAGACCTTGTCCGTGGTCGTTTCGATGGTGGCCCAGGTGACCTTGTTGGTCATGTACACAGTCTGGCGCATCAACCGCGAGGTGGCCGGCCTGCGCTGGTGGATGGCTGCCTCGGCCACGATGTCGGTGGGTTTTCTGGCCATCCCGGTGGCGTTGGGGGCGGGCTGGTCGTTTTCGCAGGCACTGATCGTCAACCATGCGGCCGGCCTGAGCACCTTGATGCTGCTGTTGCAGGGCTGTCTGCGTTTCAGGGGGCATCCCGCGGGCAACTACTGGCCTCGCGCCCTGTGGGTGCTGGTGCCGGCCGCCTTGCTGTCGTCCGTGCTCAACCACGCGCATGCGGTGCTGCGCTATCAGATCCACGACGCCTTCAGTGTGCTCTTGCTGCTCCTGTCAGCCTGGGTGATGTGCCGTCACAGCCGGCCCGAAGAGCGCCTGGTGCACCGGGTGGCCGGCTTTTTCCTGCTGTTGATGGCGGCGGCCATGGCCACACGCTGGGTGCTGGCCTGCCTCGCCCCCGATGACCAGAGCATTCAGGGCCATCCCTTTCAGGGCGTGCTGTACCTGATGCTGGTGCTGTTCATCGTGGGCTGGACCTACAGCATCAGCCTGGCCTGCTACCAGCAGGCGCAAAGCCGGGTGCTGGCGCTGGCCCGCGAGGATGCGCTGACCGATCTGCCCAACCGGCGCTACTTTGATGAAACCCTGGACCGCGAGGTGGCGCGCTGCGAGCGCAGCCACCAGTCCTTCGGCCTGGTGATGGCCGACCTCAATGGCTTCAAGCAGGTCAATGATCGCCTGGGCCATGACGCCGGTGACGCGGTGCTGATCGAGGTGGCTCGGCGCCTGCGCGAGTTTGCCCGGGGCGGCGACTTTGTGGCCCGCCTCGGCGGGGATGAATTTGTGATCCTGATCCACGATCTGTCCTCCCTCAGCACCGGAGAACAGGCGGTGCACCGCCTGCGCAAGACCGTCAACGGCCCCATGTGCCTGGCCAGCGGGAGCCCGGTGGACATCGAAGTCAGCCTGGGCCTGGCGCGCTGGCCTGAAGACGCCAGCCAGCCCGGTGATCTGGTCAAGGTGGCCGACTTGCGCATGTACGCGGAAAAAGCCCTGCTCAAGGCCCAGCGTGGGGTCGCGAGAGCGTGAGCGCCTGAACAGAACCCTTGCGTTGTCAGCGCTGCCGTGCCGCAGCACGCAGCGGCTGCAGCAACTCGGACAGGCCGTTGTGATCGATCTCATGCATCAGCGCCAGCAGTCTGCCGATGTCACCTTGGGGAAACCCTTCGCGGGCAAACCAGTTCAGGTAGGGGCCCGGCAGGTCGGCCAGCAGGGTGCCCTTATGCTTGCCAAAGGGCATCTCGGTGCTCACCAGGCGTTGCAAGTCTTCGGGTTTCATGAGGCTCAGCCCCCGGCACGCTTGGCCGCATAACCCTGCTTGAGCAAGGTGGCCAGCACGGTGTCGCGGTGGTCACCCTGGATTTCGATGTCGCCGTCCTTGGCCGTGCCGCCCGAACCACAGGCGGCCTTGAGTTGTTTGGCCAGGGCGTCCAGTGCGCTGGCCTCCAGCGGCAGTCCCTTCACCACGGTCACCCCCTTGCCGCGCCGGCCCTTGGTCTCCAGCCACACCCGCACGGCCGCCCCTTTCAGCGCTGCCTTCTGGGTACGTTCCTGGGCCATTGCCTCGCAGCGGCATTGGTCCAGCGGCTGGGCGCAGCCGGGGCAACTGCGTTCGGCGGCCGGCGTGGTCACCAGGCCGCCCAGGCTGGCCAATTGGGCCAGGTCGGCCAGTCCGTTCTTTTTCATGGCGGCGCAGGCCTCAGTGGTGGTGGCCGTGCTCGCCGTGCACGTGGCGGTGGGCAATCTCTTCTTCGCTGGCAGCTCGCACATCCGTCACGTGCAGGGTGAACTGCAGGGCCTGGCCGGCCAGGGGGTGGTTGCCATCCAGGTGCACTTGCGGGCCCTTGATCTTGACCACGTGGTAGATCTGCGGCTGCCCCTGGTCGTTGCGGCCTTCGAGTTGGCCGCCCACCTTCACGCCGGGCGGGAACTCGGCCTTGGGGATCACGCGCACCAGGCTTTCGTCGCGCAGACCGAAGGCGTCTTCGGGCTGCAGCTTCAGCAGCACCTTGTAGCCAGCCTCCTGGCCTTGCAGCGCCTCTTCGATCTTGGGCAGGGTGTTGTCGTAGCCGCCGTGCAGGTAGACCATGGGGGTCTTGCTCTGCTCGATCAGTTGCCCCTGGGCATTGGCCACCTTGAATTGCAGGGTGACGACGGTGTCTTTATCGATCTTCATGCGCGGCCTTTGTGGGCTGAAAAAACAAGGCCCGCATTGTCGCGCACTGCGGCCTCGCCCGTCCGAATGACCGCACTGAGGCCTGCGAGGCTCAGGGGGCGCTGGGCGCGCGTCGGGGCAGGCGCCGGGTTTCGCCCAGGGCCATCACGCTGAAATCGGCCTCGCCCAGACCACGGGCCTGGCGTGCCAGGGCCAGGTCCCGCGGGGGCTGGTCCAGCGCCTCGTTGCTGAGCAAGAAGGTGCCCCAGTGAACGCCGACGCTGCGCTTGGCACCCAGGTCCAGGTGCACCTGGACCGCCTCGTCGGGGTTCACGTGCTGTTCCTTCATGAACCAGCGCGGCGCGTAGGCGCCGATGGCGATCAGGGCCAGGTCAAAGCCACCCCCCTGGCTGAGCCCCTGGCGTGCCGCCAGCCGCTCGCGGGTGGTCACGAAATCGGTGCTGTAGCCGGTGTCGCCGCTGAAGTACCAGTGAAAATCCGGCCCCATCACGGCCCAGCCGCCCCACAGCGAATGGTTGTGATCGTTCAGGCTGCGCGCCGACCAGTGCTGCACCGGGGTGAGCGCAAAGTCCACCCCGGCAACACGCCGCTCCTGCCACCAGTCCAGTTCTTCTACGCGGGCAATGCCTTGGTCCTGCATCCAGGCCTTCAGGCCCAGCGGCACCAGGAACAGGGGCGAGCCACCGGCCTGGGCCGCCAGCGCCTGTACGCTGGCGCGGTCCAGGTGGTCGTAGTGGTTGTGCGAAATCAGCACCACGTCGATGTGAGGCAGTTGGGCCAGTGTCAGACCCGGGGGCTGTTGGCGCTGCGGGCCGATCCACTGCACCATGAAGGCGCGCTGCGAAAACATGGGGTCGGTCAGCACGTTCAGGCCACTGGCCTGCACCAGGGTGCTGGCGTGGCCGATCCAGGTGAGTGCGGGCTGCATCTGTGCACCAGCGCGTGCGTTGGCCTGCACAAAAGCCAGGTCTGGCGTCTGCTGGGGTGTGGGTTGGCCCGCTGCCGTGGGCAGGCCGTCGCGCCATTTCTCCCATTGCCAGCGCAGCAGGTCGTCCAGGGGCTTTTCGACCTGCACGCCGCTGGGGTTGTGAAAGCCTTTGGCGTCGTGGTGCGGGCTGCTGGCGTTGTCGCCGGGCGGCGGGCTGCTGCAGCCCGACAACAGCCCGGCCAGGACCAGGCTGAGGCAGGGGCAGGCGAGGCGCAGTCGGCGCCCGACGTGGGGGAACAGAGGCATGGGCCGCATTGTGGCGCCTCCCCTGGCCTGAAAAGGGAGGGGAGCATAATGGCCCTCTTCTTTCTGCCCCCAGCCCAGGTCATTCAAGCCGACCGGGCCCCGACGATGCCCGGCTACGACACCAAGCAAGAGAGCATCGCCGTTGCGGGCGTTGACGACCTCATCATCCGATCCCTGCTGGATCACCAGCAGTTCTCTGACCCCGACGGCGAAGCCGAAACCCTGGGCATCTCCTCGGCCACCTGGCCCTTGTTCGGCCTGCTGTGGCCCTCGGGCGCTGAACTGGCCGCCCGCATGGGCAGCCGCGTGCTGTGCCCCGGCGAGCGCATTCTGGAGATCGGCTGTGGCCTGGCCCTGGCCAGCCTGGTGGCCCACCGCCGCGGCTCTGATGTGACCGCCAGCGACTGCCACCCACTGACGGGCGGCTTTCTGCTCGAGAACCTGCGCCTCAACGCCCTGCTGCCCCTGAAATACCGCCATGGCCACTGGGGCGCTCCCGAGGCCGTGCCCGGCGCGCCTGCGCGAAAGCCGCGCGAGTCAGTCGAGGGCTTGTTCGATCTCATCGTGGGCAGCGACCTGCTGTACGAGCGCGACACCCACGCCGACCTGGCGCATTTCATCGGCGAGCATGCCAGCGCTTCGGCCCAGGTCTGGATCGTTGACCCCGACCGTGGCAACCGCCCCGCGTTCAACAAGCAGATGAGCGAACAAGGCTTCTCCAGAACCGAAGAACGCCTGGACCACCCCGCCCGCCTCAGCCAAGCCGCCTACAAAGGCCGCCTGCTCACCTACCAGCGCCACACCTGAACAGGTAAAGGGTCGAGCTCACGTCAACCCTAGAGGGTGCTTCCAGCCCTCTTCGTCATCCAGCAGGCCTGCAACGAAGTGAACAGCCCGCCGCCGGGCCGCCCCAAGGCGGGCTGGGCCCCCTCGGGGGGGCAGCGACCACACGAAGTGAGGGAGCGTGGGGGCTCACAGTCCAGCCCGCCGCCGGGCCGCCCCAAGGCGGGCTGGGCCCCCTCGGGGGGGCAGGGCGTGACACGAAGTAAGCGAGCGCAGGGGCCTTCAGGCCCCTGTCTTCATCCAGCAGTCC